>JAIBAE010000062.1 GCA_019695345.1 Bacteroidota bacterium | reverse complement strand
CTGAATCAGGCGTTAGGTGTTGTGAACCTTTACCGCACCTTAGGGAATGCAGGACAGGCGGTTGCTGTGTGTCTATTTTGATTTCAAAGGTAATTTCTTTTTTAACGCAACCTAATAGACCGCACCGAACGGCGTTTACGTAGGGGCGTATAGCATACGCCCACGTTACTCTGCGGAACAGAACGGCAACAACTAAACACCCTTGTTCGTGAAAAATGTGTTGGCTATGTTTGCAGATAGAAGCAAAGAATAAAAGGAAATGAATAATCAAAAAATTTCCTCTATAAACAAGTTAGGCGGCATATTCAACGACACCAATTATGACAATAGAACCATTTGGAAATATTGAATTTAGTAAAAGAGACAAAGAGTGGTTTGGACTTGTGGATAATATTTGCCCAAACAATAAAGTAGAACTATCTATTAGTGTTGAAAATGTTGACGAAGTTATAACCGACAAAATAGAACTGGTCAAACAATTAGCTGACGACTACGAAACTGTTGTTGCAAACCTATACGACTTGGCTTATAAAAGTTATAAAGACGGGGACTATGAAGTAACAAGGGAGGAAATAGAAAAAATGTATTTCTTGACAGCAGTAAATCTTAAAGAAGATAATAGAACATGGTGGTTAGTTTTGGAACCATATCCCAAAGTGATTTCAATCTACGACCATTTTTTACGTTTTACCATGTTAGATAGAAAAATCATTTGGACAAACTTTGACATAAATACGACCGCTTAACACGGGTGCATGTAGCACAACTACAATTGCCCTAATCGGCATAGCGCCTTTCGCAGACTCAAGAATTCCTGCCGTAGTACAAAATTTTATCGATGTTCTCCAGTTTCTAAATAATATGCGCAATACTGAACGTAGTCCATTGTTGTCGGTGTATTTATTTCAGGAGATTCCCAGTTACAAATAACGTCGTCGACTTTTTTACCGTCTCCGGTGTCGCTGTCCCAGTGAAAAAGATCGGAGCCACGTATCAAAAGAGCGATTGCCCGTAAGTCTGATAATTTGATTTTTTGATTTAATGCATCGAGACACAGTTTTATAATATGTTTACTTGTTAGCAAATAAGTTTGACTGCTTTCATTTTTGTCGAGAACCCAAGTCAAACTGCCACCAACATCTTTAATAGCACCTGGTATAATTTCTACGAGTTTATCAGCCGCAACAGTTCCGTCGAAATAGTCTTTTATGATTTTGTCGGTCATTTTTTGGGGATGTCTGTTTGCAAACTTGCAGGTAACTTGTTTACAAAGGAAGTTTTTCTCTCAGGCACTTCCTTTTATTCTTTGCTTCTATCTGCAAACATAACAACATATTTTTCACGAACAACAGTGTGGTATGCGTGTGGTTCTGCTCGGCAAGGTGTGGTGGGCGTATGCAATACGCCCCTACAAAATGGAGGTGCGGTGCCGTCACGCGATAGCAAACAATACTTTACCTATTGCAGCAGTATTGAATATCTTTGCTTGTCCATTAATTGAATCCTGTTATATGAGCCAGATATTTTTTACGGTAGGACCGGCACACATGTACCCAACGGTACAACACCATGTTGCTACGTTTTTTACTAAGCAATTAGGTTCGGTGTCGCACAGAAGTACGGAGTTCAGAGTGTTGCATAACCATACGGTTGAGCAACTGCGTTTACTTATGGGTATCCCACCGGAATTTGAAATATACTTTTCGGGCTCGGCATCGGAACTGTGGGAACGCATCATAATAAATTGCGTGCGGAAGGAATCGTATCATGTGGTGCAAGGTGCGTTTGCTAAACGATTTTATGAGTATGCTCTTGAAGTTGGCAAACATCCAACCTGTACCAAGGTTCCCAACGGAGAAACCATTCTACCCAATCAGGTACAAGTACCACCACAAACAGAACTGATTGCATTAACCTATAACGAAACATCTACCGGTGTGCAACTACAACCCGATGTACTTACCGCATGCCGCGCACAGAATCCGCAGGCAATTACTGCTGTTGATATTGTTTCGTGCGCACCAATAAGTCCATTAGATTTTAATACTATTGATATTGCATTTTTTTCGGTACAGAAAGGATTTGGTTTACCCGCCGGACTTGGTGTTTGGATTGTACATCCGCGCTGTGTTGAACGTGCGTTGCAGATTCAAGCAGAGCAATCTATTGGCGCGCACAATACATTACCAAAACATCATCGTAATTTTTTATTAGGCGAAACGCCTTCAACGCCCAATGTACTGGGTATTTATCTGCTTGGTAAAGTTGCAGAAGATATGAATACCATTGGTATACAAACCATCCGCCATGAGTCTGCACAGAAAGCGGAATATCTCTATGCGTATTTTGATAATCACCCAACATGTACGCCGTTTGTACAAAACAAAAAGGCACGCTCGGAAACAGTGATTACATTACGGGTGCAAAATCCG
Source organism: Bacteroidota bacterium (assembly GCA_019695345.1). Lineage (GTDB taxonomy): Bacteria > Bacteroidota > Ignavibacteria > Kapaibacteriales > NICIL-2 > JAIBAE01. The sequence goes on along the minus strand of JAIBAE010000062.1, from coordinate 25,310 downwards.
GCACATGTTCTTCAGTATCTTGCCTCGCGTGGGTTGCGGTGCAGTTCGGGATACGGTGATTTAAAAGATTCCACCATTCGCATTGCAAATTTCCCAGCACTCAGTTTTGCCGATGTGCAACAACTCTGTGCTGCGTTCGATACACTTCCTACATAAAAAACACGGATGAAACGTTTCCATCTCATCCGCGCTGTAATCGGCATGTGTGTGATCGTTTAAGATTACAGCAGCAATAACTACACATTTCAAGTTTGGTTACTGTACTATGTTGCTATCGCCTGACCGCTCCCTGCGTAACACTATACAGAAACGTTACCATGCGGCACAGTAACTACTGTTTTCTCTCCGGCAAGTGGCGGTTGGTTGTACATTGGCTGTTTGGTGCCGTCCGGCGATAGCAAACACTAATTCTCCTAATGTTACGAAATGGTAATATTTATACAGCAGCACAGTAAAGTATTTTCGCACCGCTCAGTTGCGTGAGCGTGTGTGTAACTAATACTAAAAGGTAATGTATGCGTATCCTATCTATTTGTGTAATAGTGTTTTGTACTACTTTGGTTGTGATGGCTCAGCAGAGTTCTGAAAGCAAACAGGCGGAAAAGAAATGGTTTGATAAAATATCGTTGCGTGGTTATACACAGGTACGATACAACAGATTACTTGAAACAAACGCGCAACTTAAATGCGAACAATGCGACCGTTCGATTGGTGATAATGGCGGCTTCTTTATACGCCGTGCACGGTTGATATTTAGCGGTCAGGTTTCGGATAATGTGTTTATCTATATTCAACCTGATTTTGCATCAACAGCAACCGATTTACACTTTGCTCAGTTACGGGATGCATATTTTGATTTATCGTTGGATAGTTTGCGGGAATTTCGTTTTCGTATAGGGCAAAGCAAGATACCTTATGGGTTTGAGAATCTGCAATCAAGCCAAAACCGTTTGCCGTTAGATCGTTCGGATGCATTAAACAGTGCTGTTCCTAACGAACGCGATTTAGGTGTAATGTTTTACTGGGCGCCTGCACATACACGTAAACTCTACAGCGATTTAGTGAGTAAAGGATTAAAGGGTTCCGGAGATTATGGGGTGCTTGGCTTAGGAGTTCACAACGGACAAACCACTAATAAACCCGAAACAAACAACACCCCTCACATAGTTGCACGTTTATCATACCCATGGGAGGTTGCTGGGCAAATAATAGAGGTTGGGCTTCAGGGGTATTCTGGAAGAATTGCTCCGTTATCATCTACCACCGGTGTTGCAAAAGTTGCCGATTACCTGGATGAACGTACCGCAGTATCTATAGCGTTAGCACCTCAGCCTATTGGACTACTTGCAGAATACAACTGGGGACATGGTCCAAGATTTATTGCCGCAAAAGATACCACTGAAAAAAACAGAGTATCGGATGGGACAATAGAAGGCGGTTTTGCTACATTGTTTTATAAAATTGATGCAGGAGGGCAACACTTTATCCCCTTTGTGCGTGCGCAATATTACAAAGGCGGTAAAAAACAGGAGTTAGATGCCCGATACTATGATATGAAAGAGGTTGAATTTGGAGTAGAATGGCAGGCAATATCATCGTTTGAGTTAACAGCTACCTATGTTATAAGCGAACGAAATACTAGCGACGCTGCTAAAATTGCCAATAACCAAAAAGGTAATTTCTTGCGTCTGCAAGCACAGTTCAATTATTAAGATACTGAACAGATTTACGTAAAAGCAATTGTGGAAACACAATTGCTTTTTTGTTTTGTACAACTAACTTATACAATAAGAATCCGTATATTCGTTACCCAATGAAATTTTAGGAACTCAACAGTTGTTTTGTGTGTAATTGTAGAAAGAACATACTACCCATATTCTGCATTACTGTAGTATCTCTGCTGACGGTTATGGGAGCATTCTTGGGCAATACCGGAATAAAAGGAGCAATTCATCAATATAATCCTCTTGTACTTGGAATTACTCTTAACACTTACGCCAAGTACAATTCTAACTCTGAACCTTTACAAAACAATCCCGTCTCGGAAAACAGAGATGAGGAAAAAGAAGAGAAGCAAGAAAAGGAAGAGAAAGAATCTGAATCAAACGAAATTATTGTACAACATCTAAGTACACTAATCATTGAATCAAATACCACCAAAGCATTTTTTCATTATAAAAATACCCAACCTACGTATATCATACTGGATAAACCAATTAAGCCACCACGGTACACAGCGTAAATACAACACCAATATCCAATATTCTCTTAGTTCCGATATTAAGGAACTAACAGTGTTGCTATGCACTATGTTTTTCAAATTCTAATCTGTAAAAGAGTATCCTATGAATATGAGTTTTCTCTCCGGTAAGTATATCAAAAATGATATATCGGCGGGAGTTGTAGTTTTTCTGGTTGCGTTACCATTGTGCCTTGGTATATCCTTAGCCTCCGGTGCACCATTTTTTAGTGGTTTAATATCCGGTATAGTTGGCGGAATAATAATTGGAGCGCTAAGCAGTTCAAATCTCAGTGTTAGCGGTCCGGCTGCCGGGTTAGCTGCCTTAGTATATGCTGCCATTGCAAATGTCGGCTCATTCGAGCTGTTCTTAACAGCTGTTGTACTTGCAGGTATTATACAAATGCTATTAGGTGCAGCCCAGTTAGGAGGAATAGCCGAATACTTTCCATCGAGTGTTATAAAAGGTATGCTAACAAGTATTGGTATCCTGATTATCGCCAAACAGATTCCTCATGCTGTTGGTTATGACCGCGATGAAAAAGGGAATATTACGCAGTTGTTTCCATTTGGTAATGAAGATTGGCACGAGTTGCTACGTCCTTTGCAACACATTGAAGTAGGTGTTTTGTTTGTTTGTTTGTTTGTTATCTATAGTAATAATGCTATTATGGGAAAAGCCATTTATTAAAAAACGTGTAAAGTTTGTACCGGGGGCACTTATTGCCGTCATTGTTTCGGTAGTAGTTAATGAAATGCTGAAGTCCACAGGCAGTACCTTTACAATAATGCCAGAACATTTAGTACAAATAAAATCTGCCTCAAACATATCTGAATTTTTTACCTTCTTTACAGTACCAGATTTTTCTGGATTCCTGAACAGCAAAGTAATTGTTACGGGTATTATGATAGCTATCATCGCCTCGTTAGAAACATTACTTAGCATTGAGGCTGTTGATAATTTAGATCCCGAACGCCATGTAACCAATACTAATAAGGAGCTATTTGCTCAGGGCATTGGTAATGTTATATCCGGATTGATTGGTGGGTTGCCAATAACAAGTGTAATTGTACGAAGCAGTGCTAATATTAATGCCGGAGGGAAAACAAACCTCTCTGCAATATTTCACGGTGTTTTATTGTTGATTTGTGTTGTCAGCATACCATTTTTATTGAATATGATTCCGTTGGCATCGTTAGCAGCTATACTTCTAATTACCGGATATAAATTATGTAAAGTATCGGTGTTCCGCCAAATGATAAATAATGGGAAATACCAGTGGGTTCCATTTTTTGCAACCGTAATAGTAATACTTGGAATAGATTTATTTGGTGTCTATCCGCCATTTAAGGGAGAAGGGTTACTAATAGGAGTAGTTGCAGGATTAGTAGTTGCCTCAATTGGAATTTTACTCGGAAACTTTAAAAACTCGTATTATTTTCATAAGGAAGAATATCACGAACATGATGTTATCAGGATGCATCTCTCGGAAGAAGTTTCATTTTTAAATAAAGCAAGTATCAGAGAAACATTAGATCATATACCCGAAAATGCAACCATAGTTATTGATGCAAAAAGCACAAGGTATATTGATTTTGATGTACTGGAGATAGTTAAAGAGTTTCGGGACATCAAGGCACCGTTAAAAAATATTACATGTACCTGCGAAGGATTTAAAGACAAGTACCAAATAGATAACTCTTATAGCATACACTCAACACATTAACACTAAAAAGACCACAATGGAAAAATCATATCTAAAACTAATACAGGGGAATAAATTGTATTCCGAAACAAAAAAATATCACGATCCTGAATACTTTGAAAGACTTTCGCAAGGACAAAAACCCGAATATTTATGGATTGGTTGTAGCGACAGCCGCGTGCCCGCGAATGAAATAACAAGTTCTGAGAGTGGAGAACTATTTGTGCATCGCAATATAGCTAACCTTGTTGTACATACAGATACTAATATGTTAAGTGTACTAGAATTTGCTGTTATGTACTTAAAGGTAAGGCATGTTATTGTATGTGGGCATTATGGATGCGGTGGGATTCAGGCATCTATGACAAACACCTACCACGGTTTTGTTGATAATTGGTTACGTAATATTAAAGATATATATCACAACAACGAGCATGAGTTACTAAATATTGCCGACCCTATGGATAGGATGAATAGATTAACAGAGCTCAATGTGATTGAACAAGTTAGGAACTTGGCAAAAACAACTATTGTACAAAAAGCATGGGCAGAACGTGAGTTACATCTTCATGGTTGGATATACGGACTTCGAGACGGTCTGGTGAAAGACCTATCTGTTATTCATGATAGTGAAGAAGATATTGACCCGATTTATCGCTATAACTTGGTTAAACACAATCAGTAGTAACGTAGATGCAAAAAAACAGCATTGATATTGAACATGTATTAGATGAGCTAAAACATTTTCTTCCATCACAAACTTCTCTAAAGGATTTTATACATCACAATTCGTTACATGCATTTCAACATCTAAAATTTTACGATGCAATCTTTACAGCATCAGATTCTTTTGGATATCATGTTACATTGGAGTTACAAGACTATCGAGCTTTGTATAAAATTGGAAGGATAAGGGAAGATGTTTTATGCAAAATAATTATTGCCCATAAAGGTGAAGAAAACATAGATAACTGGAAGTCTATTCTTTTAGAAAAATCGTTTGATGAGTCGAAAGAGTCACGAATTGGTAATCTTCGTTCATACTGGAAAAAGTTGCACAACATAGATTTAGACTCTGCGGTACAGCCCCTATTATTCAGGTTGTTAGCTACATACCTAGACCAAGGAATATCGCTATGGAAATTTCCAGATTCCGGTAGTGGATTCTTAACATCAATTCGCTATCTCGAATCAACCTCTATATCAAGTCTGTTTAATGGAAAAAGGGCCAGACAGTTACTGCATGATACCTCTACAAGTATAGCAAGTTTATTAAACATACTTGTAGGTAAAGAGGAATATTTTGAGCAGTATTTATTTGACCAACAGTTTACACATCGCGGTTGGTCTGGTATGATTACCACAATCGAGCAAAGACCAGACACACTTTATGATACTAAAAGAATATCACTACACGATGTTGTATTCATTGAATTACTGTTGGAAATTGATGCACTGGATAGGATGAAAAGAAAGCGCTGGAAGCCTTTACTACAAAACGTTAATGAACCACCATGTAAGATTGTAAGTAAAGCAATGAAATCTGAATTAAATGATGTACGAATGATGTGGCAAGATGCTTTTGAATGGAGTTATTACGATGAAGTACTTGCGGGCATTAAACAGGCACAGGAAAAACCGACACATTATTCCAATCAACAACCAGTTTCATTTCAGGCATTGTTTTGTATAGATGAACGTGAGTGTTCACTTAGAAGGCACATAGAATTTGTTGACAGAAATTGTGAAACATTAGGTACCCCCGGTTTCTTTGGTGTTGAATTCTACTTCCAACCTGAAAACGCTAAGTTTTATGATAAGTTATGTCCGGCACCTGTTACCCCAAAACATCTGATTAAAGAAATAGGAACAGAATCGCGACAACATGCATTGTTATATTCTCAAAAAACACATACTTTACTAGCAGGCGGATTATCTTCGCTTTCTTTAGGATTTGCATCAGCTGTTCAACTGTTTCGGCATTTGTTTTTCCCAAAAATGAGTCCGGCAATTTCTGATGCTTTTGCGCACATGGATAAAAAAGCCGTACTAACAATTGAGAATATTAATGTTCAGAATACTGAGAACGGGCTGCAAATTGGCTTTACCATTGAAGAAATGGCTAATAGAGTTGAAGGATTATTACGAAGTGTTGGACTGATAGAAAACTTTGCCAGTATCGTATACCTCATTGCTCATGGATCAAGTAGTGCCAATAATCCCCATCACGGAGCTCATGATTGTGGTGCTTGTAGTGGTCGCCCCGGTTCGGTTAATGCAAGAGTAATGGCGTTTATGGCAAACCATAAAAGAGTTAGAGACGTTCTTAGAACGAAGGGAATATCCTTGCCTACCAGCACACAATTTATCGGTGCTTTGCATGATACAGCAGCAGACCAAATTGAATACTATGATGAAGAAGTTCTCACATCAACAAACATACATTTACACAAAAAGAATATTACAGCTTTCGAAAAAGCACTCGACTTGAATGCAAAAGAGCGCTCTAGAAGATTTGCCTCTATAAACACATTACAAAGTATCAGTAAAATACGTAAAGCTATTAACGAAAGATCAGTGTCACTTTTCGAACCACGTCCGGAATTAGGACATGGTACAAATACTCTGTGTATAATAGGAAGCAGAAACATCACAAAACAAGTTTTCTTAGATAGAAGAGCGTTTCTTAATTCGTACGACTACAAAACAGATCCTGATGGTGCATTACTAACCGGTGTTATGCGGCCAATAGGTCCTGTTTGTGGTGGAATAAATTTAGAATACTACTTTTCACGAATTGATAACCATAAACTTGGGGCTGGCACTAAGTTACCACATCATGTTGTGGCTTTACTTGGTGTTACAAATAGCTTTGATGGTGATTTACGTCCGGGACTTCCATTACAAATGATTGAAGTACATGACCCTGTAAGGTTGTTAGTGCTGGTTGAACATTTTCCGGAAATTGTATTAAAGACAATTCAAACTAGCCCTGAGATGTATGAATGGTATATCAACGAATGGGTGCACTTGGTAGCAATACATCCGGAAACACATACTTTTTACACCTTTTCTAAGGGAGAGTTTACGGAGTATATACCGTTACAGCATAGTATTCCTACAACATCAGATATTCTGAGCATTATTAATAATGCAAAAGAGATGGACTCTAATTATATAGTTGATGCTACAAAGGAAAATTTACCAGTGTATAACTTGAAATAAGATGTATGGAATTATTACTACAGTTCTTTGTTTGGATACCATTACTAGTTTTTTTGTTAGTTGCTTTCGTACACCATAGTAAAGAGTCATTACTATATAAAATTACAGTTTCTGCAACTGGAATATATACGTTTCTATTATTGGTATTAGCAACATTATGGGGTGTAAATAATAGTCCAGCGCTACATCTTAAACTTCTCATTTTGTATGCTACAGATTCGGTTGAAATTGTTCTTGATTTCTATTTTGATTGGATAACTTTAGCTTTTGCTCTGGTTGGTTCCATTCTTATGCTATTGCTTCTTGTATTTAGCAGATATTATCTACACCGCGATGAAGGGTACAAGCGCTTTTTTACTACACTCCAGTTTTTCTTTTTAAGCTATAGTATCCTTGTGTTTTCAGGGAACTACGAAACACTATTTATTGGTTGGGAGTTTATAGGCATATGTTCATTTTTACTCATCGGTTTTTACAGGGATCGTTATTTACCCGTTAAGAATAGTTTAAAAGTGCTTTCTGTTTTCCGTTTAGGCGACATATCATTAATCTTGGTTATGTGGATGAGCCACCACTTATGGCATCAAAACATAACTTTTGCACAACTGAATGATTTCTCGCTTGTACAACAACATTTTTCAGAAAATGGAGCTTATACTGTTCTGGTATCTTTCATGATTGTGTTGGCTGCAATAATAAAATCGGCGCAATTCCCATTTTCATCATGGCTACCACGAGCAATGGAAGGACCAACAACATCAAGTGCAATATTTTATGGATCATTATCCATTCACATTGGAGTATTTCTTTTACTAAGAACGTATCCCTATTGGCAGTATTCCATTACTATTCAAAGTAGTGTTATTAGTGTCGGCTTACTAACATCACTCATTGGAATTTCAATAGCTAAGGTACAGGCATCAGTAAAAGCACAAATAGCATATTCGTCTGTAGCTCAAATAGGATTAATGTTTATCGAAGTTGCCTTAGGTTGGCATACAATAGCTTTATTCCATTTTGCGGGAAATGCATTTCTTAGAACATACCAGCTTTTAGTATCGCCATCGGTTATGAGTTATACTATTCATGAAATGCTGTTTAGCTTTACCCCAAAAGTACCCAAAACACAAAGTCTATTATCTCAAAGAATATATAATACTATATATGTGCTATCAATAAAAGAATGGAACATGGATTCATTCCAGAGGTTCTGGTTATGGGAGCCATTTAAATGGTTAGGTAGCAGAATTCAGGTTTTTTCATTCAAAACAACTGTAATCCTACAATTTATCTTACATATTATTGCTCTAACGCTAACACTATCAAACAACAAGCAAAGCCCTGCAGCCGAACTAATTTCTCCTGTTTATTCAATAATTGCATTCTTTTACATCGTAAAAGCACTATCCGAAAGGGAAAATGCGATTCATGCTTGGGTATCGCTGACCGGAGCATTACTTCTATTGATGTTTTCGGTAACAATACTAATTCCTGAATTCACTATTATTCAAATCTATATTTATCTTAGCGGTATAATTGTTTCCTTTATTACCGGAATGTACTGCCTTTACCAGATAAAGAAACTTGATAACGATACTTCATTACATTACTACCACGGACATACGTACAATAACAAGAAATTGGGATTTGTCTTTCTGCTTTCGTGCCTTGGTTTAGTGGGATTACCTTTCACGCCTTCCTTTATCGGAATTGACGTAATGCTCAGTCATATTCATATGCATAATACCATACAGATTGTTTTTCTGGCACTTAGTTTTATGATAATCGAGATTTCCGCACTCAGAATTTACTCGCGGTTATTTACCGGAATGCATAAGCATACGTATCACGCTATGGCATATCGCTCATCGTAAGCTACTATGTTTTCAAATCAATTTTTAAATACAGCTTTGTTTTTAAAAAAACGGAAGTATATTTGCACCGCGTCCAACTAATGGTTAAACGTTAAACCATATTTATTTGCCAAGCCGCCCGTACAGTAATGTTCTGATATCATGTTTATCCATTGGCGCACCATCTAAAAGAACATCACGCATATAGTCCGGCAATCATTCATTGTTACACCATACATAGCTAACCCCATTATAGAATGGGATTTTCAAACAATCCATTTTCTCAGCGCCAATGGAATTTGAAAAAAAGATAGGGCAAACACGTCCGTTCAGAAACGAAAAAGAACGGGCTATGGTAAACATCTTGTTTACCAACGCATGGTTAAACGATAGAATGAGAGACTTTATGGAACAGTTTGGCATTACCCGCCAACAGTTTAATGTGCTCAGAATTCTCCGTGGGCAACACCCCAACGCCATCTCTACCAACGAAATACGAACACGCATGGTTGACCGCGCTCCGGATACATCGCGTATTGTTGACCGTATGGTGCAAAAACAATTGGTTGCCAAAGAGGTATGTTCTACCGATAAACGGTTGGTGGATGTTCGTATCACAACAAAAGGGTTAGACCTTCTCAAAGCAATCGAGACGAACAATATCAAAATCGAATCCTTCCTCGATAACCTCTCTAACGACGAAGCTCGCTCGCTCAACGAGTTACTGGATAAACTAAAAGAATAGAGAATACCAATAGTGTATTGTTTACTGGTTCGCCTTGCAAGCCGTAGCAACCGCGCCTGCGCGGCAACCCAGTCCGCTCCGTCCGTTGCAGCGGCGCAACTAGGTTTATTTACGAGGTATGAATGCGCAGAGACTAAATTACGTAGGGCAAATAGATATTCGTAATTATGATGAGTGATTACGAATTTCTATTATCATAACTAACAATCAGAGAGATTCTTCGTGTTGCTCAGAATACCAAAGAGGCACAGTATAAAGCAAGAGCGCGTAATCCGTAATACGTCATTCGTAATTATCTGCGATGCAGAAGCTACGGTTCGCACCGGGTTGGCGCGCTTACGGTTAGCTTCGGCAGAGGCGGGAAACCACAACAACGTTGTTAAAAACAAAAAGGGAACCGAATACGGCTCCCTTTATTATTACTGAGCGGGGTTAATTATCTGCCAAGTTTATGGCGTAACGATAAAATCCCAACGGTTGAGAATCCCATAAGGAACATAAGTTGGAATGGAATTGCCGCAATTTGATTGTAATAGATTGAAGTGCAAATACCAATAAAGAAGTATAACGCAAATGCTAATTCAATGATTACTGCAATACCAACTTTTTTAGCAACGTAGTTTTGTTTGTCTTTCCATTGGTCGTTACCGTCAACAATTTTGAATTTTGGTGTACGGGTGAATTCGGACTTTTTGCCCCACAGTGCCTCAAATACTGCTTTAGTGTTGTTCACTGCCAAGCCCATACTGCCGGCCATAAATACCGGAAATAACAACAAGCGGCGGCGCCAATCTAAGTGGATATCTTTTTGTGCGTGGTAGTAGAATAAAAACGTACTAATTGATGCAAGAACAAAGATGGACATCAACGCAAACATATCTTTGTAGAGTGCGTTGTCTTCATTCAAGTTTTTAATAATAACCATTGGTATGTTTAACATGGCAACTACAAGAATAAACGGAAAAACGATATTGCTGGTTAAATGCACGGTACATTCCAATTTAACTTTAAGCGGAATTTGTTTGGAACGCCATACAGCCGGAAGTAACTTCTTGGCGGCTTCTACTGCGCCTTTGGTCCAACGGAATTGCTGACTTTTTAGCGAGTTAATATCGGCGGGTAACTCCGCAGGCGAGGTAACATCGTTCAGGAAAATAAACTTCCATCCTTTTAACTGTGCGCGGAAACTTAAGTCTAAGTCTTCGGCTAATGTATCAGGATGCCAGTTACCTGCATCTTCAATACAGGTGCGGCGCCAAATACCTGCCGTACCGTTAAAATTAATAAAGAATCCTGCTTTATTGCGTACCTGTTGCTCAATTACAAAGTGACCGTCTAAGGCAAGTGCCTGAGCGCGTGTAAGGAATGAATATTCTTCGTTAAGGTGTTCCCAACGTGTTTGTACCATTCCAATTTTTGGGTTCTGGAAGTGCGGAATTGTTTTTAACAAGAACTCCGGTTTCGGAACAAAGTCTGCATCAAATACAGCCACAAACTCGCCGTGTGCTGTTAACAAGCCATGTTTTAATGCACCTGCTTTGTAGCCTTCGCGGTTTGTGCGGTGTACATATACAATGTTAAAACCTTTATTTGCATATTTCTCTACAAGTGCTTTTGTTACGTGTACGGTTTCATCGGTTGAGTCGTCGAGTACTTGTATCTCGAGCTTTTCTTTTGGGTAATGCATTTCGCATACCGAAGAAATTAAGCGTTCAACAACGTACATTTCGTTAAACAACGGTAACTGTACGGTAACTAATGGTAATTCTTCGGGGTGGTCTAAATCCGGATGACTAACTTTTTTGGTTTTATGGTAATAATACACCATAACTAACCCGTGTAAACCAAATGCAAACAAAACACATAAGGCAGACACATACACAAACACAACAAAGTCTTGCATAACTACAATTTAAAAATTGAAAGAAGAGGAACGTTGGTTACAAACACACAAGTGGGGAGAAAACTGGCAGTTTACCAACCGGAAACCACGGCAAGAAGAATATCATCGCAAATTTGCGTAATGGAAGTACGAAGCGCTTTATCGCGCCCTGTAACTGCATCGGCAACCGTAAAAGACTCAAAACGAGAAAAAGAACGCTTAAATATCTGCTTCTTTTTCACGGCATCGTAGTATTCTACATCAACAGTAATGGTGATTTTACGCTCGCGCTCAATATCACCGGCTTTAACGCTAACAGGTTCTTCGCGGATAGCGGTAATAAACGAACTAAGCCGTGCATCGCCATCGCGGTCTACCAATGTAAAGGAGTTATCGTTACGGAACTTATCAACAAGTAGCCGTGTAATTACATCTCTGTACACCGGTAAACTATAATTGCTGTTATCAACTGTTGTTGCAATAGATAAAGTTTTCAAGTGTGGTGGTACCGAACCACCGGTAAACGAGTAGCAACCGTTACCCACAATAGTAACTACCCACAACAAAAATACGAGGGCTACGGTATGTGTGTGATGACGGGAAAATGACATCTTATTCATACGGGGGTAGTACAACACCACTAAAAACAACTATTACAACTATCTGCAAGTTACACAGAAACATCCCACGAATCCGCCAAAACCTTATTGTATGCGTTTTTTGCTACCGCCGGACGGCACCGAACGTTATACATTGCACAACAACAATGTGCCGGAGAGAACTTTCCATTTTATAATGGGCATATCCGAGTCAAAAACACTTTCCAGTTAGATTATCTACATTGCAGAATTATAACGGTACTTTCTTAACTTTATGCCTATCTAACCTAATCGTATAAAACTATGAAACAAAGAATAGCACATATAGCGTTAGTTGTACAGGATTACGATGAAGCTATTACTTACTACACAAATACATTAGACTTTGTTCTTTTGGAAGACACCAAACTGAGCGAACACAAACGGTGGGTTGTGATAGCCCCGCAAGGCTCAAACGAATGCAGCTTATTACTGGCAAAAGCTGCAAACGAACAACAAGTAAACAGCATTGGCAATCAAACTGGCGGACGTGTGTTCTTGTTTTTGCACACCGACGATTTTTGGAGAGACTACAACAAACTAATTGAACGAAATGTGTACTTTGTAAACCCGCCAACCGAACAAGAGTATGGAACCGTTGCCGTGTTTAAGGACTTATACGGAAACCTATGGGATTTAATTGAACCAAAACACGGTTAATACACGGCATAACACCAACGTTCTGTTCCGCACATAAAAAAGCCCTGCATTGCTGCAAGGCTTGGCGCGGTCTGGCAATAGCAGATAACTACTTTTTTGTATTACTTCTTTTCTTCTTTTTTCTCTTCGGCTTGCTTTTTTAGCTCGCGGTTTTTAAGGCGTTGGTCGCGGCGGAAAAGTGCTTCATCGTACCGGCGTTTTTCATCGTCGGTAACAGGTATTAGTTGCGGAACAGGTAATGGTTTCCCGTATTGGTCGATAGCAACAAACGTAAGGTATGCAGTTGATGTATGAGCAATGGTTCCGTTTAAGGGGTCTTCGCGAAAGACCTTCACGCCAATTTCCATAGAAGTTTTAAACGCACGGTTTACCGAGGCATATAACTTAACAACGTGGCTTAACTTAATTGGCTCGAAGAAATTGATTTCATCTACCGATGCAGTAACGCACACACGCCCGCTATGCTTCATGGCAGCAAGTGCCGCAGCAATATCAATCCAGTGCATTAAACGTCCGCCAAGAAGATTGCCTAAATAATTCGTATCGTTCGGCAGAACCATTTCGGTCATTTCCACTGCCGATTCTTTTGGTGTTTTCGGGTTCATCATATATCTCGTATAGTGTTAGATGGCGCAATATTGTATTGCAAAACTACGGCAAAATGCCGAGAGCCATGTATACGTATCGTTAGGAAGAATAGTGTTTGCTATCGCATTGCGGCACCAAACGTTTGCTACAAAATTGTAGGGGGAATTCATGAATTCCCCTACAACATCGTTTTCTGCCGGAGAGAACCGTAAGCACAACACAATGGTTATCGCTACCCGTTGTGTACTACAAAATATAGTTGTAGATTTGGAGTAGCAGTATTCAACACATCTCGCCACACACTTTCATACTTCCACCAATCACCACATGTAGGTATTACACTTACCCTTGCATCCAAAACCGACTACACAAAACAGTGGAGCAGCTACCACTATACCAAACGGGCGAACCGAAAAGCCATAAGAGTAGGAATAATATTTTATACAAATGTATATGGAACAGATTCACATAAACTTTGTTGCAGTTCTTGTTGTAGTTGTTGCCAACTTCTTTCTTGGCTTTTTGTGGTATACTCCGCTGTTTGGAAAACTGTGGGGACGTGAAATGGGATACGATATGACGCAAAAACCACAAACATCCGAGTTTATAAAAGGAATGGTGTTTATGGTGATTGGGAATTTCTTTTTTGCCTGGGTGTTGGCACATAATATGGCTGCGTGGAGTTTTGTTCCCGATACAAAAACAATGTCGCCATTAGCAAATGCAATGTCGGCTGGGATTTTTACGTGGCTTGGCTTTTACTTCCCTATTGATTTAGGTGCAGTGGCTTGGGAGCGTAAATCGTGGACGTTGTTCTTTATTAATACGGGGTATCATCTTGCTTCGGTTGTTGTAGCGGCATTGATTTTAGCACACATGGTACCATAAACATTACCTTCTGCTAATCTTACCAAACATCATGTACGGTAGTAGTTGTAGCATGCACGCACATTACCTCTCCCGCACAACAACGCTGTTTGTTGCATTGTTGTGCGGGGCGGTTTGCGGTAGCAGAAACTACTGTTAAATAATAAATCCGTAATGCTCGTGAACTTCTCGCGCAATGGATTCGCGGTGGTTGGGGTGGGCAATACTTACCAACAGTTTAGCGCGGTCTCGCATGTTTTTGCCATACAGATTTACAGCACCATATTCGGTTACAATGTAATGCACGTGTGCGCGGGTTGTTACTACGCCTGCACCATGTTTTAGGCAACACGTTATGCGCGATTCCCCCTTACTGGTTACCGATGGCAATGCAATAATTGGTTTGCCGTCTTCGCATAGCGAGGCACCACGAATAAAGTCCATCTGCCCGCCAACACCACTGTACATGTTGGTTCCAATCGAGTCGGCGCAAACTTGTCCGGTTACATCAACTTCTATTGCCGAGTTTATTGCCGTTACTTTTGGGTTGGAACGAATAATACGTGTATCATTCACATAAGCAATATCAAGTAGCGATACACCGGGGTTATCGTTTATAAAATTATATAAACGTCTGGTTCCCATTACAAAGCCGCTGGTAATTTTGTTGCGGTGTTTTGCTTTTAACTCGTTGGTTATTACGCCGCGCTCTACAAGGTCAATAACACCATCGGAAAACATCTCGGTGTGTACGCCAAGTTTCTTGTGGTCTTTTAGTGCGGCAAGTACTGCGTTAGGTATTGCACCAATACCCATTTGTAATGTAGCACCGTTCTGAACAAGTTCTGCAACGTGGTTACCAATTGCTACTTCGATTTCGTTTGGTGCCGGAACATCAACTTCGTACAATGGTTCTTCCGTCCATACCATTGCATGGAAACGTGAGTAGTGAATATGTCCGTCGCCGTGGGTTCGTGGCATGTGTGGGTTTACCTGTGCAATAACATGTTTAGCAGATTGCACTGCGGCAAGAGTTGCATCAACGGAAATACCCAACGAACAATAGCCATGTTTATCAGGCGGTGATACTTGCACCATTGCTACATCCAACGGAATTACTTTACGGCGGAACAACAACGGAACTTCGCTTAAAAATACGGGAATGTAATCTGCCTGACCGTTTTGCACTGCCTTCCGAACATTAGCCCCAATAAACATTGCATGAACCCGAAAACTCTCGGCCATTTCGGGTGCGGCGTATGGTGCTTTACCTTCGGTGTGGAGGTGCATAATATGAACGCCGCGTAATTCGTTGGCGCGTGCCGTCATGGCTTCAATTAACAACCGTGGTGCTGCCGCTACGCTGTGAATAAATACTTTGTTGTGAGATTCAATAATACGAACTGCTTCTTCTGCTGTGGTGTACTGTACCATAAACGTACCCTTCCATCCTTAAAAAATAAACTGATAAGATAATTCAGATACAAATATCGGCAATTCTAAAATGAGATACACATTTTACCGTTATTTAGTATTAGTATTTGCTATCGCCAGACCGCACCATGCCGCACAAGTATACAGTATTTCAATATTGCGGAACAGAACCTTTTGTAGCAAACAGCGTTGTTCGTGAGAGATGTGTTGTTATGTTTGCAAGAGGGAACTAAACGAATATTTTTCACCTATTAGAAAAATAAGATGCCATCTGGTTTTCCAATAGTTGTCCATGATGCTATGACAACAATTCAGCAGAATTATAGAGACAAAAAATCATTTCAATTGCTAGGCTAACAATACTTACAATAACAATATTGATAATGGGAATAATTAAGCTATTTACACAGGGCAAACACAAAGATGATCCATATTGGGGGTTTGATAAATCAGTTCATTATAGACCCAAACTTAACAAAGGGTACTTTTTTCGACTGACAGGATTTGACTTTGGTTGGTTTGTTCTTGAAACCATTTCGAAATATATAAAAGACCGTGATGGAGAAATCACAAAAGGTAAAACTTTATCATACGGACAGAAGGCTCTGTATTATTGGTGGTATGTTGATGCACAAGTTACAAATGGAGGTTTCGTTCAGTTTTACTTCAATGACTACGGACGATACGTTCCAACAATCATTAAAAGTCTCCAACATATTGGCGACAAGAAAATGGCTAATCTAATTCAAAGAGCCGATAACATTTACCAGAAAAATAAGAAACACATTGACGCAGCCCGTGAAAAGGATTTATTTGACAGTGATCTTTACAATAGGCTTGAAGAATTATCAGAGTTGGATAGAGAGTATTATATATTCAAGAACAAGACAATGGCAAGGCTTGAAGAGTATATCAGAAAAAATCCAAACGAATTTTGCCTTGACGAAGAAGGAATAGAGTTTGATATGAAGTATAGCGGTGTATGTAAATCTTTCTTTAAAAACAACCAAGTCAAGGAACTTTTCAACTTAGACAAAGGAGTAATAACTGGCACTTTCAAAGGTTTTTACGAGAGTGGTCAACCTAAAGAAATCATCGAATATCTCAACGGTGAAAAGACAGGAGAAAGAGAAGAATGCTATGAGAATGGGAATAAAAAATACACTGTCAAAAAGCTAACAGATAAAATTCATTTTGAACATCATTGGTATCACGAAAACGGAAATCCTAAAAAACTTGAACATAAACTACTCGACAAAGATGAAAGAATTGGTACATACAAAGAATGGTATGACAATGGGCAATTAGCTAAAACAGGAACTTACATATCAAACTATGAACGCAACGGAGAATGGCTTGAATTTCACAAAGACGGTAAAAAGAAATTGGAAGCTGAATTTATAAACGGGGATTTTCTAATTCATAACTGCTGGCATGAAAACGGAGAACAAACCCTCAAAAATGGTACAGGTGTTTACATTTACAATTACAGTGCTTGGGAAGGACATTTAGAGCATAACGAACAAGAATACAAAAACTATAGAAAACACGGCAAACAATACACATACTCAAACGGAGTTATTTCTTTTTACGAAGAAATTGAAGACGGAAAGAGAAATGGAATAACGCGTAAATATTACAAGAACGGCAATTTAAAAGAAGAAATAGTTTACAAGGACGACAAAGAAATTTCTAAAAAAGTGTTTCCTATGTTTATAAATCCGTTTGTTGTAACCGAGATAGTTTGCAAAATGCAAAATGATTGGCTAATAAACCGTGATTTAGAAATTGCAGACAGATATCCAGAACCAATAAACTCAGCACAGATTGCAACAAATTTTAAAGCACCACTTTCGTTGTTTGATGGTTATCCACAAGACTATGATTTAAATTACTCTTACTTCGTTACAGTGGACGAAAACGGGATTGCCATAAAAAAAGAATTTACTTTTGCAAGTAATGGACGGATTACAAATGAAGTTGAAGAAGCTATTGAAAATTTGAAATTTATTTCAGCGACTAAGGACAACAAAAAAGTTGTGTCTTATACATTTGTCGAATTCAAATTCAGACTGGATGAAGAATAGCATAGCTATAGTCAGTAAAGATTGCCGTTGCACAACTACCTAAGTTTTTACGTTGACTGTATAGTGTATGGTAGCAGGGTTGTACTTATGTAGTGTGTTACAGAAGATACTACACAAAAAAAGCAATAAGCGGCGTAAACAACAGTGCCATCAACCGCCCTCCGGACACCTTCTTCCAATGGGAGAAGGAAGGAAAGAGGGAATTCACTCACTACAACTTCCATCCACGATAACACATTGATGTAGTTGCTGTTCTTTCCCGCAAATGTTTGGGTTGTTTTGTTGTGTGGCTTGGTGCGGTACTGCGCAAGCAAAGTATAAAACAGATGGAACAGTTTGCTTTCTTTATGAAGTACCAAGTACATATCAACCTTTATAGTTTGGGTATTAAGTGGTAAGTTGTTGTGAGTATATCCGGATTTTGCCAATTCTTTTTATTAAAAGTTATGACAACCAATAATATATGTAGAACTTTTGCTCTTCAGGTACTGTGCATGATTTCCTTATCTGCTGTTGTATCGGCACAAGGTAATTGCGAAGCCACAACGTTAGATCAGTTCTTTGAATGTTACGGCGGGAAAAGTGCGTTTAGTACCCACTCAGTTAAAGCGTTAACTACGTTTATTCAGGCAGAAGATGCAATTAAGGCAGGCAATTATAATCAGGCAAAAGCACTGATTGATGATTTGTATATAACGTACCCGGTTGGTAACGACGTATGGTGGAATGTTTGGAATGCTCCGAATGGTGCTAATGTTGGTACCCCGCACGCGTATTATGGTTTGCGAATGATGGAAGATATTGTTGCGTACGGACTGAACCCTAACCCTAATGCCAAGATAAAAAAAGTTACTATGAATGTTGTATTGGTTGGGTGTTCCAAGGGTATTCAGCCAACTACAAAAGCTGAATTGCAAAATGGCACCGGAACTATGGTTACTCATTCTCTAAACCCCAAGCTTAAAGAAAACAATTATAGGGTAATCAGGCAATCGTTAGAGTTGTTCACCAAATATGTTAAGGCAATAACCAACGGCGCATTAGAACTCCAAATTGGATTTATTGAACTTGATACGTTGTGTCTTCCGGTAAAAGTAACAACAACAAAACCCTATTTGGCGTACGATAACATAGAACCTGTTTGGGCGGCGTTATCTAAGGCAGCAAAAGATACCACCGATTGGTTTATGATTACCTACCCATCGCACGTACCGGATTCTCCTGTATTCGATGACGAGTCCTTTATTACCGGTGGTATGGGTGCAGATAGCAAAGGCGGTCCAGTGTTTATTGCCGACGATAAATGGGTGGTGCGTAAACCCGCTCATCTTGGTAAAGGAAATTACACCGATATAGAACGCAGAATCTACTTACCGCAATGGCTTCAGCATGAGTTCTTCCATCACTTATTCCGCATCTATCCCGAACTGAAATTAGAAGTAAATGGACATGACTGGTTTAACAGAAGTTTTTGGCCATCGAACTTTACCGGACAATTTGAAACAGATTATTATTCGGAAGCGTTGCACAAAAAACTACAGCAGCAGTGTACGCCGTTAGCAACCAAGCTGATTACCCGGATTGATACAAACAGAGTAACGGAGTACAAATTTCTTAGTATGGATGAGTTGATTGGCCCGTATTCTTTGGATGTTGTGCAGAATGCATGGCACGAAGGAAATATCATTAAAGAAAATGGTACATACTTCTGGAAGAACAAAGCGAATGTGCAATGGGAAGTTAAGCCCAGCTTTACCGAAGGAAAACTTACCACCGGAAAGGATTCGCCGTACCCCGGAAAGGATTTCTTTTTGGAGCTTTACCAAACTACCGAAGGTGATTATTATCCGGGTGTTGTTTCGTTAAAGTATCAATCCGAACTGTACAAAAAAAGATTCGGTTTGATGCGTAACACAATTCCCATAGAGATAGCTTTGGGCAGCTATAAACGGGTGCCAACTATTAATGCACAACATACCGGCACAATGATAAAAACCAAAGGCGATATACTATGGAAAAATGATTCCGCAGAGCAGTGTGTGCTTGTTCCAAATACTGTAAATGCATCTTTTACTGCTACCCAAAACAGCGCAACTCCAAACGAGAAATTTGAGCTGATTCTTGTTGATACAAAATGTGGAGTGTACACGTTAGGTTTTAAGTATATGAATTATTACTACTGGAAACCTAAACGAGCATTAACCGATGAATCTCCCTACGTACGGAATGCTATTACCAATATAGAACTATCCAAAGGGTTTGGCAACCATACCATAGATATTCGCGATGTATTTGCCGATATCGCAGGAGACTCGTTGTTGATGTTTGTAACAAGCACCGATACAACTCTGGTTACAGCAAAGATTGAGAATCAAAAACTAATACTATCGGGCGGTAACGAAGGCAAAGCAACCCTATATGTTATGGCATTAGATTTCAATGGCGGCTTGGCTATTAACGAGTTTGATGTTGTTATTAAAAGTACTGTCTCGGTTGCAGAACCACAAAATACATTGCCGGAAATTACGGTGTTACCAAGCATAGCGCACGATGTTGTAAATGTATCGGGGCTAACTACTAATTACATTCTTACATTAACTTCGGTTGTTAACGGGCATCAGGAGTATATTCCATTCGCCGGCGATAAGGCAACAATTGATGTACGGCAGTTATCATCCGGAATGTACTTGCTTGTTATTACTGATAAAAGCACCGGACAACTGAAATGGAAAAATGTAATCAAATACTAAGCATCGAGATTCTTGGTTGTTACCAGGAAGTTGTGATATAGCAAGTATTAGTTGCTGCTATCGCCCTGACCGCACCGAACGTTGTCCAACTTATAGCCACTGCTGTGCGGGAAAAAACGACAACTACCAAACATCGGTTATCGTGAATTTCTGTGCAAATCAACATAGATAGTTGCTCGCAAGGTGCGCAAGGGGTTCGGATAAAGGTTCGCAATGAAGAACGTTGCGTTCGTGGTATTCTATCTTTGCGTTCTTTGCGTGAACTTACCCGGAAGAGCACGAATAACATAGATAAACACGAATCAACATAGATAGTTGCTCGCAAGGTGCGCAAGGGGCTCGGATAAAGGTTCGCAATGAAGAACGTTGCGTTCGTGGTATTCTATCTTTGCGTTCTTTGCGTGAACTTACCCGGAAGAGCACGAATAACACACATAACACAAATCAACATAGATAGTTGCTCGCAAGGTGCGCAAGGGGTTCAGATAAAGGTTCACCAATAGCTTATCTTTTACAAATCACTCCAACGGAGCAAACACCAATATGATGAAGTTCCGGAGGAGCGACCTGTTTGCAGATGTTGCTATCCGCACAATGCGGATATGTTGTTAATGATGTGGATAGGTGCGGTCACGCGATAGCAAAAAGTATATTACTCCATTCGGTATCTGATTCCCAAGTAGATTGTACGGTTATCTAACGGACCCCATATTAACGAGCCATCGAAGTATGTGCTGTGGGGGTCGTTGGGGGAAATGATTGCCTGTTGCTGAATAACATTGGTGATGTTTTCAACGCCAAGGTAAGCATCAAATACGCCAAAGCGTTTAGTGAGCTGTGCATTCATGCGGAAGTATGAAGTAAATGTACTTGGGTAACTCATGGAATCGGGATTGATTGCCGTAGAAGGAATGCGTCCGCCGCTATTCCAAATCATAGTTCCGTCTACCTGCCAATCGCGGTCTTCGGTGTAATAACTAAAAGAACCAAGTACGCGGTGTGGTGAAATAAGCGGGCGTTGTTGCAGCACACCTGCTGTTGTTGTTTGTGCATCAATTAAGCGGTATGCAATGTTAAGGTTGATTCCTTGTGTTACATCGAATTGTAATTGTGCAAGTGCGCTGTTTGCATACGAAGTACCATTCAAGTTTGTTATATACAACTCTCGCGGACTTTTATCAAAATCCACCACAACCTGATTAGAAAAATCTGTGCGATACACTTCGGCATCGAATGTGAAGGTAGTACCAAGCGCCTCGAAGTTTGATGTAACAGACGCGCCGTAATTCCATGCACGTTCCGGGTTCAGTACGTTGTCCATAACCACAGCGCGCGAGTTTACGTATGAGGATAGGTTATCGCTGATTGGATTAGCAACACGCATTCCACTACCGGCAGAAACGCGCAACGATGTCATCTCGCTTACTGCATACTTTGCGTGTACTCGTGGTGTAATGATTGTTCCGTAAAGATTGTGTTTATCGGCGCGGATACCGCCAACAACGGTTAGATTCTCTATACCGGAATATGTGACTTCGGCAAACAACCCGGGAATGGATTCGGCGCGTTGTAAACCGAACGTTAGAAACGCTTCGCTGATATCATCGTACACATAACTTGCGCCATAATTTAGTTTTAGTTCCTCGGTAAACTCTGTGCTAAATATTGCTTTTGCCTGAAATGTTTTTTGTTTACCAAGATAGGATCGTTTTCCAATCATACTTTGCATATCATGAACTACTGCCGATACCTGCAACCCAAAGTGTGTTGTGGGTTCTTCGAACAACGGGTTTAAAGCAAACTTTCCAAACACTTCGTATCTGTTAGTGCGTGTTGTAATCGCATAGCTGTGGTCAGTTTGGTCTTGCATGCCATGGGTCATCGTACCGCCGGTGTATTCATCGTGTAGTGCTTTTCCCACCAGTTGGAACTCGGTGTTATTTTCGCTGTGGTGAAACAGGCGTACAACACCATTTAGTTGGTTAAACTTTGGCATATCTATAAAACCATCACCATTACCATCTTGTTCGTGGTTAAATGTTCTACCATGTAGCATTACCATTGTGTGCCAGGAGTCGGATAGATGTTGTGCTGATGTTACATTCAGTTCCGCCCTGCCCATGTGATTGCCATAGGCATTTACAAACAACGGACCTTCCTCTTGTGGCTTTTTGTATTCGATGTTGATTTGTCCGGTAATGCCTTCATACCCATTCATAACCGATGCAGCACCTTTGCTAATACTGATTCCTTCTATAAAGGCACCGGGAATATAATCTAACCCAAATGGTGTTGCCAAGCCGCGTATTGTTGGAATTGCCTCCGTCATTGTTTGAGTATAAATACCACGTAAGCCAAGTAACTGAATTTGTTTTGCACCTGTTGCCGCATCGGCATAGGTAACTTCAACCGACGGGCTTTTCTCAAACGATTCTGCAAGCGAACAGCAAGCAGATTGCTCTAATTTGTGCTGTGATATTTCTTCGGTTTTGGCGGTAGCTTTAGAGATTGTAGGCGCATCAGCTTCAACTACAACTTTATCCGATGTGAGATTACTTTGTAATGTAATCTCAATTGTTTGTGTTGAATGAGGAACAATAGTGGTATCTGTTTTATATCCGGTAAAGGAAGTAACAAGTGTATCGGTATGCGGAACACGTGCAATGGAAAACACGCCGTTGTTTTTTGTTATTGTTCCTGTTGAACTGCCAAGCCACCGTACGGTTGCTCCCTTTAATGCGGTTTTAGAACCATCGGGTTCCGTACCCGAAACAACGCCACGAACTTCCTGTGCTAATAGTGAGGTGGTACCGCAAACAATCAATGTTGTGAGAATAATATATATATGTTTCATGTTCATCTGTAAATTGGTAAAGAAAACAGGCGTAACATCGCCCACATGCTATACTAAAGAGCAGCATGTATTACATTCGGTTACAGATGAATAATCAAATACGGTAGGTACACAATAGACTTTGCCGTCGTTGGGGAAGCGGAACGCCCGTTTGATTTGTTGGCGTATATACTTGCAGGTCAGAACAAACTGATGGCTGTTCGGTACAAAGAATCGGAATAATATCCGGTACAATGTGCGTATCAATGGTAATGGTGTTTTGTACTGTTGCATCGTACGCAAACTGATGAACCTCAACTGTGTTTTTGCAACAACCGTCATCCGGGTTTTCTGTATCGTCGCAACCTTCGCCCTGACATGTTGATGAAAACGAAAACACTTCTACAGATTCAATCTCGCCACTACAATAATGTATCGCTATAGGAATTCCCTCGGTTGTACATAACAGTACAACAGAAAGAAGAATATGCGATATTATACGTAGTATTTTCACAAATTAATAGTACCAAAATTCTATATTAGCACGAACATGAACACGTTTTGTTCTGTGCTTTATCAAAACATTCTTTTCCTTCGCGCCAGGCATAATACATAATTCCCAGTGTACCTGCAATGTCGATATATGGGATGTGTACAAACTCATACAACACACTTGCACACAACAATACAACCGACATCATCAGGCATACTCGCGTACAATGTGCATCGGCAATAATTGGCTCGGACTGTAGCTTGTTGCCAACGTTCAATTTAAACTGTATAAGCAACCACATCGAGATAATTGATATAACCGCAATAATTGCCGCAGGAACAGTTGTTGTTGGTACCGACTGTGTAATTACAGAATGAACAATCATTGCTGCCAGACCTGCAACCAACCCGTAAAATGAGTATCCGGTTATCTTTAATGCGTTTATCTCAAAAACATCGCGCTTAGTATGCGCACTTTTCCGAATCCGTAGAATCATGTGAGCAATACCAATACCCGAAATAACCTCAATAAAACTATCAACGCCAAACCCAAATAACGAAAGCGTTTCATCCTGAATAGCAAACACAACCGATACCAACCCTTCAAGTATGTTATAAGTAATGGTTAGTACGCTTAACCACAACGCAATAGTATACAAGCGTTGTTCTTGTTCGGTTGTAAAAACGTGCGCTACGGCAGACTGATTAATCATGATGCTCTTCACCACCATCGCGGTAACGGCAGCATTTGGGAAGTTTGTTATATGCTTCGTCGGTTGCTTTTACTTCTTCACTATCATAACCAACTTTAGCAATTTCTTCTTTAATCTTTTTCTCGGTGGTTACGGATTTATCGTACGTAACGGTAAAGATTTTTGTGGTTTTGTTCCACGAAGCACTTTCAACCCCGTTCATGTTTTTAAATGGGGATTCAATTTTCTTTTTGCAGGAACCGCAGTTACCAAACACTTTAAATGTAGTAGTAACTCTATTCTCCGGTGCTGCTTGTGCTGAACCTTGTGCAAACCCACTTACCGAAAAAACAAATGCTAATGCAAGTACAAGAATTTTCATATAGGTGTTCCTTAATACGTGTATGGTGATACAATTTCTGTTACGAAACTACAATCAATCCACCTAAACCCGATTACAGAATTAGAATAAACCTGTACAACATTGTACTATGCTATCGCCTGATTTCTCTGGTTAAAACAAGAGATATTTTTAGAAAGCGACAGGAACTATTCTGTCGCTTTCTTTATCATAAACACCGTTTATGTGCATAGCCACACAAATCCTGTGAATAATTTT
>JAIBAE010000061.1 GCA_019695345.1 Bacteroidota bacterium | reverse complement strand
TCTGCCCGAAAACCAACGCACTGCCCTTATACTAAGTAAGCTGGAGCAAATAAAACAAACCGAAATTGCCGAGATAATGAATATCAGCGCAAAGGCAGTAGAGAGTTTGATTCAGCGGGCTAAGGCAACCATTGCAAAACAATTGCAACACAGTAGCGAAGGATTTCAGGAAATATATCGTCCAATTGTTACCAACGCAGAACAGAGTACAAAATGAACGACCCTTTACATATATTGGAGACTGTACAAAAGGTGGATGCCCCGCCCTATATGTATGCACGTATTCTGCGCCGGATAGAACAACGCGGCTCGGATTACGTTTCTGCTACGGTGGCGTGGTCGGTTGGGTTTGCATTTGCCTTGCTGTTAGTGGTAAACATTGCGGTAGTGTTAAACCAGAAAGAACCCACGCAGCATCACCATCAACTTGCAGAAGAGTTTCATCTGCAAACCAATAACTCTTTATATCATTAATTCGAATTGGAGCGATGAACAAGCATCGTTTACTTACTATTATAGCGGTTGGCTTACTACTATCAAACATTGCATTAGTTGGTTTTATTGTTTTCCGTAAACCGCCCTTACCGCCACCACCTGCGGGAAGACCTGAGCGTGGCGAGGGACCTAAAGCAATTATTATAGAACGCTTGCAATTTACCCCCGAACAAACTGCAACGTACGAAGCTCTGATTAAAGAACACCGCAAAGAAGTTAGAGAGACCGACCGCAAGATAATGGACATCAAGCAACAACTGTATAGTAGCTTACGCAACAACGATGCTCCGGTACATAAAGATTCTCTTATTCATGCCATTGCACAACTGCAAGCACACATAGAAGGTGTACACTATAACCACTTTAAGGATATTCAGAAACTGTGTACAACACCACAACAAAAAGAAGAATTTGAAAAGCTCTCGCACGAGATAAACGAATTGTTCTTTCCGCCCAAACATCCGCCGCAGGGGCAAGAACCACACAACAGGTAGCAAATATCATGAGCCGTGTATCATTGCTAATACTCTGCGTTTTTACCATTGCCGCTTCGGCGCAGATTACCGTACGCTTTGTACCAACAATGGGTAACACGACGCTACAGCTTACTACAGGAGTATACAACTGCACCAACGCCAAATTGGTTACCATTACCATGCTGAAACTCTACGTAACCAACATACAGTTTCTGAACAACAATACAGTAGTATGGAGCGAACCACATAGTTATCATTTGCTAAACGCAGATAGCCCCGAATCGTTTGCTCTTACCCTGAACGCTCCAGCCGCATTGCAGTACAACACACTCCGGTTTAACGTTGGGGTGGACAGTACAACAACCGTTGCCGGAGTAATGGGCGGAGATTTAGACCCAACCAAAGGAATGTACTGGACGTGGCAAAGTGGCTACATTAACTTTAAATTAGAAGGAAGTATTCCGGCACTACCTACACGTAGCCACGAGTTCCAATTTCATATTGGCGGATATGCCGCACCATTCAACACATTACAAACAGTAACGCTGCCATGCGCACACAAAAGCGATGTATTTATTGGCATGAACCTACAACATTTTCTGGATGGTGTAGAGATTAATGAAACGCACAATATCATGTCGCCTAATATAAAGGCAGTACATGCGGCACGGTTGTTACCTGCAATCTTTACGGTGCAAACGCCATGAAGTATATCTTGTTTTCTTGCTGTGTTGCTTTATGTGCATTTAACCATAACCTTGAGCTTTTACATGTTCCCAAAGGTTGGGATACGCCAACATATAACTTCAACAACAACCCGCTATCCTATCAAACTATTCAACTTGGCAGAGCATTATTTTACGACCCCATTCTATCGCGCAACAACACAATATCGTGCGGAAGTTGTCACTCGCAATTTAATGCGTTTGCCCATGCAGACCACGCCCTAAGCCACGGCATAGATGATAGCATTGGTACGCGTAATGCACCTGCACTTATAAACCTAGCATGGCAACCCGTGTTTATGTGGGATGGCGCTGTTCACCACCTTGATGTACAGCCGCTTGCGCCAATACACAACCCCATAGAAATGGACGAGAACATACAACATGTGGTGGTAAAGTTGCGGCAATCTGCTGTGTATCCACCCTTGTTTGCAAAAGCATTTGGCGATACTGCCATTACAGGCCAGCGCACTTTAAAAGCACTTGCACAGTTTATGGTAACATTAGTTAGCGCAAACGCAAAGTACGATAAGGTTCAACGTGGCGAATTGCAGTTTACGCAGCAGGAACAAAACGGTTATGCGTTGTTTAAAACACATTGTGCATCGTGCCATGCCGAGCCGTTGTTTACCACACACGGGTTTGCCAATAATGGTATTGCACCCGATACTACTTTGAATGATATTGGCAGAATGCGTATAACACAAAACGTGGATGATTCACTACTCTTTAAAATTCCAACACTACGCAACATAGAATACACCTACCCGTACATGCACGACGGAAGATATACAACACTAACCCAGGTACTGCAACAGTACACAACAGGCATACACAACAGCAGAACACTTGCCCCGCAATTACGCACACCGTTACCAATAACATCAAACCAACGCGTGGACATCATTGCCTTTTTGCTTACCCTTAGCGATAAGGATTTTCTTTTTAATCCGCAATACTCTTATCCTAAAGATATACTAAAGTAAATGTTGTTGCTACCGCAATACGGCACCAAGCGTACACCATAAACCTACACACATCTTGCCGGAGAGAATCTTTAGCAAACCACAACGTTGTTTGTGGAAGATATTAGCTCCACGATTCTTAAGTTTGGATGTACTAACTAATGTAATAGCTTGATTTCTGATACTACAGAATTATTATACCATAGTAAATCATGATACCCTCGTACATAAAAATGTTTCCTGACTCTATTAACGTTTTTGCTGATAAAGTACACGAACATGAGAATGTCTTGTTTCCTCTTTTCTCAGTTGAATTAAGTTATATCAACCCCGAATGGTCAGGGCAAGTACATATGCTTCAATTCAATGAGGACCCTTACAATACTGGAACTGCTGACACATTCAATGAATATTGTAAGGACTGCATGATTGGTTTTGACGTGGTAGATGGTAAGTATTCATTTAAGACAGACTTTAGATATTTTAACCTGAGCGATGATTGGGCTGCTTGTTTTCAAAAAACTAAAGATTCTTTTCACAAAACACGGGACTATTTTATTAGTACTAGAGAATTGCAAAATCCTGACGGTGATGTTGTTAATGAGGTTGCTAAAATTGGCGGAGAACCAACATGGATACAAACAGATGAAACTCCAGAAGACCCGGATGGTACCCCAATGACTTTTATTGCTCAAGTTTACTCAGATAATTATACAAACGATTATTGTAGCAAGAATATATACTTATTCTATAGTGATAAACATAAACTTGCTGTATTACTTTATCAGATAACATAAAAGTAATAAAATGGACAAGCGTACAAAGTGACTCATGCCATTCACGATGAACACTCTTACCTATTCGTCCTTCCTTCCCGCAAGGTATTGGTGTGTTGTAGTACAACGTGCGGTGCGGTCTGGCGATAGCAAAAGCATACTTCTGCAAAACAAGGGATGTGCATGATTACGTCGTCTAACCCACCAAA
Organism: Bacteroidota bacterium; assembly: GCA_019695345.1. Taxonomy (GTDB): domain Bacteria; phylum Bacteroidota; class Ignavibacteria; order Kapaibacteriales; family NICIL-2; genus JAIBAE01. The sequence goes on along the minus strand of JAIBAE010000061.1, from coordinate 24,571 downwards.
AATGCTATATTGTGAAAAACAAACGGGGACTATTTATGAAATTCTTTTGCGGTAGATACATTGTGTTGTGCGCGCTGGTGGTTAGTATAGCCGGCATTGCAGATGCACAAACAAATCCGGTAATTACATCGTGGTTGCAAAACACTACGGGCATTAAAGGGCGCCACTACGTTAAGGGTAATTCCACACCAATAAATGATAACGTTCTTGCCAATGTGCAAAGTGTGAAGTATTCTGCCAATTGGGTGTACATAAATACACATGGCGTTCCGGCATATATAACGGGTCCGTTTTTAGATGGAAATCCATCGGTTACAACCGACCAAAATGCAATCTTTAAAATGCCGCTCAACCCGCAAAAGAACACGGGCACAGCATCGCCAACTACTATGGGTAATATTGGAATTTTTATTAATGGCGTTGCATTATTTGATTACCGCGATGGCGTTTCGTGGCAAACATCTACTAACTCGTTAAAGGGCGGCCCGCTTATGGGTCAGGGAGATTTAGTGTGGAACCGCGATGCCGTAGTTGCCGAGCGTAAAGGATTTGATTGCGCAAAGGGACATCCCGCAATGGGGAATTACCATCATCACCAAAACCCAAGTGCATTTAAGTTAGATAAAAACGTGGTATCTACCGTGTGCGATTTATATGATGCCGATGGATTGTATTTGTTAGACTCAACTAAACATTCGGCTCTGATTGGTTTTGCGTACGATGGCTTCCCGATTTACGGAGCATACGGCTACAAAAATGCCGATGGAACCGGAGGCATAGTACGGATAAAATCGAGTTACCGTTTGCGCAACATTACCGTACGCACACACTATGCCGATGGAACCGATGTGCTTGATGGTCCGCCGGTAAATACAACATATCCGCTTGGATATTTCCGCGAGGATTATGAGTATGTTGCACCAACAGCACCCGATTATCTGGATGAACACAACGGACGCTTTTGCGTAACCCCGGAATATCCAAATGGAATCTATTGCTACTTTACAACCGTTGATGAACAATGGAACTCAACGTTTCCGTATGTAGTTGGTCCAACATTTTACGGAGTTAAAACAGCCGCAAAAGTGAACAACATTACCGAGCAAGTAACAACCTATACGGCGGGTACATCGGATATTGAATTTAGTGCAGAGTTGCAACAACAGGTAAGCGTGTTCCCAAATCCAAGTAACGAGCTTATTGCAGTTCAGTTCAACAATGTGGCGCAACAAAACTATACGGTGGAGTTGTACGACGAACTTGGCAAACTCATTAACCAAACAACACTTTTCCAGGGAAGCACCATAGCGTACTTTGATGCACGCACGTTATACAACGGCGCTTACATTGTTCGCATTTCCAACGGAGCACTTCAGGCAACAAAGAAAGTACTAATAGCAAAATAAGTATTTGCTATCGCCAGACCGCACCAAGCCTTGCAGCAATGCAGGGCTTGGTTATTTTGCGGGAAAGAACGGCTGCGTAATAGCCGAGTGCGGAAGGAAAATAGTATGGTTATTCAAAGTAAAACGAAACACTATGTACGACATAATAACAGCATCGTTGAAAAAGTTAGAAGAAGAAAAAGAAATTAAAATACTCTATGCGTGCGAGTCTGGTAGTCGTGGCTGGGGTTTTGCTAGCGAAGACAGTGACTACGATGTACGCTTTATGTATATTCATAAGCCCGAATATTATTTGTCGGTAAATAGTCACCCAGATGTAATTGATTTTTTTAGCGACGACCGTGTATTTGATTTAAGTGGATGGGATATTCGTAAAGCCCTTTCACATTTTCATGGCAGTAATCCCACATTGTTTGATTGGCTTCAATCACCAATTATCTACGACGAAAAGAACAACTTCCGACAGGAGTTATTGGACTTATCACCTTCTCATTATTCTTTACGGAAAGGGACTCATCACTATTTAGGTATAATGATGAACACCTTTAACGAAGAAATGAATAAAGAACAAGTGCGGCTTAAAAAGATATTCTACGTACTTAGAACAGCGCTCTCGGCATGGTGGATTGTTCAAAAGCGAGAAGTACCGCCAATGCAATTTGCTCCATTACGTGAGTTAGTTACCGATGTTGATATACAAGCATTAATAAGTGAGTTACTGGAAAAGAAACTACGCAGTACAGAAAAGGATACCGTGCCAAGAAACGACGCTCTCAATAAGTATATACTTGATATTCGAGATCAATGTGAAGCGATTGCAAAAGAATTACAGCATACTCCGCCATCAATAGAAATCATGAATACGCTATTCAGAACAACATTACAAAGTGTTTGGAAATAATATGACGATTGAAGAACTCCGAACATCCGGTTACATAATATTTGAATCAATTGCAGGTAGTAGGGCCTATGGTTTAGCTTCTGAAGCATCAGATACTGATATACGTGGGGTCTTTGTATTACCACCGCATATCCTGTATGGATTAAACTATATTGAGCAAGTACATGATGAACAGAATAATGTAGTGTTTTATGAAATAGGAAAAGTAGTTGAGCTCCTGCTAAAAAATAATCCAACCATGTTGGAAATGCTTGCTATGCCAACAGACTGTATTTTATATAAACATAAAGCATTTGATATGCTAACGAGTGAGATATTTGTATCGAAGTTATGTAAAGATACTTTTGCCGGATATGCACATTCACAAATAAAGAAGGCAAAGGGGCTTAATAAAAAAATAGTAAATCCTGTAGATAAGAAGAAAAAATCTGTACTTGATTTCTGTTATGTTCAATACGGTCAGGGTTCCAAACCATTAACAGATTGGCTTAAAGAAAATAGTATGAGTTATGAATTGTGTGGGTTAGTTAAGATTCCGCATTTCAGAGATTGTTATACTTTGTACTACAATAACAACAAGAAGTACGCAGGTATAGTACATTCGATAGAGGAGTCGAATGATGTTTGTTTAAGCTCGGTTGAAGAAGGAACTTCGCCTTTAACAATAGTGTCGTTTAACAAAGACGGGTATTCCAGATATTGTAAAGACTATCAAGAGTATTGGAATTGGGTTGAACACAGAAACGAAGAACGATTTCGGAATACAGTTACCAATGAAAAAAACTACGATGCGAAAAATATGATGCACGTATTTAGATTGTTAGATATGGCTGAGGAAATAGCATCGGGGATTCTACATGTCCGCCGACCTAATAGAACAGAGCTACTTGAGATAAAACGCGGAGTGTTTGAATACGACGTATTACTTGAAATGGCAGATAAGAAGTTGCAACGCATAAACAATCTTTACGAAAGTTCAGTCCTTCAAGAATCGCCAGACATAACAATCGGGAATAACCTACTAGTAGAAATTAGGAAATCTGTTTATGCAAGTTGGTAAACTTAGAGTTGCCAGTATTATGTTCCATTTGTACTTTTAATTCTCGCAACAACGCGTGGCGAGATTTTTCCCTCATCCCTTTCTTCTCCCATTGGGAGAAGGTATCTGCGGGTTGGTTGAGGAAAATACATTACTCACATCCACGAACAACGTTGTTATGTTGTGGCGGTTCTGTCCCGCGAAGGTGAACGATGTACAGCGCAACAACGTATGGTGCGGTAATGCGTTAGCAAATGAAACTGTTGTTACGTACATAGTAGTAACAATATAGATGCAGTTACAGAAAATATGCTGTATTACTTGCCGAACATCCGCAAGTTGTAGGTGAAGTTTAACAGGAAGTAGCGTTGTAACACTGTTGTGCGAACGTCTTCGATGTAGCCGCTTCCTACGTTACGTACAATGCTGCTGTTTTGATTGAGTGCATCGAATACGGAGAGTTTGATTTCGCCGCGGTCGTCGAGTATGCGTTTGCCTATCCCGAAGTTTAAGAGCGGAATGGATTGGTTGTAACCGCTTGCCAACCCTTTTGTAATGATGTAGCTGAAATCGCCGGTGAATAACCAACCATCTAACCATGCAGAGCTATCGCGTACGATAAACGTTGCACTGGAACGGATTGTATGTGTGTAGTATGTTTGGTCTAAGTCGCTGCGGATTGAATTCCGTTGGCGGTTGATGGATGAGCTTCCGGAGAGAGTAAAATCGGTATTGGAACTGATGTTACTGCTTAACCCGATAGATGGTGTAATAATGGTTGTGTTGGCTATGTTTTCTGCGCTGTTGATTAAGCTTAAATCGCGTGTGTAGCTTACATTACCGTTTGTGTTTAAGTTGATTTTAAAGCCGTCGAATGGTTCCCACGGAAAGCTATACACAATAAAGAAATTTCCGTTTGCATATCCGTTACGGTTTATTGGTTGCGATAACTGTACACCGTTTCCTAAACGAATAGGAGCCACACTTGGTAATGCTACAACGGTATCGGCAGTTGCTATAGTTGTTGCGGTAATGATTTTATCTTGTGTAAAGTTTACGTTTGCCATGGTAAAGAAACCACTTGCCGATTTAACATTAAATGTTCCGTAGTTGATACTTAACGAGTGTGTTACTTCTAAGTCGAGATTGGGATTACCAATGGATAACTGAAGTGCGTTTGAGTTATCTAATACGTTTTGTAACTGTTGTATGCTTGGTTGATTTGCTGATGTACGATAGTTAAAGCGGATGTTACTAAACATAGTTGGCCGGGTTGTAATAGAAAACGATGGCAATATATGCTGATATGTACGCTTTGCCGCTGATGCAACCGGATATGTTTGGTCTGTTGAGAGCGATGCTAAAAGGTAATCTGCACCAATGCTAAATATCCACGCACCAACATTGCCGCCCATTCCACCCATACCGGGCATGTCTCTTCCACCGGGAGGGCGTCCGCCTGCACCAAACATCATAACGCCAAACATTCCCTGGTTTTGTTGTTGGGTTGTATCTTTTTCGGGCTCTAAGGTAAACTTATAGGTAAACCCGGGGCGTTGTGTAAAATATGTGCTTGATGTTGTGTTTGATAAACGCGGGTTTAAGAATGTAAGTTGTTTTGTTGCGGTATCGGCAGTATATGTTTTTTTATCCGATTCGTTTACAGTGTTGTTTACGTTATAACTGAGTTGAAGTTGGTGATTTTTAGCAAGTGGTTCGGTATAACTTGCATTGGCACCAATTGTTTTTTGTTTGCCCGATGTTGGTGTGAATTGCTGAATAGTATCGGCTACTAATACCGAGTTCAGAAAATACGTGTTAGGCGAAAATGTGTTTTGGTCGCCTGAGTTATTGCGTGCACTGGTGGTAGCATTGATAGAGAATGTTCTTCCTTCGGTTTCAAAACGTAAGCGGTACAACAAATCTGCATTGATATTATATGCACTGCTGTTATTTGTTGTAGTATTGTTTGATGAGTTAAGAAGAGTATCGTTAGATGTTGTATTGGTAGCAGTAAGATTGTTCCTATCGTTGCTTTGCCATGTAAACCGTGGCGTAAACAAAATCGAGCTCATGGAATCAATAGAATAATCAGCCCTTAAGTTAAAACGGTGATTGATATTCTTAGTGTTTTTGTCGGATTCTTGCTGTGCAAGTTGTGTGATGTTATCACCAAGAAATGTTTGGCGATTTGTAGTTTGGTTTGCTTTGTTGTCGGTAAGATTAAAAAAGTAACTTCCCGATAGATTAAACGATTTACCAAACGAGTCGGAATAGTTAAGTCCAAGCCCGTGCGAGGCCGTAATACCATCGCTTTGGTTTACGGTAAAATCGCTAATACCGCCGCCGCCGCCGTAGCTTCTTCCACCACGCCCGCCTGCACCAAACATGCGCATGGAGTTATTCATCATCTGTCCCATCATACCGCCGCCGCCGCCCATAGCACCCAGAATATCCTGAATAGAAAAGTTCTGTTGATTGATGTTGTTTGATAATAGTAATACTGATAGCCGTGTATCGTTCTTAAAGTAATTTACATTCCCACCGGCTGTATAACGGTCATCGGTTCCATATCCGCCATACACTTTCCCAAACTGACCTGTGCGTTTATCTGCTTTAGTAACAATGTTAAGTGTTTTGTTGCGTTCGCCGTCGTCGAACCGTGTAAACTGCGATTGGTCGCTCATTTGGTCGAACACCTGAACGCGGTCAATAATATCCGAAGGAATATTTTTAAGTGTGGTAGTTGGGTCATCGCCAAAAAACGGTTTACCATCAACCAATACCCGTTTAACTTGTTCACCCTGTGCTTTAACTTGTCCGTTGGAAACATCTATGCCGGGCATTTTCTTAATCATGTCTTCTGCAGGTGCGTTGTTATCGGTTTTAAATTGCGATGAATTGTATTCCATCGTATCACCTTTAACCTCAACACGCGGAGCCATTTCTTCAACCACAACATCTTTACCACGCACGCTCGATTGGCGCATCTTTAACGCGCCTACACGTAATGTATCGTTCTCTGTAATTTTTACTCTGTGGCGCAATGTATCATAACCAATTAACCGGCATTCCAGTATATAATCACCAACCGGAATGGTATGAACCACAAACATCCCACGCGAGTTTGCTACAGCACCGGTTACAACTTTACCACTGCGTTCCTTAACGGCAACAGTAACCGAAGAAAGCGGCTTGTTATCACCATTATCTATAAGCGTACCCGAAACAGCACCATGCTGAGCTAATACCGAAACAGGAATAAGAAGAAACGTAAATAAAAGCGTATATAAAGTATGTTTCATACGGAACAGATTGTAAAAATTATCATCAAAACTCAGATGCTGCGCAAACGGGAAATGTTTAACCACACCACATAAATAAAAACCAAGATAACGTATTAATTGCTAATGAAGTGTTACAAAACGTTCAGAAAATACAGGATTGCACCAATAAACTGAATTCAATAAAAATTTATTTAAGATAAATTTGTCTTTTATAGTAATCTTCTCGTAAATTGCACCCGAAATTAAATTGTATAACAGCGCAGGAAGGAGAGTTGATATGACTATTTTCCATTTTGGCCGTCACTCAGTGCCACTCACCGATATTCACGACATTAACTTAAAATACAATTACCACGATAACGAGATGTATATCGATCTCGAAATTAACGGTGGGGCACAAATGAGTTTGAATTTACCGGACTCGCTAACATTTATGGAAGAATTTATAAAGCACGTCCGCGAAGTAAAAAATATCAAGTAACGGAATACATATACCCCATATACTCCAAAACCCAAGGGAACAGACTCCATGTTGTTCCCTTTTTTATTTGCTATCGCCCGACGGCACCCGGTGTTGCATAACATACTACCTCACCATGCCGAAATATTCCACATAATACAATACACCATTTACCGTGCAGGTGGTTCTGCCCGGCAAAAGAACAATAGTATTAGAAAAGATGCTCTGCGCCGTCCCGCCAAAAAATGGCAAATTGCGCCAACTAAGAAATATTATCCGGAGCCGTGCAACTTTCTACCGGAGCTACCTAACCTACGTTACAGAAAGCATTGCTTAACAACAACACTATGACTCAACGCCAAGATACGTTTATAGAAACATTCGAGCCGATTCGCGAGCGGCTATGGCGTTTTGTGCGTGCTATGGTGTATAAATACGAGCGTGGAGATAACGAAACAGCTCGTGATATTATGAGCGAGACAGTTTTACAAACGTTAGAACGCTTTGATGAGATTCATGATAAACAAGCATTGCTTTCGTTTTGTTTTACGGTTGCAAGCCGTTTATATAAACAACAGTTTGTACGGAAAAAGTTTTGGGGTTTATATCAGGAAGAATTAGTGTCAGAAATTTCATCTACAACAACTCCGCCGGATGTTAGCGCAGATGTAAGATTACTCTACGAAGCATTACAGCAACTTCCGTTAAAAACAAAAGAAGCGGTGATACTGTTTGAGTTATCGGATGTATCGTTGCAGGAAATACAAAAGATACAGGGTGGTTCGCTATCGGGGGTGAAATCGCGCGTTACACGTGGGCGCGAGATGTTAGCAAATATTCTTGGCGTACATAGCAGAGAGCCAAGCGATGAAGAGGAACATCCCGGCGAACATTATTCACCCGAGACGCCCATACAATATCTTCAATACGAACATAACACAAGGTGATTTCCACCATGAAGCAAAAGAAAGACATAGAATATTACATAACAGCCGCTAAACAAGAGCCGGCCGGCTTTACACAGGAAGAACTGCGCAGTCTGGTGTTAAGCAAGCCAACTATTGGTACGGCAACTACAACTACATCTACGATTATTAAAAGGATAGTAACCATGACGGGAATAGGAATAACAATAACAGGATTGTTTACCGCAGCATGGCTGTGGGTTGCACCACAACAAGCACAAACGCAGTCAGCAACTCAGCAAGGCAGTACATTAAATACTACATCATCGGCAGTTGTTGTTGTACCTAATAGTAATGCACCCCAGCAATCAACAACGAATAAATTGCTGAGCGTTAACACACCATCAACAAATGGAACAACAAGCATCAAAACTGAAAGTAAACAACAAGCATCTGTTACTGGCGTAAAAGGATTACCTGTTAGTTCATCAAAAAGCAGAAGTCCATATCCTAAGCAATATGTACCTCCGGCTGACAACACTTCCAACACTAATCCTAATTTTAATGTAACAGAAGATCAGCGCAATGCTGTTCAACTGCTTTCTACGTATAAAATTCCGGCTGTACTTTCATTTTGCGATGAAAAGGTTCCGCTTGAGGATATTGAGGTTCGCGAGCGTGTTGACCGTGAGTTTATCAATAACCTACAGCAATCCGGTAAATTGTTAATTTATTTGAAGCGAGCTCAACGGTGGTTTCCGGTTATAGAGAAAATTCTGAAAGAAGAAAACATGCACGATGATTTGAAATACTTATGTGTTGCAGAAAGCGAGTTAGCGCAGGTTCGTTCTCCATTAGGTGCACTTGGTTTCTGGCAGTTTATGGAAGAAACCGGAAACCAATATGGTTTACGTATTAATGAGTATGTTGATGAACGTATGAACGTTGAAAAATCAACTCGTGCTGCGTGTAAATATTTCAGGAATGCCAAGGCAAAACTGAATTCATGGACGTTAAGCGCAGCAGGATATAACCAAGGTGTAACCGGAACAGAACGAGCGATTAACTTCCAGGGGACTGATAATTTTTTCGATTTATACTTTAACGATGAAACATCACGCTATGTAATGCGCATAGTTGTGATAAAGTATATTATGGAACATGCGTCACAATTTGGTTTTACTGTTAACGACGATGTTATGTATCAACCTTACAGCACAAGTAGTGTTGCAGTTACTACCGCAATTACTAACCTGAATGACTGGGCAAAAGAACACAATACTACCTACAAGTATCTAAAACTCCTGAACCCTTGGTTAAAGAAAACAGAACTTCCCGAACCACCACAAAACGAACCGTGGTACTTGTTAATTCCCAAACAATAATCAATACTATAACACAAAAACATATCCATGAGAATTCTATTTACCTATATACTTCTTACTCTAACTCTTGTTCAGTCTTCGTATTCCGGTGAGTCAAAAATACTCGCCGAAAAAATCAACAGTGTTATTGCCCCTTTTCATGCGCAAATTGGCGTTGCCGTACTCCATAACGAGAAGCATGATTCTTGCGTTATAAATAACAAATACCATTATGTTATGCAAAGCGTGTACAAGTTTCACCTTGCTGTTACGGTTTTGCATATGGTGGATGAAGGTAAACTATCGTTAAACCAACAAGTGGTGATTCCCAAAAAAGAACTACAACAAGATACGTGGAGTCCTATTGCCGAAAAATATAAGAACGGTGATGCCACGCTCACGGTGCGTGAAATTCTATCCTACACAATATCCCAAAGCGATAATATCGGCTGCGACGTGTTATTTAAACTTGTGGGAGGTACCAAAGTTGTCCATAATTACATGAAGCAACTTGGGATTACAAACGTTGCCATTAAAGCAACCGAACAACAAATGCACGAGAATGGCTCGAAAGCTTATACAAACTGGACAACGCCAAGTTCTGCCGTTGAGATACTCCAAAAAACATATACAACAGCTATACTTTCCGAGAGTTCTAAAAAAGAGTTGTGGAAAATGATGGAGGAAACAACAACCGGACCCAAACGCATAAAAGGATTATTACCGGCCGATGCTGTTGTTGCACATAAAACAGGTTCTTCGGGTCAGGATAGCCACGGTGTTTCGGTTGCCACTAATGATATTGGTATGATAACACTACCAAACGGCGAACACGTGTTTCTTGCCGTGTTTGTGAACGAGTCAAGCGAGAAACCCGATACTAACGATGAAATCATTGCTAAGATTGCCCGTGTTGTGTGGGATTATTATACCACCAAATAAGACAATCATAGTACTATATACAACAAGGACTCACGATGTATATATCATGAGTCCTTGTTCGTTTTTATACACACCTACCTATTAAAACATAAAGCCAATACCTATACCAACACCAAAGGTTATGGTACGCTCAAAACCGGTACGTGTAGGTGAATAGTAATAGTAAGAATCGTAATTTTTATTGGTATTGTAATAACCTACACTTAACTCGCCATGAATACACAACTGACGGTATAAGCGGGTTTCTGCTCCAAAGCCAAGCCCACTGCTAAATCCTTTATCGTACCGTTCGCTGCTGGTGGTATCTGTGTAGTGATATGTAGTGTTATCGTAGTGATATGCACCGCCTAACAAAAAATAACCACGTAGGTATGGATAGCGTACTACATCAAACTGTACCTGCCCACCTACCGTTACAAAAATATCTTTATTATATTCTGTCTCGTTATAATAGGGTACGCCTGCAACCTTAATATGTAAGCCGTCTGTTATTTTGCGTTTGTACATTATACCATACCCGGTTAGCATACTGGCTTCTGCACCAATGGTATTATTGTATTTATCGTAAATGTACGGTGTTTTTTCCAGACCTTCCTCACCTGCGTCTTGGGCAAATAACGATGTTACACACATGGCGAATAATACTGCTATTATCAGATTCGTTTTCATTATGATACCTACTTGTAAGTAAATAGTATTCTGTATTTGTGGGTAGTGACTCTTAAGTATAAAGATTGTTTCACGCAAAAGTATGTCTTTTTTTGTGGTGCTAAACTGTTTGGTCCCGACCGGGTTGCGGCGCAGTTTGGGTTGCTTCGGCAGAAGCGGGAACCAAATTCCATTACATTCTGTTCAGCAAAACTCATAAATTGTATATCACTATAACCAACATTCTCTATTCTATGAAGATTGCATTAGTTACAGGCGCAAACAAAGGCGTTGGATTTGAAACAGCACGGCAATTAGCAAAACACGGTGTTCACGTACTTATGGGGTCACGCAGCGAGGAACGCGGGAAAGTAGCAGCACAAGAATTGCAACAACAAGGGTTACCTGTAGAGTTTATCCATCTTGATATGGAAACACCCGATACATTTATTGCGGCACGTAACTACATTGCCGAGCAGTTTGGAGTACTGGATATTCTGGTAAACAATGCGGGTGTTCAGATTGAGTCCGATAACTGGCAAACAAACACCGTAGAAACAATACCTATAGAAACACTACGCCGCACGTTTGATATTAACTTTTTTGGGATGGTAGAACTTACCCAACTATTACTTCCGCTTATTCGTAAAAGTACTGCCGGACGTATTGTAAATGTAACAAGTATTCTCGGCTCGCTTTCGTATCATGCAACACCCGGAAGCAATACCTATAACACAAAAACTTTTGCGTACAACACAAGTAAAGCGGCAGTTAACTCGTTTACCATTCACTTGGCTCATGCCTTACAGGATACACCTATTAAAGTAAATGCGGCACACCCGGGATGGGTAAAAACAGATATGGGCGGCAAAGGCGCAACGTTATCGTTAGAGCAAGGCGCGGCAACTAGCGTGGCTTTAGCGTTGTTAGATGAAACAGGTCCAAGCGGAAAGTACATTCATATTGATAGAGAATTTCCTTGGTAATATTTTTTTGCTATCGCCAGACCGCGCCGCACCTTGCTTACAAACAGGGCGTTTGGCTTGCGGGAAAGATACGTGCAACATAACAATGCCTTTACCGTACATGTGTGGTAGATACTATTTAGTTTAATACCAAGTTACTTTTTTTTACAACAAACTTACTATTATGATACATACAAACTTCCGCGTAATTGAATATGGCAGCCCAGAATGGGAAACGTCTGTTCGACTTCGCGAGGAAATCTTGAGAATACCCTTGGGCAGTACGTTTTCGGCCGAGGAGTTAGCCGAAGAAAAAAATCATATTCATATAGCCGGCTTTATAGATGATGCTATCATTGCAACAGTTGCATTGGTTCCCGAAGAGGATTGCATGAAAATGCAACGTGTTGTTGTAGCAGTGAATCTGAGGAATCAGAACATAGGTACCGAGATGATGAAGTTCTGCGAACAGTATATACTTGGCACTTCTATTAAGCGTATATACTGCCATGCCCGTAACACCGCCGTAAACTTTTATCGTAATAATGGCTATACGCAAATAGGCGATTATTTTGATGAAGATGGCATTCCGCACTTAATGATGCAAAAGGAATTATAAGAATTTGCTTGTAGGTACGCATTGGTTACGGATATGTCCTGCAAGCAGAATAATCACATCCACGATAACCGTATGAATAGTGTGAACGTTTATTCTCCCCCGCAATGCACCGGTTTGTTATGCTGGTGGTAAGGTGCGGTTTGCGATAGCAAATACTTATACGTAATGATAAAAAATGCTTGTGTTAATCTTTATACGTAGCAAGGTAGTAATAGGATATATTATATATCGGGGTAGTGTAGAACTGATGTTGTAAAAATCTATACTACAGAGTAACGCTATATATTCGCTACTAACGTAACTTGATGAATGCAATACAATTTCACCTTTCGATGGTCAGTAGTTTTAACAATTAATCATCGTAATAGTCGTAGGAGTTATACTCAATATCAAACGATTTCTTTTCCTCTTTTTTCAGAAACTCTGCAATGTGCTCATCGGGTGTAAGTTGATTACGTTTCTTGCCATACAGTTTAAAGAATTCCTTAGTAGGTCGAAGAATTGTATTGTCCTTGGGAAAATATCCCATTAACGCAGTATTCCAATTTTGATTATCAGTTGTATCACCTTTCATACGGTAACACATTAGATATACCATCCCGCTAACGGAATCGGTTTCTATATATTTTGTAGTAATTAATTCAACGGAATCAATACTGTACTCTTCGTCTTCATCTTCATAATCATACATTAGCTCCTTTAGATAGGCAGATACAGCTTGGTATTGTGTTCTGAGATTTTCTGGTAAGAGATGACGTTTGTTTGTAGAATCGAGTTCTCTTATAACATTTCCTACTGTAGTAACATTATTGCAGAGTATTAAGATTGATGAATCCGGCACCGGTTTATTCCAGCGAAGTAGTGGCAACGTTGAGTTAAAAAGCAGATATAAATTTTTATTACTCAATGCTACAGACATAGTGCGTAATTGTTTTTCGATGGATTTATCATACTCCATTTTAGTGATGCACCTACAGATCTCCGCTAGTATACTTGAGGATTCATAATCATATTCGTTGTAACTACCTTTTGTTGTATCTTCATCGTCGTAATAGTGTACGATGGGCTTTTGTAACGAACGGTTGTAAATTTTCCATTGCGCCGATAAATCAGATACAAGTGATTTTTTTAGCAACAGGAATTCTTGCATGGTAATTACATTATTATCTAGAGCATCTGACCATAAAGAATATACATGTTGTTTTAACGCTTTATTGTTAGCAAGAGCAATCAGTGTTTGTATGTGCGGTTTGATTAGTTGAATTGAATCTTGCAAAGAACGGAACAAACTATAATAATGAAGATTATCTGCACTATCTGGTTTTGGCGGTTTTTGTAATAATAATGTAAGTGCAATTGAAATTGACGAGTCGGTTTGTTTATCAACCAAGTTACTTAGTATAGTAACCTGAAGCTGTGGATAATTTTTGTATTGGTGATATAGGTTTGCAAGGAAACTAATGGGTGTTGAATCTAATACAGTTGGTAATTTTTGGAGTAACGTATATCTGATTGTATTGTAGTAATAATTGTTGTTGCGTATAGTATCATCGCTGTATGAATTATGTGTAAGGGCATTGTGCAGGTATTTGGATTGAGTAGAATCAAAGCTTAACCACTTTAACGATTGGTGTGCACGGTTGATTTTTGTTGTATCGGTTGAAGTAATATCTGATAACCATATGTTGAAGCGATTGGCTGTAAAATCGTAGCTGGATGTTGTATCTTGGATGTTTATTGAGTTGAAAAATTTTAATACATCTTCTGAATTCAATGAGTCATTGTGTACCAACAAGCTTGCAGAGTAAAGTGTGTTGCCTACTAAATAGAGGTGTAGTTTTTTAGTATATGGAAGTTGTTTTTTAGCAATGAGGTATTCAGCTTTGTATTGAGTACCAATGGATGTACGTACTTGCGAAACAACGGTATCATTGCGCGATAAATTCGGCTCTAATAGTTTGATATACAAGGAGTCGGAGGAATATTTTACTGAATAATATGGCGAATATTCGGAAGCATAAATTGAATAGTTATTACCCGTTGATGGTTCGTTCAGGAACCAAGCAACTTGAAGCGGAAAAACGGATTTATACTCATTGTACTTTGTTGTATCAACAAACGGTTTATTTGGGAATTGTGCTGAAATTGGAAATTGTTCGCACGTGTATTTGTTCCAAGAATTGGAACGTTTAAACGGGAGGAATTTTAGGGAACTAAAAAATTGTATGCTATCGGAGATAATATTACTAAAGTCAGTAGTATTATAGAGTAATTCGTACACATGTTTATTACGAATTATGAGCTCACCCAGTTCAATTGATTCAGTACCTGCCGGATAGCTTCGGTATCGTGCTCTGAAAGAGCCGTTTGGAAGTGTATCGAATTGAACATATTTATTAAGTGAATCCTTGTTGTAACTGTAGATAGTTTTTAACAGTAAACCGCTTACATAATCTTTGATAGTATGTGCAGTAATCAGCCCAGGCAGACTACTCCAAATGTAACGAAACGTTGTACCCGTAGATGCATCGCTACAATAATACACCTGTTCTGCTTCTTCGTTAAATAGTGGCTTCCCCGGCATTGATATCGTTGCAGCTGAGTTTGTATCGGTAAATTGTTGCCATGTTAACCGTTTTGAGCTTAAAAATCTAAGTGAAGTAAAAAATGTATCTGCAATCGATGAGTGTGTTGAAGCTTTTGTACCAGCAATTACTAAAAAGTAGGCTCCGGTATTCCTAACAAAACTTCGGATACGATAGTATTTACCTTGTATACCTATTCCTTCGTATTCGTATCCCAAAGTTCCGTTGTGCAGCACTTCCGCCCTAGGAACTGTATCGGTAGAATATTCATCATCCGAATCTGTAGATCGGGGTTGCAATAAACGTTTAGCAACTACATCACTATAACGTACAATCTCTATTCTATTCATAACTTTTGGTAAACGCAGCCCCATTACCATAAATGAGTTCCCAGAGATAATATCGGCTGTCATTGGCATTTCCAATTCAAGCGAACCATACATTTGTTTATATAACGGAGCTTCAGCTAATTTAGATGGCAATTTCACTTCAAAACCATTTTTTTCGGAAGTATATGGATACCATATTGATGACGCAGTAATATCAATGGAATCATACTTGGCAGCAACACCTGTATATGTTGGTAATACAGGTTCAACAGTATAACCAATGTTCCGTAGTAATTGTAAAACTCCGAATTCACCTGGTAGGTGCCCCGTACCAATTGCTGCAAAAAGCGGTGCAACCTTGGTTAAGGAATCAATTGATGCTGCCATGACTTTATTGCGCGCTGTTAACATTGTATCAATCATCCCTGCCGACATTGATGTTCTAATAATTGAAAGTAATGAATCAATATTTCCTAAATCATAGAGCTTTATCATTTTTTCTTTTTGGATCTGTACCTTGAGTTTTTGCATTAGGGTTTGCTTTACAACTGAACGAATAGTACTCACTGCAACATCATCCAATATAGTAAGTTGTGATTCGAACGGCTCTAAGGCATATAATTGTTTGCCCATAGTTCGGGCATGCCCTAGCAAATAAGCATCTAACATGGTTGTTTTTTCTTCCCTGTCAAGAAATCCGCCTTCTAAAATATAGTATAACAATCCTGATCTTATTTTAGGAACCACCTGTAACGGAATGGAAAGTTTTTCGGCAAGTTTCGGGGCAATACTATCAAGTTCTTGTTTTGAGATAACATCTTCCAACCGTTTACCTTTGGTTGTATCATACATAGATACAATTATTTCACTCATTAATGTATCTAGGCGTACTTCATTTGCAAATAACTTACATTTCTGGATAGCTGGCAACACCGAGTCTGCAAGCCGGAACACTCTTTTATCCTGTAGGTGTATTGTTCCGAATACATATGAAGAATAAGGTAACCCGTTTTTAGATATGCGCCATAAAACGGTATGTGTATTTTTGATTTGTGATGTTGTGTCTTGTTGCTTTGAGTATGTAACAAATGTAAGCGTTAATAAGAAATAGACATAAACGGTAAACAACCTGTGAACTTTTATTGGAATCAAGGGGAACATAATGCTGACTTAATTTTGAGTAACTTTTTTGCAAGTTAAAAAAGATATAATATATTCCAATCGAAAACTGATAAAAAGATGCATAATACAATTTCCATTTTTTCCTGGTAAACAATTATGACGAAAATCCTTTGGGGCATGTTACTCTGTTTATGTTTAACATCCAGTATGCAACTTGCCGTAAAGGCACAACCGAAACAAAAGTTTAAAATTGACCGCCCCTCGCATAAGGAACAGCGGTATTTTTACAAATCAATGCTTGTTGATTCAACTGATTACAAGTACCTTTATGGTGATTCATCGGATGTATATCTTCTGGTAAAAATCATTACAGTAATTAATGCAGAGGCAGATGCAAAAGTGCTTAAAGTTTCTTTATTGGGCCATGAAGATGTTATTGAATACACTCTTAAGAGCTGTGTCAAAGCTATATATACAAGTAGCGATGGATTGGAATATGCCCCTGTTAAAACTCAATACGATACCCTACTGAAACCTAACGATGTTTTAGTAGTTGATTATGAAAAAAAGTCTATAACAGTTAACCATGTTTCTGTAGATGATTCAACAACAAAAAAATTAAAAGACCTTTTTATGGATAGCGGCTATAGCAGTTTAGACAAATTCTTTGGCACTGATAAAACAACACGTCGTATAGGCGAGCATTGGGATATTTCACTAAAGGAAATGTTAAATAGTTTTAGTAAATACTATCCCAAAGAAAGTATTAAGGGGGCTCATCCGGTAGGTTCATTGGATACCGCTACTATTCATAATGTAAGCTGTTATAAGATAGATTGTGATTTTTCACTTGCTAATATCAATAACCTATTACCTAAAGAAGTAAAAAATCAGTTCAGGATAGATTCTAACATGGTTAAAACAACGTTTACTACTTTTGTTCCGCTTTATGCAAATGCTCACGAACAAGCACGCCAATACATTATAAATTCATATTCACATTTCAAAGCCAATACACAAGATGCAGTTTCTGGACTTACTGATATGATTGTACGTAATAAAAGAATAATTAACTGTGCTTTTATGAACAATTAAGCGCTATAAATTCAATATGATTATAGTTTGTAACAAACATTTGTCTTTGTATGATTTGTTCTCTTTCACTTGTTAAGTGTATCAACTATTAGCTTTATTGGCTTATGTACACATAGCCTATCATAATAGTACTATATTGTTTTATATCCACAATAAATGTTTGAATAGTTTAACGTTTATTGTCTCCCGCAATGCACCGGTTTGTTATGCTGGTGGTTAGGTGCGGTCGGGCGATAGCAAATAAAAAAGGCGTCCCAAAGAATAGAATCTAATAGAACGCCTCTTGTACAGTTGCTGTTGTGTTATTGAATAAACCCAAGTTCTTTGCCAATCTCGCCAAATACCTGTAGGATGTAATCAAGATGTTCTTTTTCGTGTGTTGCCATATAGCTTGTGCGCATCATGCTCATGGTTGGTGGTACGCCCGGTGGTATAAACGCATTTACAAACACACCTTTATCGTATAGCTTACGCCAGAAGTACATTGCTTTTTCTGCGTCGCCTACAATTACAGGAACAATACCTGTGCGGCTCTCGTACACGTTGAAACCTTGCGCTTTAAAGCCGGCGCGCATGTAATCGGCATTGGCAATAAGTTTATCTACAAGTTCCGGTTGTTGCTCTAAAATATCGAGTGCCGCCATTGCCGCCGCAACCGATGCCGGTGTTGGTGATGCACTAAATATCAATGCAGGCGAATGGTGCTTAATGTAATTGATAACACGCTCGGGTCCGCCAACAAACCCACCAAGCGATGCAAATGTTTTGCTGAATGTTCCCATGGTCATGTCGGTTTTATCAACAAGTCCAAAGTGGCTTGCCGTTCCGCGTCCGCCAACCCCAACAACGCCGGTAGCGTGGGCATCATCTACTAAAATACGTGCGCCGTATTTTTCGCACACTTCAACCATACGTGGTAGGTCAACCAACTCGCCCGAAACGGAAAACACGCCATCGGTAACCACAAGTTTTGCAGCACTATCGGGGATGCGTGCTAACGTTTTTTCTAAGTCATCCATATCGTTGTGCTTGTAGCGGGCAAACTCTGCAAAGCCGCCTTTTGCAAGCATACAACCGTTAATAATACACGCGTGATTTTCTTTATCGCTAATAATATAATCGCCTTTGGTTACAAGCGAACTGATTACACCAAGTGCGGTTTGGTATCCGGTAGAAAACAATAGTACCGATTCGTATCCTAAGTACTTTGCCAGACGTTCTTCAAGCTCGATGTGTAAATCAATAGTACCTGTTAAATACCGCGAGCCTGAACAACCTGTTCCGTATTTTTCTATTGCATTAATAGCCGCTTGGCGTACATGTGGGTGTGCTGTTAAGCCCAGATAGTTATTAGAGCCCGCCATCACAATTTTACGACCTTCTATCATTACAACCGGACCCTCGTTTTCCTGAATCGGACGGAAGTACGGATATAATCCGGCGGCTTTTACCTCATCGGCACGTGTAAACTCGCGGCAACGTTGAAATAAATCTGTCATACATAATCCCCTGTGTATCGGTGTTAAGAATTGTTGTTTTGCTTTGTAAGAATTGGCAAATATGAGAAATCACCCCAAACACGCAACTTGATGTATGGTAAGTAAAACAAACGGGGAAAACTATACGGGTATTTTGCTGCTATCGCCGGACGGCACCAAACCACATTTATCAATAAATCCGCACATTGCCGCGCAGAACCGCAGAGTAACTCACACCGTTTATCGTGATAGAATTACATAAACTCGGAGGTACAGAGTAAAACGCACAGGGAAAAGCCGAAAACTTTTGTGTTTCCTTTTGTTTTCCTTTTGTCCCTTTTGTGTTTTAACGAAGTATTGGCAAACTCTCCGGCAAGATGAGGATGTATAGTAATAAACGTGCGGTGCCGTCTGGAACAGAAAAGAATATACTAACCTAATAAAGAACTCTGTTGTATTTTGGCGAAGTGTTTATTTACGGTAGAATGTTATGATTCATCAAGCGGATTATCTTGTTATTGGTAGCGGTATTGCAGGTTTATTTTTTGCCTTAAAAGCATCGGAAAGCGGAAGCGTTATTGTGCTTACTAAAAAGGACAGAGCGGAATCGAATACAAATTATGCTCAGGGCGGGATTAGCGCAGTGCTTGCGCCCGATGATTCGTTTGATGAGCACGTGCGCGATACCCTAATTGCCGGCGCAGGGTTATGCAAACGTGATATTGTTGAGATTACCGTTCACAATGCTCCGGATGTTATTAAAGAGCTTACGGAATTTGGAACGCGCTTTACCAAAAAGAAAGGTAAACTTGATTTAGGCCGCGAGGGCGGGCACTCGCATCATAGAATTGTACACGCGCACGATTTAACCGGAAAAGAAATTGAGCGTGCATTATTAACCGCGCTTTCCAAAAAGAAGAATGTCCGGTTGTTAGAACATTCTATGGTAGTTGAACTGATTACCGAACACCACTTTGCCGTAAGGAAAGGCACGCAGAAAAAACGTACACCAAAAAATCCGACGTGCTATGGTGCGTATGCCTTTAACAACCAAACACACGATGTAGAAATGTTTGTTGCTTCAACTACCATGTTAGCATCGGGCGGTTGCGGGCAGATTTATGCACACACAACAAACCCGCAAATAGCAACAGGCGATGGCATTGCTATGGCATACCGCGCAGGTGCAGTAATTGCAAACATGGAGTTTATACAGTTTCACCCTACAACGCTGTACCACCCAAAAGCGCAATCGTTTCTGATATCGGAAGCAGTGCGTGGCTTTGGCGGCATTCTGCGTAATTCATCGGGCGAACGTTTTATGGAGCGATACGACGAGCGCTTAGAGTTAGCACCACGCGATGTTGTAGCACGTTCTATTGATAGCGAGTTAAAAAAACGTGGCGATGATTGTGTGTATTTAGATTTAACACATCTTCCTGCCGAGAATGTTCGGGAGCATTTTCCAAACATTTACAAAACATGTTTAGACTTTTCTATTGACATTACTAAGGATTTAATTCCTGTTGTACCTGCGGCACATTACTGTTGTGGTGGGGTACAAACTGATAACAACGGTGCTACAAGCATTACAAATCTCTACGCCTGCGGAGAAGTTAGTTGCACAGGATTACACGGTGCAAACCGTTTGGCATCGAACTCGTTGTTAGAAGGTGTGGTGTTTGCAAAACGTGCCATTAAGCATATTACTTTGCACCCAAAAAAATCTATACCAACAGATATTGTAAAAAAAATCAAACCGTGGGACGATACAGAAACCTATAATAACGAAGAATGGGTTTTATTACAGCACGATAGAAAAGAACTACAGAACGTTATGTGGGATTACGTTGGTATTGTACGAAGTAAATTGCGATTACAACGTGCCTTACGTAGGGTAAATCTGCTGCAAAAAGAGGTAGAAGAGTTTTTTAAACGCACACGGGTTACCGAAGAAACTCTGGAATTGAGAAATATGATAACCGTTGCCTGGCTTGTTATAAAAAGTGCCCAACTACGGAAAGAAAGTCGTGGGTTGCATTATATGTCCGATTACCCACTACCGAACGATTCTTCTATAAAGGATACGTTGCTTTAATCGGTGTTTTCTGAATCGGGTTGGTTTGCAGAGCGGTACTTATTACGCGTCTCTACTTTTTGTTGCATGCGCTCTATAATAAGTTCCGAGATACGGGATGCGATGCCGCCAATAGGTGCGTTTTTCATAACATCGTTAATCCGTTGCTCATTCACATCAATTCTATACAGGATAGACATTAACCGCTCAGGGTTTTTGGTAAGTAACTCTACTACTCGCTCGGTAATTCTTTCGTGTAATTCGTTATCAGCTACCATTATTTCTGTATCACTTTCTGTGAGAGAATGATACGCTAATGCGAGTGCTTCGGTAGATGGATTGTTTGAATCCATAATTTAAATGAAGTAGTGTTAAATAAAAAAGGATCCGCAGTAAATATGCGAATCCTTTTTGAAATCTGTTCGAAGAACATTACTTCGCAGTTTTCTTAGCAGGTGCTGCTTTTTTAGCTGGAGCTTTTTTTGTAGCTGCTTTTTTAGCCGGAGCTTTTTTAGCTGCTGCTTTTTTAGCCGGAGCTTTTTTTGTAGCTGCTTTTTTAGCTGGAGCTTTTTTAGCTGCTGCTTTTTTAGCCGGAGCTTTTTTTGTAGCTGCTTTTTTAGCTGGAGCTTTTTTAGCTGCTTTTTTAGCTGCTGCCATGAAATACCTCTTTATAAATAAATGATACAAACAAAATGCGTTACAATTATACAAAGTGTTAATATGCTATGCAAGAGGTTTTAATATATTGGCTTATGATGATGACTTGAAAATTTTAAATTGTAATAGATATTTTTTTCGGTCTGTAAAATTAGATTGCCTTGAACACCGCATGAATACTATGTTTGTGAAAATTAGAATGTTGATAACTATCTTTTGTACAGCCAAGAAAAATTTTTTATCGGTATTAAAAAAAATGATGATTTTCTATACATTTTTTCCATTTGTTGAAAAAACTAAAAATTGATTTTAGTATTTTATCGTATAAATGCGATAGTAAAAATAGCTGTTAAAATTGTAGTCTTTTGTAATAATAATAGTGCTTGATAGTCTATCAAATAGTTAATAACAAATATATAGCTCAATAGAGTCAATCACTTGGATTGAGTTGCTATATTGTATTTTTGTAAAGTTATAATAATCAAAGCAACGTTGTTTACCGAATTGGAGATTTATATGCAACCATTTAGAATAGTACGCTTAGTGTTGGTAGTATGTGTTTTTGCAGCACATGTAGTTGTTGCACAAAACAAAGATGATGATAACTTGGGTGAAATTACTTTTGAACAATTATCTGATACTAAAGCATCGTTACGTTACTATGCGGCCGGTGGTGGTTTTATTTTTGGTAGTTTACAATTGAATGCCGATAACATAAACAACAACCTCCCAGCATCGTATAAATTAGGAAGTTTTCCTTCTTCGTTATTAGTAACGGGTGGGCAAGGGTTTGTTGCGTTAGACTTCACGTATAACTTCCGTTTTGGCATATCAAGTGTTGGTGGTACTAAAACAATAACAGCAGATACAACTCAAAATGGTACAACGGTAAAACGTAATCTTGATATGTCGGCAAGTTTTAATAGCGTTTCGTTAGACTATGCTATTGCGGTTGCAAAAGGGCTTACTATACTACCGGGTGTGCAAGTTGGTTTTGGAACTTTCCGATTTGAGCGTTACGATGGCGTAACAGAAGGTGCTGTTGGAAACGTAGGTACTATAAATAATTCCATCAAACGTTTAGAAACATCGCAGTTTACAATTCAGCCCGGTTTAAACATAGAGTATACCATTTCATCTTTCGCTATGATAAGGGGTTACGCCGGATACAATATTGCCTCAAATGGCGATTGGACAGAAAACCGAGTAACAAAAATTTCGAGCGTAGAACCCAAGTTAAATAGCTCAGGATTAATTTTTGGTGCAGGAGTATTTGTAGGATTGTTCCGGAACGAGTAACTTTGCGCCCGTTTTTACCGAAGCGTTTACAAAACCGCCCGGAAAAACAACGTTGGGATGTTAGCTCAACGGTTAGAGCAGCAGACTCATAATCTGTTGGTTGGGGGTTCAAATCCCTCACGTCCCACACACAATAAGCCGTATACATTATTATATATGTGTACGGCTTTTTTATTTGCTATCGCATGACGGCACCTACCATTGATTCAGTTAATGGCGTATTACATACGCCAGCCTTTTCTGCTGGAAGGAACCTCGATTACGCAAGGTTGGTTATCGTTGAAGAGAAATAAAAGAAGAGCGGATGTGTGTAGTTATACAGCAAGCGTAGATGATGGGAATACAATAGGCAAAATATGCATATTGTGTATTTTTATACACAGGAATCAAAGCGTTAATATTCAGTTATTATTTTATCATATATATATATGACTTCAAAGAAATCTCTACTAATTGTTCTGTTAGTTCTAAATGCAGTAGTTTTATTAGGTCAATTATGGCCCGAAGGCGCGCCACCATTTGCCAGAGTGGTAAATATCCTCACCTTAATACTTGATATTGTGATAATAGTACAATTGTTGCGTGTGAGGCAGTAGTATAACTAAGTGTAGCATTACAGTTCTTTAAAACGAAGTTGCCCATACACGGTGTACGTTTTGTATTAAGTTACACCTTCTCTCCCGCAAAGTAAAAAGCCCTGCATTGCTGCAAGGCTTGGTGCGGCTATGCGATAGCAAACAATTACTTAACTTAATTCTAACATTCGTAATAGCGGACGTTTTGCTTGTTCAATCAGTTCGGGGCCTAGAGTTAATTCCGGTGTTTTGTTTTTCATACACAAGTAGAGTTTTTCGAGTGTGTTGAGTTTCATGTATGGGCATTCGTTGCAGGCACAGTTGTTTTGATTAGGTAGTGCCGGGATGAATGTTTTATTGGGTGACGCCTTTTGCATTTGGTGTATTATACCAACTTCGGTTGCTACTATAAATGTGGTGTTGGGCGATGTTTGCGTGTAGCGTAATAATGCGCTTGTTGAACCGATAAACGATGCACGGCGTAGTAAAGGTTCTTCGCATTCGGGGTGTGCTATAAGTTCTGCTGTTGGATTCTCCATCATTTGCATTTCGATTTTACGCTCGTTGAATGTTTCGTGAACAATGCACGCGCCTTGCCACAGTAACATATCGCGTCCGGTTTTTTTGATAAGGTATGCGCCAAGGTTTTTATCGGGAGCAAAGATGATAGGAACGTCCTTTGGAACGCTGTGTATCATTTTTTCGGCGTTGCTGCTTGTGCATATTAAATCGGTTTGCGCTTTTACCTCTGCTGTGCAGTTTATGTAGCTTATTACATAATGATTGGGATGGCGCTGACGAAACTCTTTAAATTTTTC
>JAIBAE010000060.1 GCA_019695345.1 Bacteroidota bacterium | reverse complement strand
GGACATAATGAAATGCCGCCCGTTTTTGCACATGGGAGTAAGGGAGCAAGGTGTGTTAAGGTGGGCTATTGTTTTACTCACTTAATTTTACAGGAGTTCTTTATGAAACTCAGAACGTTTTGTTGTATTGCAGTCTTGTTCTGCATTGCTCACACACTTGCTTTTGCTCAAAGCATAACACTTGATTCCCTTTGGGGGAAATACGTCGGGACAGTTTATGCAATGTGTTTTACCCCCGATTCCAAATATCTCTTGGTTGCTTTCGATAATTACCGCACAACTATCTTCGATGCTCAATCAGGAGAGGAAATACGAACATTCAAAACACATTACGGTTGTTTTGAAATGAAGTTTTCCCCAGATGGTGGTAAGTTATATTCCTTTAGTAGTGGAGGAGTTGATATTTTAGATGCTACAACATTTACTTCACTTGATACTGTAAGTTTTTCATTCCCCAGCGAAGAAGGGGCAACACAGTATGATGTTAGTAATGATGGTAAGTACTTTGTTGTAAAGAACGGTTACGAGGGCATAAATACAGACTATTACCGTATGAGAGTAATAAGTTATCCTGAAAAAAAAGTGCTATGGCTGAAGGATGTTGTACGTTGGAATTCGAACTTTGGTTATGCTAATAGTAAAGTCACCTTTAGTAACGATGGTAGTTATATCTTAGGTCTCAGCATGAATTCGTTGTGTAAGTGGAACTGGAAAGATTCAACAAGTGTTGTTAATTATTTGATTAGAAACCTTCCGAATCAGGAGTTAATATCTTTTTCAAAAGATAGAAATTATTGCATACTGTTGGGTAATTTTATATACGATTTAAGAACAGGTGAACAGGTATTGTTAAATGAAGTAAAATCTGATATAACAGATTATAGCTATGGTAGTTTTCTTACTTTAAACAATAAACTACTGTTAACAACAGTTAAGTATAATTTGTTTATAGTTGACTTTACAAGTAAGAGAATATTAGCAAATACAAAATTAGAATATGTATATGGTAATTACGCATTAAATGCAGATAACTCACTTCTAGTGACACCTTTTGGAGTAGATTACATTCGGATACATAGAGTAGTAAATACAATTAATAAAGTTGATGAAGAACG
This sequence comes from Bacteroidota bacterium, assembly GCA_019695345.1. Taxonomy (GTDB): domain Bacteria; phylum Bacteroidota; class Ignavibacteria; order Kapaibacteriales; family NICIL-2; genus JAIBAE01. The sequence goes on along the minus strand of JAIBAE010000060.1, from coordinate 27,373 downwards.
CTTTGATGAACTAAAATTAGATGCAATCCTCAATCAAAATTCTGAAAATGTTACCCTTAATATAATCTCTAAGAATAACACAAATGCTAACATTTATATCACCGATTTGAATGGCAAAGAGATATTTAACCTAAAAGAAATAAAGTTATATCTTGGACTAAACCAAGTTACTTTAAACAGGCAAGACCTTGTTACTGGTACTTATTATATTAATGTTAGCTTAAATAATAAGGTTTATACTACTTCATTTATCATAACCAAATAGGAGACACACATGAAAGCAATCATGGTACTCGCTATAATGGTTATGGCGACAACAAAGGCATTTAGTCAAAACATCGAACCAACTCCAATTACCTTTTCGCATCCTAATCTATTTACATCCGTCCGTCATCAAACACAATTTTATTATGGATGGAATATTCTTGAAGGTCCTAAGGCTCTAACTCAACGATTTAAATTGAATATCATGCATGGTGGACATCAGTTAGGATGGAATTATTCAACCAGCGTAACTGACTCTATAAACACAATGCTTAACTTACCGGATTCCCTTGAGTATATATTAATCAATGACTCACTTATACGGCAGTCCAGCGGTCCATTAGATGCAACGTGTATGGTGTGGTATCCTTGGTTGCCAGCAATTACGGATAATTCATTTACTCCATATAAAAACGATAAATCAGGAGCTACGTTACCCTTTTTAAATAGGAACAATACTATAGGGCAAGTAGATTCAACTACTGAAGGCGGAAACAAAATTTATCGTTGGCGGCTAAATCAAAACCCTGCTCAGAATGGATTAGTATCTGCATTTTCTAAACCTTGGTTAGGGAACGAATTCATCTACAAACCGGATTCACGTTACAAACATTGGAACGATACAATAAATCAGAAGTTTGACACGAGAAGGTGTTATGTAACCGTAAATTTACGACGTACAGTAGTAACAGATGTTGACACACTAAATAATGACACAATATTAATTATAAAAATACCCTACATTAAACATCACGATACAACAGGTATAAAGTATATAGCATTTGATTCAATACCACAGCACAGCTACGACTCATTATGGGGTAAATCTCGTGGGAAACAACGAAAGCTACAATTCAATAATAGTAGTGATATAAAACAGTTTGTAATAACAAGAAGTATGTTGCCAAGTTATAACTCAATAGAAAAAGATATATCCATAAGTGCCTTCTTTTGGGCTGATGATAGTGTTAGAATACGACAAGGAGCACAAGTTAGCAAAAATCCCAAATTTAGTGTCCGTTGGGGTGGTGCAGACACGAACAGAATTGATACAGTAGGAATAGAAGTACAATACAAGCCATCCAGTACATCGGTTTCTATTCGTTCAATCAAATTAGAAACACCTATAGCTCAACAGTTATTTTGGGGTAATAGTGATAGTTTAATCACATTTTCCATTAACAGGCGTTTAAAATGTTTGGATACATTTAACACGTTTTACAATCGTGTACATCGTATCAAACGTTTTTATTTTCATGAAGAATTTACAGCAGCTTTATGGCAAGCCGAACGATACATAAATTTGATGGTTGATACACTAGCATCGTCGGAAGGTGACGTTCATCATGAACCTCAACTACGTCATACTACATTATTAAAAGACAACTGGACAGGAAGAACAATTGCATTGAATAGTAGTTGCCCAGCACCTTATAGTTTTAAGAATGATTATGATGGTATTTTTGAACGTCCATTTACCTTAGGAATAGGGTCTGGTTACGGTGTTGTAGGTATGTATGCAAATGATACATATACCGATACAAATTTTATTTACCCGCGAATGCACACAGATTACGAAATGCAATTCCGTAAGCGAGATCATAATTATCGCTATATTTCATCAGACATATTATCACTACCAATAACTTTAAATGATTCATTGTTTGAATATCATGTAACAGCAGAAGAGGCACCAATTGTTTCAGTACAACAACAGATTGAACAGAGACTTTGGCAAAGTCAAATACAGCAACCTAACTCATATATTTTTAAGAATACCCCTTGGTGGTCTAACCTCTGGTTTTCGAACACAGTACAATACAAATATGTTGATGCAAATCATGGTAGTAACGCACACTACAGAAGTATTGTTAATAAGGAAGGTATTTCAAGAACGATGACTGGTGAAGAAACTCGGTATGCAATTTGGAACTCTGTAATATTAGGCTGTAAGGGTTTCTTTATTTATAGTGGAAAGACTTCTTCTAATGCTTTTTGGCAACGTGATTATGATGATGGTTATAACGAGCATAATCATACCGATAATGTAGATTGTGATATGGGGATAGCACCAACCCTAAACCCAAGGCATCCTGATATTACCACAGATCAAAATCTGATATTGGATGATGATGATATTGGTAATGATTATTTAGACCGACAACCATACATGGCTATTGATTTATTCACACAAACATTCAGGTCATATTTTCATTTTAGTGATTCGCTGTATATCAATAAACTTAACATGCAAAGTAAACACTGGCCACACGTGTATTTAGGGTACAAATCTATTCGTCATGCTGTAGACGAAGTTTTTAGCAAAATTCAAACATATGATACTACCCTTATGAATTTGCAGTTGGTTACATGGTATGCAAAAGGGTTACGTAAAAGGTTAGTTGGTGATACTCTCGTATTTCAGAAGTATTTGTCTTTAGATTCTACACGGCATGGTACCAAAACCTTTGCACGAATATCAAGGCAATCGGTTTCAGATAGTTGGGATTCTTCGCTATATGATATTACAATTCATAAACATAGAAATTATTCAACTGATTCAATTCTGTATATGGGTGTGCAGAATCGAAGAACAAATTCCTTATATCTCTATCATAATGACGGAGATGATTATGAAGAACGTTGGTTACCAATGATTGAGTATAAAAACAGCCCACCAACTTCACAAGGTATCTTAAACGGTTATACAGCATACGGTCAACTTGGTTCTCGTAAAATCAAGATACCTTTTAATTATGTACCAACAGATGGAGCTTCTAGATTAATCCATATTACTGAATTAGGTGGAGGCTTAGATACTGTAGTTAAATCAAACCAAACATTGGAACTACCATTTAAACCCGGGGAAGGAAGAATGTTTAAGGTTGAGGTTTTACGGGGTGTATCAGAAATTGCATCAGGAAACATGGAAAATCCCAATCAGCGCAAAATTGTTAGCTTCCCAATCACAACTATTGACCCATCAACACATCAGATAAAATATTCAAACGAGAAACGATACCACATGGTGTATCATAGGTTAAATCCAAGCACAAATCTGTTAAATGTGTATTATCGTCGTTCGATACCATACTCAGAAACAAATCCAACAATTGCAGGTATCACTTGGGAAAATGAGATAAATCTAACTGGTGATGGCATTTTAAAGTTAGATAGTATAACAAGATATTTGAACTGTGGCTATCCATCTTTAACTATACGAACAGATACAAGTGATGCTCTCAATCCAAAGGTAAATGTGTATGTGGTGTATGCCTGTATAGATAATCCTGATATTTACAAAATCAGAATAAGTGAGAATGTATTTAGTACAGAGGGTGCGCAGATGGTGTTTCCAGCGCGTGAAATAGATTCAACAAAGGGTATTCGGTATCTGGGTTCAAATTGGTTAGATGACGACTCATATCTATCAACTTGGGGTGCACCAACAATAAACGCATCTGCATTAGGTAATTACTATGCGTGGGCTGATTCAACTAGAGGTATTGTAGCGAGATGGAAGAAACCTCAGGATGTAAATTTTAACAACGGTACACCGGCTTTAGGAGTTAAATTATGGGATGGTGACTTACCAAGATGTCAGCATCCTAATCTTAATACTTTTTCGAGAATTAAGTTAGGTGAACGTGGTAGTGCATTAGTGTGGGAGGAATATAGATGGCCTACTGCTCCAAGAAATGTTATTAATTATACATTACTTAGATTAAATACTTCAACAAATCCATATACACTCCAAAATTATCTCCCTGATAACAGAACTTCAAATAATGCTTTTTGGTGTGAGGTAAATGGTTCTGGTCCCGGAGATACAACAATTGCAATATTAACCGACACTTTACCAGCAAATTGGCCAGGGATTTATTCATATCCTATGATTTATAGGGGTATTGAAGAGTATAGTAACCAACAAATACCACTACGTCCGTATAATAATGCTCATTGGGACAGAGTTGTATGGAGTACCGAACGTTTGAATGGAACAAGATTTATAGAAACAAGAGGAATTGATTATGCAGATTCGTTGAATGGAATACCTTCATTATGGTCATGTTGGTTTAGGAACTCAGTAACATCTACTACCTCAAGTTTATTTAGTGTTCAAATAGCTCAGGGCGGAGAGTCTAAAATTGATTCTGATTTGTTTACAAACATAAGTGATAGTTCATGTGTCATGAATTTTCATTCACGGTTAAATGGTGTTAATGATGTGCATCCTAACGTATGGCAGATAAACTATGGTTATTGGTCTTTTTTACCAACCAATCCTAACATAGATAGTGCACTCTTCTTTCCAAATAATGTGCATTTAGTAACAGAGGCAAATACACCTCGTTTATCGGCACAACATAGTATTACAAAGTATCACCAATGGAATGATAACAGAAGACTATATTATTCAGGAAATTCATCTTCAACAATAGTAAGTTCTGCTGAATATTTTTATAAACGTTCATTTACTGATGACTACAAACCATTGTATTGGTCTGGTTACACCATGCCAAGCGGGAGATATTGTAGATTCTCAAAACCTGAAATTGATGGAATATCTATGGAAATAATGTCAGGCGATGATAAATTAAATAAACGTTTTCAAACGAATTTCGATACGTTAAAAAGTAAATGGTTTAGAGTTGGTAATGTTTCTACGTTAAAAGCATTTACACAAGGAAATCAAATTCCTTGTATAAGGATGTTTATTCAAAGTAAAAACAACCGTAGAAATATTGTAGCTGTACCAATTGTATTAGACAACCAAGGAATAAAACGTAAAAATTCAATAAGAATGTTTCGTGGAGGTAATGAACAGTATCGAGTTATAGTGTTGAATACATGCGATAGTGTTGTGAAATATAATGAAGAAATACAGATTGATGGCTTAACACCCGATGACCAACTTGGCAAGGAATCTGAAAGTAATGAAATCACAACAATTGATTTAGGAAAAGAACTACAAGGTGATAACATTCTTACAGTTCGGCCAAACCCTGCTGAAAACGAAATCGAGGTCAAGTTTAATGGTTTAATTGAGGATATGGAAACCAGTAATTTTGAATATTCTTATGTTGTTAATGATGTAATGGGTAGGGCTTTGGAAAAAGGGTTAATTAGAGCAAGTGGTAACCTCAACATTAATACTAGTACATACGTATCCGGTACATACTATGTACGGGTAAAAGGTTCTGTAAATACAGTGAGTGTTCCGTTTGTGATTATACGATAAGATTCGGGATTCTTTGTTAATCCTGAATACAGGGCGGTTGTTTGCAGGGAGCAACCGCCCGTTTGTTTTTCTGCGCCGCTGCAAGGTGCGTTCCCGCCTGTGTGCCGGCGCAGTATGGTATGCTTCGGCAGAGGCGGGTAACCCAAATTATTCAATGTTATTTGTTGACTGCTTTTTGTATTTCGCCACCAACTTTGCTGAGTAGCGTTCCAACACCGCCTACAATTGTTTTAGCGGCGTCCTCTATTTTTTGTGCAACGTCATCGAAGGTGTTATCGTACTCGGCATACAACGGGAAGTGGCGGCAGAAGTCTGCAACATCGTGCTTTACACGTTTGTGAATATCCGCACTATCTATGTTGCGAATCACCTCGTCAATAAACTCTGCAATCTGACGCATTTCGTTTTCTTTCATACCGCGAGTTGTCATGGCGGCTGTACCCAAACGAATACCGGAAGTAACAAGAGGGGACTGCGTATCGTATGGCACCGAGTTTTTGTTACAGGTAATACCACTTGCATCAAGAGCGTTTTCGGCTTGTTTACCGGTTACGTTTTTGTTGCGCAAATCAACAAGCATTAAATGATTGTCGGTACCGCCGCTTACTATATTAAACCCTTTGGCAACAAGTGCATCGGCAAGTGCTCTAGCGTTACGTATTACCTGCTCGGTGTAATAACCAAAGCCATCGGTTAAACATTCGCCAAAGGCAACTGCTTTTCCTGCAATACTGTGCATTAACGGCCCGCCTTGAATTCCCGGCATAACCCACGAGTCAATTAACTCACCCATTAGTTTTGTTCTGCCCGATTTTGGCGCAACCTGACCAAACGGATTTTCGTAGTTCTTACCCATTATAATCATTCCACCACGAGGTCCGCGAAGTGTTTTGTGTGTTGTTGAAGTAACTACATCGCAATAGGGAACTGGCGACATAAGTTTGCCTTTTGCAATAAGCCCTGCGGGGTGCGCAATATCTGCCATAAGGAATGCACCAACGCTATCAGCAACATCTCTAAATGCTTTAAAATCAATTTCTCTGGAATAGGCACTTGCCCCAACGGTAATCATTTTTGGGCGATGTTCTTTGGCAAGTTCGGCAACACGGTTGTAGTCAATCCGACCTGTTTGTTGGTCAAGTCCGTACGGAACAAACTTGAACATCTTACCCGAAAAGTTAACCGGCGAGCCATGTGTAAGGTGTCCACCGTGCGATAAATCCATACCCAAAACGGTATCACCTTGTTGCAGATAGGTAAAATAGGTAGCCATGTTTGCACTGCTTCCGCTGTGTGGCTGAACGTTAGCGTATTCTGCACCAAATAGTTTTTTCAGGCGGTCAATAGCCAGAGTTTCGGCAACATCAACCCACTCACAACCACCGTAATACCGCTTTCCGGGATAGCCCTCGGCATATTTGTTCGTAAGCACCGAACCTTGTGCTTCCATTACCGATAGTGATGTAAAGTTCTCGCTTGCAATAAGTTCAATTTTGTCGCGCTGACGCTCGTATTCATGAGCAACGGCGTTAAACAATTCAGGGTCTGTTTTTTGTAAATGATTATACATGTGATTGTAAATAAATGGTGATACACTTAATGTTCAATAACAACGCGGAAATACTTCTGGGTTGTAGGTGTTGAGTAACGCACAATATATGTTCCGGTTGCAATTGCCGATGTTGGAATGTGTACATCTGTTCCGCCGGCTATTGTTGTAATAGGAAACTGTGTAACAAGTTCACCAACCATAGAATGTAAAGAAACTGAAAGCGATGGTGAATATTCAGATAATGGGATATGTAAAAACAAATCGTTCGTTGCAGGATTAGGATATACACTAAGTACATCGCCATCAGTTTGTTCTACATCGGTAGTTTGCGAAATACAAGTTACGTTACCGTTGTTATCCGCAGCAGAAGCAAAGCAAATTAACCGAGCCGAACTTGTGGCAGAGTTAAATACACATGACCATAGCGGACCTAACGGAAACGTTCCACCGGGCGACATCCCCAACCCGCCTGCTTGTAGTTTTACATCAGTATGCTTCGACTTAAATGTGGTGTATACATTATTAGCGGAAACCTTCTGCGCCATTATATCACTATCCATAAACGTTGCCGGTAGTGTTTCGGTGGATGTAAATGGGTTATCTGGGATTTCCGGTAACGGCACGTCAAATTTTTGGTATCCTAAACCTACAACCTTTACCATAACAAAGGTAAGCGATGTGTCCTTATTTTGGATTTTGCCCCTGATATCGTACAACCAAATAGTATTAGTACCCTTTGCCATATCAAACTTAACAGTAATAAGCTGTTTGTACTGAGCCGGAATAAACGAGGAATACCCGGTTGTATCTCCCAAAGTGGCAATTACCCGAACTGCGGCTCCGGTCATACCATCCGTTTGGGCAAACTTCAGTGCGCTTGCTACACCGTCGCTGGCTTTAAAGGATTGTAACAGATTGATTTGGCTGTATCCGGTGCTGAGGCAAGCCATCAAACACACAAGAAGTATAGTAGTTTTCATAGGCATTAGGGTGTTCGTAAAAATACATGTGCAATACTACCAAAATCCTGAATGGTAAAAAAGCCCTTTTTTGGAAACCTCATTGCCTTGTATCTTGCATGACCTTTGGATTTACATTATAAGTTTTTGGGGATGTTGTTATCACAATGCGCACCGAACTAACAGGGGATACCATGCCTTTGCTTGCGCGGCAGAACAACATACTACAAAACAACGGTTATCGTGAATCCGATTTACTAACATTGTAACAACGATTGTATATGAATTTTACCGATGAACATTGGCGTAGAGTTGCCAAAACTATAGTAGCATCCCGCCGTATTGATGAGATAGAAGAAACAGAATTAGCACCGGGTGGCAAAGTAACGTATCAGTTTTCCTCGCGTGGGCACGAGCTTGCCCAAGTGTTAATGGCTGAACATTTAGACCACCCACACGATTGTGCTACGGTGTATTATCGCTCACGTCCGTTTGTGTTGCATGCGGGAATGACGTATCAGGAGGCATTTAGCGGACCACTGGCAAGAGCATACAGCCGCAATGGTGGACGTGATATTGGTGTTGTTCACAACTTGCCGCCACGTAAAAACATAACCGTCCTCCCAACATCGGGTGATGTGGGAGCGCAGTATACACCTGCCGCAGGTTGGGCGCATGCAATTCTGTACCGCTCAAATGTTCTTAACGAAGAATCGTGGCAACAAAATATTTCTGTGTGTTTAGCAGGTGATGCATCGGTAGCTACCAATGGTTTTTGGTCTGCAATTACTATGGCAACAACTCTATCGCTACCCATGATATTCTTGATTGAGGATAATCAGTTTGGTATTTCTGTTCGTGGTAATTTCCAAACGCCGGGCGGTAACATTGCCAAGAATATGGGATCCATGCGTAACCTGATAATACTTGATGGCGATGGTGCAAATCCTGAATCTGCACTCGACTTAACAAGTAAAGCTGTAGACTACGCTCGTAAAAAAAGTAAACCTGTTTTATTGCACCTAAGCGTTCCAAGAATATGTGGTCACTCCGGCGCAGATAGCCAAGCCTATAAAACCAAAGAAGAACGTGAAGCAGAACAACTACGCGATCCAATTCCACAACTCAAAGCATTCTGTATAGAAAAAGGAATCTACACCGAAGAATCTTGGAGTGCATTGCAACTAGAAGTTGAAACGGAAGTTCGTACTGCGTGCGAAGCAGCACTTGCAGAACCGGAACCTGATACCGCAACAGTTTCAACTCACGTATTTTTCGATGGTAACTCCGTGCAAACAGTTGGTGGAGCTTATGCTGAAAACAAACAAAACACCATAGCCATATCCACGCCTGAAAATGGGCAGAGAGTTAATTTAATAGAAGCAGTAAAACGTACATTAGCCAGCGAGTTAACATCAAGCGATAGAGTATTAGTGTTTGGAGAAGATGTTGGCATTAAAGGCGGTGTTCACGGTGCTACAATGGACTTACAAGTGAAGTTCGGAGAAAGCCGAGTGTTTGATACATCACTTTCGGAAGAGGGGATTATTGGTCGCTCGCTTGGATTAGCGTATGCAGGATTGATTCCGATTCCCGAAATTCAATTCAGGAAGTATCTCGACCCCGCAATGGAGCACATCAACGATTGTGGTACAATCCGTTGGAGAACAAACAATGCCTTTGCCGCACCAATGATTGTACGCATTCCGGTTGGATATAGTAAGCGTACAGGCGACCCGTGGCACTCGGTAAGTGGGGAAGCAATTTTTGCGCACACTATTGGTTGGAAAGTAGCATTCCCATCCAACGCACAAGATGCGGCTGGATTATTACGTGCAGCCATACGTGGTAACGACCCGGCCTTTTTTCTGGAACACCGCAACTTGTTGGATACACCTTCCGGGCGTGGTGCTTATCCGGGTGATGATTATGTGTTACCATTTGGTGTGGGTAATATCATTACCGAAGGAACAAAAGCAACCATTGTAACATGGGGCGATATGGTGTACCGTGCTAAAGAAGCAGTTGAGCAACTTGGTGAATCGGTTGAGATTATTGACTTACGGACAATTATTCCGTGGGATGAAGCAATGGTGTTAAACTCTATCAAGAAAACAAATCGTTGTTTGATTGTACATGAAGATGGAATTACTAACGGCTTTGGTGCTGAGATAAGTGCCACCATTACACAAAAAGCATTTTCCTATTTGGATGCTCCTGTTATGCGAGTTGCCATGAAAGATATTCCCGTGCCGTACAACAAGATATTAATGGCAGCAGTTGTTCCTACATCGGAAGAAGTAGCTTCGGCCTTACGTGAGTTACTTGCTTATTAAAAAGGAAACGGTGCGGATAGTTGTTATCCGCACCGTTTTGATTTTGCAGGGTAGTGGTACATTACTTAGGCATTAACCTGAGATGCATTGTGCCGTCAATTAGAAAAGCATACCGCTCTCGCTCCAACCAAGATGATTATTTTACTGTTCTGAAATCGTTATACAGATTTAATCTGCGCAGATAGTTGCGGAAGTACCGCTTGTAATCCTCGGTATCGGATTTACGGATTGCTTCGTTGTACTTATCAACCGCCAAAACATGGAGTCCGTTTTCTTCGGCGTAGCTTGCCTTAACAACATTACCAAATGGAGTATCGCCGGCTTCTTCTTCAATAAGCATGAGTGTGTCCATAACATTTTTTGTTTGGTTCTCGTTAAGCAAATTGAGACAATATTCTGTTGAATGAACAGATGGATTGTTTGCTACCTGAACGCTCCAGTAATAGTTAATGGTACGTTTTAATCCCAGTTCATCGAAGTTAACTGTGATAGAAGAATCGGTTGTTACACGGCTTAAAACTTCAGTTCCTTCCGGCGTAAGGAAACGAACCTTGTATTCTGTTCCTGTTTTTAGCGCATTCCATACTAACTTTACTTTAGAATCGGTGAGATAACTTGAGCGAGGCATAACCACAGTAATGTAGTCATCTACAATGTATTTCTCAGCCATGTTCTTTACATCGCTGTTAATTGCAGAAGATTCTCCCATTTGCCCGGAACTTTTTAATAACTCCTCAAACGCATCCATGTTTGTTTGGCGGTCGCCCCCTGCGCGCTCTACCGAACCGGTTACGGACATATTCTTTTTATGATTATCGGAGTAGGGATTATCACTTGTTTCTGTTAGCTCGTTATATACATACGATGCAAATTTTTTAGTGATACTGCCACCACCTTTGTTTGATTGAGCAATCAACTCACTTACATTGTATTGTCCGGTTTTAATATCAACCGAACGACCGTTAGCCATCAGGAACGTTGCGCTGCTTTTATCGCTTATGATAATCTTTTCACCATTATTCACAACCATACCCACTTTTAATGCAGTGGTTGATTTACCCTTTACAACGGTGCCTTTACCACGTAATGAAAGAACTTTGCCGTCGTTTGCAGCAATACATGCGCTAACCGAAAGAACCAAAAACACTATGATGGTAAATGGAATTGCAGATTGACTTCTTTTAGCACGTTTATTCTTATATCTCTGGTACGCCTCTATAACAATCGGTTTTACAGAGTTTAAATAAATCTCATGCATTGTTGGTGTAAGTGCAAGGGAAGCAAGTGTAAGAGTAATATTCATCTTGTACCTAAATAAATGAAAAACATTTATCATTATATATGTTAAAAGCAACGTTTGTACTAGTATACTGATAATAGTGTAAGTATCGTACCATTTAGAGCCGCTTGCCAACATTGCATTAAAGATAGCCACATTTAGTAATACTAAAACTACACTCAGTACAATAGATAAAGTCTTTGGCATTACCGTGTAATATAATCCATGTAATATTTGCGATATAACATTAGCATGTACTATTACGCCGTACATATCCGGAAATGTTTTACCGGCATAGCGCTCGTTTAACGGAGTAAAGAAAACATCTTCCAACGACCGCACTGTTGTATCCAATGTTTCTCCCATGTATCCCATTAACACTATCTTATCTTTAAGAACACTCAAATCACTGTTTAGGTCAAAAATCTGGTCTGAATCAAACACGTAAAACTTGTTGTAGTTTCCTCGGAAATATATTGATTCTGTTGTATTGTTTCTTTGCAATAACGAACGAACTGCCTGTGGCGCAAACTGCTTGGCTACTACAACCGAAAAATTATAAACTACAGAATCATTAAAACGCTCACTTGGGCTAAACTCCCTAACAGTCCTAAAAGAAACTTCCTGATTGGTAATAGTATTAACATACCCTTCCGCCTTTTCATGCTGAACAAATTTTCGGTGAGATTGTAAAATTGTATCCCATGCATCAATGTTTGTATTGTATTGCAACTCACAACCCAGAACAACGTTTCCTGCCTCTTGTATTGCTGCTACCAACGGTGTATCTGCCTCAGGATTTTTCTCACTCCTAAAAAAAGCATCAATACCAATTACCTTTGGTTTTTGTTGACTAATAATATTAATCATTGAAGCCAGGTAATCTCGTTGAAGTGAGCTGATGTTTACCAAAACTATATTCGTATCAACCTGAATCTCAGAGTCCTCTCTGTATTGCGATTGCGCCATATCGGTAATATCAAAATCACCTAACGCCATTTTTAATGGGTTAATAAAATCAAAGTTTGTTGGAATGTTAAACAGGAGTACTACTGTTCCAAAAATGAACAGGCAAGTAAATAATGTATCCAACTTAAACAAATGCTTCATCGGGAAATCCTGATTATTCTCTGCTAAAATATGAAGTCCATTGTATTACTCTAAAGACACTTTTACAATTTGTGATAGTAAAGTTGTTGCTATCGCATGACGGCACCAACTCATCATCTATAAAACATAACACCACCTGCCGATGAGAATCACCATTACAGTATTTACCTTCTCTGAGAGTTTCTTAGAAAAAAGGAGGAACTTTCCGGCAGAATGAGATTGTTTTGGAATGTAGGATTTGGAGCCGTTTTGCGGTAGCAGAATGAAGTGGATAAAAAAAACCCGCCAATGTCCTTCCACTTACATTGGCGGTTCTTGCTAATACACTTACTGCCGGGGGCAAATAAGTGCTAAATGGGTTAGCAGTCCCACCGCAAGATAACGATGTGTTTGAGAAATAAAAAAAATAGTTTTATAAATTCTCGTTCATTTTTAATGATGTGGTTCAACTATCAGAATTTTTCTGAATTCTTGTGTGTTAGTGCGCGTTGATTACTGTGATTTCTTAGTATTTTGTGTGACTAGTATAATTTTTTGTTGTTTATGAAGAATTTAACGATAACCCTTTTCTTGTTTCTGTGTTTACCGTTTGTAATAAAAGCACAGGATGTGAATGATATGGTTAGTAATGGAATGAATTTTCTGCAAATTCAGGATTCATGTAATAAGCGATTTATTGGTAAGGACATTACACAGTTGAAAGGATGGAAGAATTACAAACGTTGGGAAGATTTTTGGTCATCAAGAGTTTCACCTTCAGGGGAATTTCCTAATCCGGATATAACGTGGAATGAATGGAGTAAACTAAAAAATAGAAATAACGACCCATCCAGAAAAAAAAGCAATCAATTGTTTGCATCATCTACCTGGAAGTTATTAGGTCCTACAACAAGAGTACCCTCGAATGGCGGTGGAGCAGGAAGAGTAAACGCTATTCGGTTTAATCCGGATGATGGAGAACAGGTGTGGTTAGGCACCCCGGCAGGTGGATTATGGAAAACCACCAATTTTGGTTCTACATGGCAAACAACTACCGATTCGTTGTTGAATTTGGGGGTAAGTGACATTGCAATTAATCCGCAGAATCCAAATCAGATGTTCATCTCGACTGGTGATGGCGATGGTGGACACACGTTTACATATGGTGTGCTACGTTCTGATGATGCAGGAAGAACGTGGATACGAACCGCATTAAATTTTACAGTGAGTCAAACTCGCCAAACAAGCAGATTAGTAATTAACCCTAACCAACCAAACATACTTTTGTGTGCCACTGACAACGGGTTGTTCAGAACGACTAATAGCGGCGATGTATGGACTCAAGTGCAAACAGGGAACATTAAAGATATTGAATTCAAAGTTGACGACCCAGCAATAGTATATGCAACAGCAGGTGTAAATTTCTATCGTTCAACAAATAGCGGTGAGACGTGGACAAAGATAACCACAGGATTATCCGGTGTATCCGGAAATAGAATGGCGATAGGTGTAACGCTTGCAAATCCAGAGTATATATATGCTTTGGTGTCAAACAATAGGAGTGGTTTTGGTGGAGTATATCGCTCAACGGATGCAGGTTTAACATGGTCGCAACGCTCTAATGGAACATCAATTAATATACTTAACTGGGATGCTGCCGGTACTTACGACCCAGGTGCAGACCAACAAGGACAAGGATATTATGATTTGGCAATAGCTGTTTCGCAGGCAAATGCCAATATGGTTTATTGTGGCGGGGTAAACATATGGCGTTCAACAGATGGTGGCAGTACCTGGGATATAAAAGCACATTGGCAAGGGAACGGTGCGGCATATGTACATGCCGATATTCATGATTTGATTTTTATACCCGGAACTACAAACCCTGAGTATCTGTGTGCCGCTACCGATGGAGGAGTGTTTTATACAAGTGATAATGGAAATACCTGGAAAGATATTAGTGATGGTTTACAAATTCTTCAGTTCTATAAAATAGCTGTAGACCCATCGAATATTACTACAGCAATGGGTGGGTGCCAGGATAATGGTACCAATCGGTATCAGGATGGGAATTGGAAAAAGGTGAATAATGGTGATGGAATGGATGCCTTATTTGAAAGAGGCGGAAATTATGCTTACAGCACAATATATTATGGTAGTTTATATCGTTCATCAACTAATGCGCAAACGTTTTCAACGCAAAGAGTTTATCCTCAGCCCGGATACCCGGCGGGCGCATGGGTCTCGCCAATTATGTTAAACCCAGCTCGCCAATCGTCAATTTATATTGGTGTGTTACAAAGAATTTATCGTTCGAATGACAGGGGGGATACATGGTTTAGATTATCAACAGCAGGGTTTGGTACATATATTAAGTCTATGGCAATTTCGCCAAGTGATACAGCACAGTTGTGGGCTACAACTGATACCAAGATATGGCGTTCTGCAAACTCGGGTGCTACGTTTACCGATGTAACAAGCAATGCACCGTCTAACAACATATCAAACTGTGCTACTAATCCTTCTACATCGGGACAGTGCGTTGTTACATACTCAGGATATAACCCAAACAGCAAGGTTTATTTTACAAAGGATAGTGGTACAACTTGGACTAATATTACAAAAACAGGGTTACCTAATGTTCCAGTTCAATGTGCAAGTATAACAGCAGGAATTGGAGAACCTGTAATATTTGTTGGAACAGATTTAGGTGTGTTCTATACTAAAGAAAGTTTGAGTGAATGGCTGGATTTTAACGATGGCTTCCCAAACGTAATAGTAAACGACTTAGAGATTAACGGAACAACAATGCGTGCTGGAACATTTGGACGTGGACTGTGGGAAGTACAAATTGATAAAGCATTAGCTGTTAACGATAATAACAATTTGCCAGAGTTTATACAGGTATATCCAAATCCATCTCACGGTAATGTTTCTCTCAAGATACAATCTGAGATTGAGTCATCCTTAATACTCCGAGTTACCGATTTAAATGGTCGGGAGGTGCTCAATTTAACCGACAACGTTCATGTGGGTGTATATACAAAAGACCTGCTACTAACCGGTAATGCAGCAGGTATTTATACAGTAGAAATTCAGTTTAATAACAAAGTGTTTGTAACTAAACTCATCAAAGAATAGATTCAGACTAGTTTTGTTGTGCTTTTAGCTGAGTTATAATTGAAGTAAAGTCTTCCTCGGTTAAATAGTAATGGTTGTTACAGTACTGGCAAACTAATTCGTTTTGGTCTGAATCTTTCATACTTTGGATTTCGTTTATTCCAAGTGTAGCAAGGATAGATTTAAATTTATCCATCGAGCATCTACAGAAGTAATCAACAGGAGTATTGTTCAAAACCTCAATCTCAGAGGGTATTGCCTGGCGTAGAATATCATCGGCTTTATAGCCGCTTCTGGCTAATTCACTAATTGGCCCTAATTCTATAATTGAATTTTGAACATGCATGATTTCTGCCTCGGTTGCTCCGGGTAATGCCTGTACAATAAGTCCTGCAGAAGCATGAATAACATTATCATCTGAAACATCAACATCTAACCGTACTGCCGATGGAATTTGCTCCGATTGTGTTAAGTAATATGCTAAATCCGTTGTGATATTACCACGTTGTAAATCTACCATACCCTGAACAGGCTCAAACTTACCATACAGTATTTTTGTAACACGAAATAAACCAATTCCTAAGGCTTCGTTAGGCATGTCAGGTTTTGAATTTGATTCTACGTATCCGCGTACTTCGCCAACTTGTAAGGCTTCTGCAAATACTTTTTTAATAACTCCATTTCCCATGGCTTCAACTACAATGCGTTCTTCACCCTTAAGAAATGAAGACAGTAGTGACGCAGCAGCTAAACCACGCGCCATTAGTAAACTTGCAACGGGGTCTAACTGGTGTCTGCGTTGAGCTTCCTTTGCCGCATTGGTATTAGTAATGGCAGCAGCACGGAATTTTCCATCTGTTGTAATTGCCCGTGCAACGCGGTCGCGCATTTGATATACTTTTTTGAGTTCTGCTTCTGTCATTGTGTTGTCCTCTTGTGTACTGCGATAATACGCAGAGTAAAATTGATACAGGAAAGGATTATCGAATAACTAAAAGATTTATTTTGCATCAATTGTTATTTGTTGAGGAAATCCAATGAAAATATTGGCTGTGTGTAGCATACTCTTCTTTTTAAAATCAACTTCGGTGCCGCGTAATGAAACTGCAAATTCTGTGGTTATCATAGATTCCCAGTTAACAAAAGAGGAGGCACTCAAAAACCACGGTTTCCCTACAATTTGGGTGGATAGTCAGGAAATTGTACCTGTTCAGTATTACTCATTTGATAACAAGTTACATCAGGGACAAATTGTGCTTAATAAGAAACTTGTTCAAGATATTACCGACATATTCAAGGAAATTAAGGAGGCACATTTCCCAATTGCTAAGGTAATTCCCATTGTACAGTATAACTGGAGCGATGATGCTTCCATTGCCGATAATAACACCAGTAGTTTTAACTACCGCACGGTAGCCGGAACAAAAAAAGTTTCCGACCATGCCCACGGCAGAGCAATAGATATAAATCCGTGGCTTAATCCGTGGGTTGGCAGGAAAGGTGTTAGCAAACGTCCTTACAAGCCCGGAGTTCCGGGTACTATAGTAAAAGGGGATGTAGTTTATAAAGCGTTTATGAAACGTGGATGGAAATGGGGTGGCGATTGGAAAGGAAGTAAAGATTATCAGCATTTTCTCAAGAAATAAGAAATTGGTTTCCCACTACACCCGAAGCAACCGTTCAGCGCGCCTACCCGGTGCGAACCGACCTACCTGCTTCGCATCAATACTATAAACTACGATAAATGATATTACTTGCTGAACATATATGCGATGCACCAGAACGTGTGTTGTACAGTGGCGTTTGGGCTGATGAAAAAGAAAATAATAACTACAATTTTACTTTCCGAAGCAATAACCGATAATACGATGGAACTATATCAATCACAAAAGTTTACCTACTATACGGAGTGAACTATGAACATGACAGAAAACGATACAACAGTTGAAGAAACCCTGCAACTTGTCAGTTTTTCGTTGGGAAGCGAGGAGTTTGGTATTGATATACTTTCTGTTCAGGAAATCAATAGAGTGAGTTCTATAACCAGAGTTCCTAATGCCCCTAAGTATGTTGTGGGTGTTATAAACTTGCGTGGTAAAATTATTCCGGTGGTTGATTTACGTAAACGATTTTCAATGCCAAGTATAGCAACTACCGAACATTCTCGGATTATAGTTGTTGAATTGGATACCCGTGTAGTTGGTTTTCTTGTTGATTCTGTACGCCACGTATTACACGTACCAAAGTCTATTATTGAACCAACACCACCTATGGTTGGGGATATAAAAAGTGAATACATTACCGGTATTGCAAGATTGGATGGTACGCTGCTTACATTGTTAGATTTAGAGAAGATTTTAGTAAAACAAGAAGTAGTGCTTTAATACTATTGTGTCCACTACGGTGGATTAGTTACATACAAACTGTTGAATACCCATGTATCCCGACGTTATCACCACAAACGGCGTGAACAGGAACTATCTTTTGCCTCTGATAGGAACCTTTCGTGTAGACCTACCAAGCGAGATTGTCTCATCGTTACGAAAAGAAAATAGCCCATATCATTGTAAGGGCGAAGTAGTTGTTTTAGGTGATATAGAAAATGCGACTGTTGTTAGTAAAGGCAATATTCATTGTAAAGGCTCGGTAAGTAAATCCAACCTAATATCTCAGGGTTCAGTTATTATTGATGGTTGTTGTTCTAACTCCACATTATATGTAAAACAAGATGTAATCTTACGAACTGTAGTTGGCTCTGATATAGTATCGGAAAGCGATATAACTATTCATGCCCATTGTTCTTATTCAACGTTGCAGGCAACCAATAATATCCTGGGCAATAAAGCTTGTGTTAGCGAAAGTTCGTTAAGTGCAGGTAATGCAATTACCATCCGAAGAGTGTTACATTCCAATACCAATAATGTGTGCCGACTTAGCGTAGGTGATGCCTTGTTAAAACGAAGACGTGAGTTTATACTTCAGCAACACATTGAAGAACTGTTGATAAAGCTGCAAACCTTAAACGAGGTCTCCGAAGTTTACTCTAAATCTGATGAAAATGCACCGTTAGCCAGTAACGCGTCAAGTCAGTTAAAACGAATAGGAATAGATAAAGAGGAAATAGCTACTGTTCTGCAACAAACTCAATCCGAGTTAGATGCCATTAAGTCCTATGCGCTAAAAAGATTTGGTGTGAATATAATAGTTATTACTTCTTATGCCGATAATAACATAGTAATAGAAATTGATGGTTTGAGTACCGTCACAGATACAATCTCTACTAGTACTCAGTTTACCTCAAATGGGACTTCAATTTTATATACCTAAACTATCAGGAAAAATTATGGAAATAAATAAACATATTGCGCTTGAAACGTTGTCTTCCAATACTACTGCAGAACAACGAAGGGCTGCTATCCAAAGCTTGATAGATCAGGACTTTTATGACCATAATACGTTACAAGCTATTGCAAATGGATTAACTGATGCCGACAGCGGTGTAAAAGACATTTGTTCATTAGCACTAACCCACAATTCATTTACTCAATCCGATGAAAAAGCATTTGCTGTTGCACCGGTTACGTTACATCCAGATATTGAGATACGTAACTTGGCAGGAGATATATTGTTAAAACTTGGTAGGTCATCTGTTAAAGCATTATCTCCATACCTTTACGATGATAATTTTGATGTACGGAAGTATTCATGTGATATTATAGGATTAGTTGGAACCCCTGATGATACGTACTTAGTACTGCCATTATTAGACGACACTGATGTAAATGCTCGGTATGCTGCTATTGAGGCATTAGGGAATATGCGCGCAGAAAATGCCATAGGATACATAATGGGTATGTATGCACACGATGAAGACTCACGACCATTTATCCTTGAAGCCTTAGGAAAAATAGGGGGAGAGACAGTGCAATCTTTTTTGCTGGCAACACTACGAAACGAACAAGACCCAATGTTACAAATGGCAGCAATAGATGCTTTGGCATTATGTGCAACTATTCCTAATCTGAGTGAACAAATGTTGCATTCGTTGCCATCGTTTATGGAAGAGTTGCAACCATTAGTTGTTAAAACAATTGTTGCTATAAACACACGCTGTAATATACTAGCTGAATTCCCAGATGAATACAGAAACATAGCGTATAAAGCAATACAAAGTGATGACCAAGATGAATCGCAGGCAGGTTTACTTGCCTTAGGTGAATCCTATAAAGTGGAGGATACTGAAGCACTGTTATATATAGCGTTAACAGCTAACAATGATATACGCTCGTATATGATTCGTAACGTACTTTGCAATTCACCCAGATCGGTCTCGGTTGCCTTGCTTGAAGGATTGCTTAATAATACAGACCACAATGAAATTTCCATAGCAGATATACTTGCTTCATCACAATATTGTTGGGATTTGTGTCCAACAGATGTATCCGAAAGTGTTGTGCAGCAAATTGTAACACATGCTGCATATTCGATAATGTCGGATATGGAAGATGTATTACACTTAATGGCTCGAATGAATATGAATGCATTTGCCAATACCCTTAACTCATTACTAACATCCGAAGACAAAAATGTTGTGGAACAAGTAATGAACATCATACGTCAGTTTGATGTCGAGCAGCTATTATCTAAGGTGAGTGATTTTCATGATGATAACTCCGATATTACTAAAGTTACGGTAATTCACCAATAAGGTTACTGTCACTATGAGATGTAATCAAAACGTAAATAACTAATGGCGGAATATACTTATGAATCAAAATAACGAAAATAAGCCTACCCAACTTTCCGGGCTGTTTCAATCGAAGTTTGCCGCATCAGCGCCATTAGTAGGTAACCCACAAACTCCCAGACCAGTATTGCAAAATACTGTTCAAGCAGGGGTTAATGTGCAGTCAGCCAATACTCAAAACGGCACTGTACTAAACCATCATCAAACAACAGCCCAACCGTTATTTGGTAAACCAATAGCACCCGTGCAACAGACTACGCATACCGGAACACAACAACCATTTGTGTTTAAACCATTTGCTACACCACAGGCACAACAGCCATCAACGGTAAAAAATATGAATGGTATGGTTGCACCGTTTCATGCAGGTAATAATGTAGTGGTTGGTGTACAAACTCAAACAATGAGTGAAGCATTGTTTAAGGACTACCGTGAATACATCTATAAACTAACCGGTATCTATTTTACCGAAACCAAAAAGTACTTGTTAGAAGGAAGAGTTTCCAAGCGTATGACTGCAAATGGAATCCACACCTTTGAACAATATCTTGATTTGATTAAAAATCCGGTAACATCGCAAAAAGAGTTACCACAATTGTTCGAAGCAATTACTATTAACGAAACATATTTCTTCCGTAGCGAGCAGCAAGTAGAGGCATTAGAGAAAATTCTAATCCCGGAAATACTGAAGAAGAAAACCGGATCCAATGTGTTCAAAATATGGAGTGCCGCCAGCTCAACAGGCGAGGAGGCATACACAATGGCAATGGTAATTACCGAAAGAATAAAACCAATGTTCCCTAATATTCAATTCCAGATTGTGGGAACTGATATCAATAACGCTGTAATAGATTCTGCGCGGAATGGTTTGTACAGAGAATATGCAATTCGCAATGTGCCACCAAACTATATGCAAAAGTATTTTACAAAAAATGGTGATTTGTATCAACTTTCCGATTCCATAAAACGAATGGTTTCATTCCAGTATCTTAATCTTTATGATACCCAAGGAATGAAGCAAATGCAGAACTTCGATGTCATTTTTTGTTGTAATGTGTTGATTTATTTCGATACTGCCTCAAAACAACAGGTAGTTGCTTCCTTGTATGATTCGCTCAATAAAAATGGTTATCTGTTTATTGGTTACTCCGAATCATTACACGGAATCAGCAAAGCATTTCAATTAGTACATTTACCAAGAGCATTAGCATACGTTAAAGCATAATTTTTCTTCATCAGAAACAAGTATAACATCCATACAATTACCATGAATACAACTAAAACAATCTTAATAGCCGACGATTCTGCATCAATACGCAAATTTGTTTCGTTATCATTAAAGATGCAGGGATACAATGTAATCAGTGCCGTAGATGGTATGGATGCGTTAGAAAAACTTCCGGCATCGCCTATAGATATGGTGATTACCGATTTAAATATGCCTAATATGGATGGTTATAAACTCATCCGAAATATCAGGTCGTATCCCGAATTCAAAGAACTACCAATCATTATTCTCAGTTCACTAAGCAACGACGATGATATCAAAGAAGGAATGACCTCCGGTGCCAATTCGTACCTTGTAAAACCGTTTAATGCAAAACGTGTTCAATACGAAGTAAGTAAGTATTTGGGGTAGTATTCGCTATCGCAAACCGCACCAACGGTTGTTATTCTAAATATACCTCACCCTTGCGGGAGAATTCCTTCATTGTCAATAAAGCCTGTAATCGCAGACTATTATTTAACTTTTTGAAAAAAAAAGAACGATTCTATCCGGTAGAATCAAATGGTTATGCGTACTTAGCAATCACCTCGTATATTTGCCCCCCAATAGTTTAACCACCAAATACTCTTAGCCATGAGCAAATTCATCACTGTTTTTCTGCTACTGTTATGTGTATGCGAAATACAACTTTCTGCACAGGATAAACCAAAACTTGTTGTTGTTATCTCGTACGATCAACTCCGTGGCGATAGACTAGAGTACTATAAAAATGAGCTATCACCCAATGGTTTTCTGCGTGTTATGCAAAATGGAGTAAACTATACAGAGTGTTTGTATAATCATGCAAACAACATGACCTCTCCAGGGCATGCTATCATAGCTACTGGTACATATCCTAAAACGAATGGCATCGTTACAAACGAATTCATCGACAGAAAGCGGGACTCACTTATTTCTTCTGTATATGATTCTGTTGCTCTGGTTTCGCCACGCAATCTATATGCACCAACGTTAGGCGAAGTACTTAAACAAGCTTCACCGCAAAGTAAAGTGTTTAGTTTGGCAATTAAGGATAGGGCAGCTGTGCTAATGGGTGGTGCAAAAGCGAACGGAGCATATTGGTTAGATACAAAAATGGGTGGGTTTGGAACTTCCAAGTTTTACAAACTACCGGCTTGGGTATTAGATTTTAATAATAAACACATACCAATGCAATCTGCCGGTAAACTTTGGCAGGCAATTGTCGAGAAGAAAAAAATGCCTTCACCGGAGGAAATCAATGCCATGCTCCAAAATCTAAAACCGGGTCAGCCACCACCACGTCCCGCCGGAGGACCAATGACCGAGTTAGAGCGTGAGACCATGATGGATAATATGCAGTTTGAAGGAGATTTTCCCGAAGGTGGTAAAGAGTTCCCTCACAGAATTCCTGAGTATACTTCAAAGGTATTTTGGCATGGGTTTGTTAAATCTCCATTTGCAATAGATTGGTCATTTGAATTCGCAAAAGTATGTATCGAAAAAGAACATTTAGGTGAAGATACAAACCCTGACTTGTTATGTATTGGTGTTTCTACCACCGATGACGTAGGACATACTTTTGGTCCCGATTCTCGCGAAATGAAAGAAATTGTACTGAGTGCCGATAAAATTTTGGCAACCTTTATAGAGTACCTTGACAAAAGGTTGGGACGTGATAATTATATTGTTGCAATAACCGGAGACCACGGCGTAACATCAATACCTGAGGTTGCTCAATCACACGGAAAAGATGCTGGGCGTATCACAGAAAAGAGTATCGTTGATGCCGTAGAAGATTATTATATGAGAAGCGTAGTTGCGTTAACAGCTGATGTTATTGGTGGAGAGAATGAACACAAAAACGTAGTTGTACGCCATATCGAACCTCCATCATTATTCATTGATACTGTATTCTTAAAAAATACCGGTCAGAATATCAGCATTGCAAAAGATACGATGTGCGCTATTCTTAAACGCACAAAGGGTATTGGTATCGCAATCCGTACCGATGATGTGATTGCTGGAAAATGCCCGCCCGATGTTTCAAAAGAAACATTTGAGTTAATCCGTAACGATGTGTTTCTGCCTCGCACGGGCGATATCCTGTTTTATCCCAGAGAGAACTGGATTATTGGCTCTAAACCAACAACGCACGGCACTCCTTACCGCTACGACCGTTGGGTTCCGCTTATCTTTTTTGGTAATGGGTTGATAGGTAAAATCATTTCGGAGCCGGCTTCTCCCGACCAGTTGTTCTATACATTAGCAAAAGAATTAAAACTTACTCTTAAAAATCCGCAGAACAAACCACTTGATATCCGATAACGATAAACATACAAGTGGCCACCTATGTTCTGTCCCGCAAGTGGAGGCAGTGTTACGTTGTAGGTGATGTGCGGCTTTTCCCAGAAAAATATTCCAGTGATACCATTACACGACATAAACTTTATAGTAACAGATGTTGAAACCACAGGAACAAGTGGGGAGAACAACCGTGTTACCGAGATTGGTTGTGTGGTTGTTCGCGGTGGGGAAGTGCAACATACGTTTACATCGTTGGTGAACCCGCGTCAGTTTATTCCACCATTTATTGAACAGATGACAGGCATTACTAATGCCATGGTGTTTAACGCACCGGAAGAGCGTGATGTTTTTGCGGAAGTATATAAACTTCTGAAATTACCCAATGCTGTTTTTGTTGGGCATAACGAACAATTTGATTGGAGTTTTGTAAGCAATTCGCTGAAAAGAAGTGGGCTGCCTGTGCCGCAGATTGATAGAATCTGTACCTGCAAATTAGCCAGGCGTTTATTGCCTAAAACAAGAAAGAAAAATCTTGGTGCTGTTGCCGAGTACTTTGGAATTCATATCGACGGTCGCCACCGTGCTTACGGTGATGCCGAAGCAACTGCACGAGTGTTGATTGAGTTCTTGGAGCATTTGGAAGAACATCATGAAGTGCAAACAATGGGCGATGTTCTTTCGTTTCAAAATAAACGCCTCAACAATTTTCACCCAACACCACGTGTTCTTAAACGTGTTCAGGAATATCTTGATGAGCTTCCTGAAGCACCCGGCGTGTATTACATGTACGATGACGATGGTTTCCTGATGTATGTTGGCAAAGCCAAAACATTAAGCGAACGTGTACGCAGCTACTTCCAGATGAGTGCGCAACATCCTAAAAAAATTGCCGACATGGTGAAGAACGTCCATGAAATTAAATGGGTGGAAACAGGTACCGAACTTGCCGCATTGTTGCTGGAATCGAAAGAGATAAAGAAGCACAAACCACCGTTTAATACCATGAGTAAAAAATTACGATGGTATCCGTTCCTAAAACTAACCAACGAAGATTTCCCCAGATTAGAATTGTGCAGTGGGATTGAACAAGATGGCGCAGATTACTACGGACCGTTTCCACGTAGGGGAATGGTTGAAGAAATATTGACAACCGTAAAAAAGAATTTTACACTACGGTTGTGCAACGAACCCATAGAACCGCAACCTTCATTTCGTCCATGTTTTTATTATCACATTAAACAATGCAACGCACCGTGTGCCGCAAAACAAACCCAACAAGAATACAGACAAGATGTGGATGCAGTAAAAACCTTTTTGAGTGGATATTCACATGGGATAATTGCAACGCTTGAACACGAGATGCACGAGTGTGCCGAGCGTTTAGAGTTTGAAACGGCAGCGATGTTACGAAACCGTTTGCGCGACTTACGCCAGTTGTTCGACCGCTCGCAGGATGTTTCATCTGCTGTAAACAACACAAACTTTATTCTGGTTTTGCCAACCGAGAATGATGATAAAACTGTTGAAGTGTTTATTGTTCGCTTAGGGTTGCTTGCATATCAGGCAGTTATTGGAAGAAAGGCATCGTTACGCGAACTTGAGAAGAAAATTACTGCGTTATTTTATTCGGGTACAGAGCTTAGTATGCCACTTACCCGGGAGCAAGTTGATGAGCTTAGAATAATTACCCAATGGACGTATCGTAAACGCCACAGAGGAGTACAGATTTATATTGAGAATCTTTCCGTTAGCGATGTGCTAACAAAAGCAACCGATGCCATCAGAAATGTACAACACACTCCTGATGTAGTAACAATTGAAGAAATTGATGTAATGGATAGTGATTAGTTGCTATCGTATGACGGCTCCGCACCGCATACTTACTTTATAACTTCACCTGCCGGAGAGAACATCTACTTAATGATTGATTGCTTAGTTGCGAAGCTGCAACGGTGGGAGCGGACAGAGTTGCCGCGCACGCGCGGTGGCTACGGCAGTAGTCGGTAACCAATGCTAATCTAATAACATCTCGATATGCGGAATTCCATCTTCATCGTACGGTTCGGAAGTTGTTGAGAAACCTAACGCCTGATAAAACTCTATGAGGTAACATTGTGCGGAGATATGTATACTGTGGCTTGGAAACAACTGTTTACATGTTTGAATTGCATACTGCATAAGTTGTTTTCCGTAACCATGATTTCGATGTTCGGGATGTGTTACAACTCGCCCTATGCTTGGCTCTGTAAATCGAGTGCCCGGGGGAAGGATGCGTGCATACGCAACAAGTACATTATCAATGTAGCCGTAACAATGATGCGCAAAAATATCAAATGTATCCGGGTCGGGGTAGATACATTGTTGTTCTACAACAAATACATCAGACCGGAGAATCATGATTGATAACAGTTCTCGTGGTGTTAACTCATCTATTGTAGAAACGTTCCAGGTAATCATAGTGGTAAATGGATATTACGAACAATCATAAATACAATTAAAGCAGCTGCTGCTAAAAACGTAAGTGTTCTGTTACTTGAAAATGATGGTAATTCTATTTCAAATACATGATGAGAAAAGTAACGAACAAAACCATAGCCAAACAATGGCAGTACTATAAAAACTAACGGATTAAACTCCCAGGCAGAAACCCAATGTGCATGAAATACGTGATGGGTTGCTCTTGTTAAACCACAACCTGCACATTGATATCCGGTAAGAGTGTAAAAGTAGCAGGGGATTAAGGTATGTTCCGACGGGTTTACAAAAAAAACAAGCGCGCAGGAAGCAAGTACGCCGAATAACGATAACCATGCTTTCCTACGCGCTGTTAGTTTACTCATTTCCAATTTTTACATTAATCCATTGAAGTGCCATACCACTTGTTAATGATATCTTGTTCCATTGCCCAGCCTACTATACCTATTCCAAATAACCCAAACAACACACACATTAGCGGAAGGTTTTCTGTTACCTCCAAGTTGTTACGTCTTTGAACCTCGTTAACAGTAACAGCAAACTTGTACTCATAGTATATAGCATAAATGCCACATGTAATAAGTGAGAATAGCAGATATAGCCAAAAATTATGTTCCTCTCTGCCAAGCCATGCATTTATAGTTTGGAATTGTTTGTATTGCCAAACCAAACCGTAGATACCACAGGTTACAAATGTTAGGATAATTGAAACTGCTATACCGCGAACAGCTTCTTCTTGCGAAATAGGGTATGTTGT
>JAIBAE010000141.1 GCA_019695345.1 Bacteroidota bacterium | reverse complement strand
AACCTGCAACCGATGTTCCGGCAAAACGCAACGACCAAAGTAATTACTACATCGGTAATATTCGCGTTGAGCATTACGGCAAAGGCGTTGGTTTTGTTAGCGGGCACATGTCCGGCGAAGCACCGTTTTGGTCGTACACAAATCTGAAGCGTGCCGTAATTAATGGTATTGAATATAAACCGTAAGTATGGTTTAGCATAGTTGGTATGTGTTGGTTGCTAACGCAAGCCGCACCAGGCCTTGCAGTAATGCAGGGCGTTTTTATTTGCGGAGTAGAACGTTGTGCAAAACATCTCCGTCAATCGTTCAATTCCATTTACTAACTTGCGCGCAGTTTAATACACACCAACCTTTGTAAAAATATGTCGGCACACATAGAAAAAGCTACGTTGCAATTTTTGTGCGAACTTGCAGAGAATAACAACCGAGATTGGTTTACTGCAAATAAAGAACGCTATACAACGGCACACCAAAACATTATCACATTTACCGATTCACTCTTAGCAGAGATGCGCAAGCACGACGCCATAGAAACGCCATCTGCAAAAGAGAGTTTAATGCGTATTTACCGCGATACTCGTTTCTCGGCCGATAAAACTCCATACAAAACATATTTTGGCGGTGGTTTTACACGTGCCACTAATAAACTTCGTGGCGGCTATTACTTCCAGATTTCTGCCGAGAACACATTTGCAGCCGGCGGGTTTTATGCCCCTAACCCCGATGACCTTTTACGCATCCGCAAAGATATAGATATAAATTACCCCGATTGGGTAAAGATGCTGAACAGTAAACCTATTGCCAACACCTTTGGCGCGTTACAAGGCGAGAAAGTAGCAACGGCACCAAAAGGGTTTTCTAAAACAAATCCGGCAATCGAATTGTTGCGGCATAAGCAGTTTTATTTTATGCATCAGTTTACCGCAAAGGAAGTAACAAGCAGTTCATTCCTAAAGGAACTCAACCAAACATTCAAAAACCTGCGCCCGTATTTCGATTACATGAGCGATGTACTTACTACCGATGCTAATGGCGTCCCGTTGGTGTAGGTTGTTGCATAAGGATTTCTCCCGCAAACACAAACGCCCTGCTTACAAAGCAAGGCGCGCTGCGGTCTGGCGATAGCAAAAAAATTACTCTATTTCTACCGTGCAATTACTATAGGTTGTACGGAATACACACCGTTATCAATCACCATTATAAAGTACTTGCCATTAGCTAAGGTAGTTACATCGGTTTGTAATGTTTGTTGTTGTGATGTTGGGATTGCCTGATACAATGTTTGCACGGTGTTACCAAGTGCATCGAGCAAGGACACCGTTACCGGGTTGTTCCCGCCACGTGGCGAATACTGTATACGCACAGTTTGTACTACCGGATTTGGTGTAATGGTGATATGCGCCGAGTTGATGTCTTCCAACGGAACATCAACCGTTTTTTGAAGGAACATTAAATAGTTTGCAAGAAGTGTACGGCGAATAGGTTCATCTTTAATAGACTCAAACCCAAAACCCTGATAAATCATGGTGCTGCGCGGAAGTTGAGTCCAGGTGGCGGCAATGGCAGTATCGCTGTTAAATTTATCGCCATAGAAATTCAGGATACGATGTGTGCGTGTATCATCGAGTATACTGATTTCATCGAGCCAGTGCGTTTGTACGGTATAGGTGGCATCTGTTTCGTTCAGGTTGAAGTCCATGTTATCGGCAACGCCATTTGCTTGAAACGAACGCACCGGAATTACAGCCGATTTACCTTCCGAACTGTTCCAGAGCCACGGACCCCACGTACGTTTTGCTCCGGTTATTCCAAATGTTTCTTTGAATAATTGCTTGATACTACCAGAAACCATACTGCCGTAATTATCGCCAACAAGCCATAGGTTCATAGGCGAAGTCATTAGGATAGATTTACCTGCATCAACTGATTTTTTGATTGCCGTACAAAGGTCTTGGTTAAACACCACCGTAGTACGCGATGAATATGATTCCGGTAAGAAGAATAAATCGAATTGAGAGAAGTCGTAGGTTTGAAGCGTGCGTTTGTTAATGTCAATAAGTGCCCAGTCTTTATTATATCCGTCAATCTTTTTGTACGATTGCATCAGCGGCTCCATGTTCTCCATAGTTGCTAAGTCGAACTTAGCAATAGCCCACTTAACGCCATCGCTTAACACACCAACATTCGTGTACGATGGTAAGCTTCTGTATTCATCGAATGGTTTTATTTGCGAGCGAATGGAAAGTCCGGTAAAGCCGGCATCTTTACCAACTGTTACTGTTAATCGTACGGTATCGCTTGCGTTGGAATCCAATTGAATCTGCGTTCTGCTAAAGTTGTATGTCCATCCGTTTGCAATGTTGGATTCGTCGGTATTTACATCAAGCAATGCAGTTACAGGTTTGTTGTTAGGGTTGTTTACCGTTAGGATATAATCAACCGTGGTATTACGATTAGAGGTAACATAATCTTTTTCGGATGCAATTTCTGCTTTCCAGTATGTTGACTTTGGTGTTGGCTTTTTACCGCTAAGAGCAGCGTTCATAACAAGGTTCTTCTCTCCGTTTTGTACTACCAACCCAGCTACCCAAACGTTTTCATCGTGCTGAATAGGATATTGTTTTAAATCTATAGTAAACGGATATGTTACCACTGTACCTTTTTGCGCTGTAGCCGCAAACTGACCAATATCACCGTTCTCGCCGCCAATAAATTCACGCAGTACATTCATGTGGTAATAGTTTGTAATACTGCCCGGTAAATAATAGTACGGATGCGAGATGTATTCTTTACGGTTGGTAAGGTAATTGGTTTGGTCCCATCCTTTGCCTTCGCCCGTAACACTGTCTTCCATAATAGCAACATTAAATGCAAGCTGATTATTATAGTTTACATACATGGTTGCCGTAACCGTTCCGCTCAGAATTCTGGTTTGTTTATCAATACTATACGTTACCGAAACATCAACAACCGATTGTTCATCTTTAAGAGAACCTACAACATCTGCCCAGTTGTTAGGATGTATTCCATTAGAGGTAGTGCCGTCAACCGAATATTCGTTTCTGTTAATCATGCCCGTAGGGTAGCCGGTAATCTTAAACTTGGTTGCCATTGTTTTTTGCATAGCAAGTGTCATGGAATCACCGTTGTGCCACGCAATAGGTATAATGCGGTTTCCGTACTCGGCGTGTAAATCTTCCAATGCCTGATTTCCAAGCACGCACCAACCGCACCATGCACCGGTGTGGTCTTCTATCACAATATTCTTCTTGGGTAATTGGGCAAAACATACAGATACTGTAAGGCATACAGTAAGAAACACGGGAACCACACGCATAGTAACTCCTGGTAAGATTGATTAAGTGTGCTACAAAATACTACTTCTTCCCGATAAACTCAATAATATTCCCCGAGGGGTCAAGGCACTGAAACCAAAAGTCGGTGTCGGTCATTTGTACAAGGTCGCTGTGCAGTAATTGTATACCTGCATCGCGCATTTTGTTAAACATTTGCTGTACCGACGTAACCTCAAATGCAAAGGTAGTTCCAACACACTCGGGGTTACGTGCCGGAAGTTGATACCCACCAATCAGGTATATGCCAACCTTCTCGTTAATTACAAAGTAGCACGAGTGTTCGTTCATGGTTACCACATCACTAAGCTCAAGTAGTTCGTGGTAAAAGCGGAACGAATCGGCATAGTTACTTGCAAACACACATCCAATACCAATGCCGGTTATAACGGAGTCGTACATTATGCTATCTTCCCTTCTTTGCCTAACACGCGACGCATCACGCCAAGTTGCCCTACGTGATATGATTCGTGAAAATGAAAAAATGATATAAGTTTCTGTTGTTGTTCTGTTGTAGTGCTATCTGCCAAAGTAACTGCCTGTGTTACCAATTCTAAAAATCGTGGGTGCGAATTATCTAATTTTTCCAGAAGTGTTTCTAATGGTATTGGCGTGCCCTGGCGTATGGGTTCATCGTGTGCCGGACGGTAAAACATCAGTTCGTTATCGGGTATCACAACTTCGCAGCCAAGTTGTGTAAGTAATGTATTCCGCGCTTGTAGTATATGCCCAACAATCCAGTTTACCGAAGTACCGCCCTGCATTTCCTGCAATGATTCGTTGTTGGTAATTCCTTCTGCGTTACGCTTGGCAATATTCCGCGAAACAGTAAACATGTATTCAATCAGTTCTTTGTTCATGCTTGTTATAATTTGTATGGCGAAGTGTCTGCCGCAATATACAACAGTTATATGTAGTGTGTTTTGCTATCGCCGGACCGCACCAAAAAATAGCGTATTAATCTACCCACACTTTGCGGAACAGAACCTTATGTAAGAAAGAATG
This sequence comes from Bacteroidota bacterium, assembly GCA_019695345.1. Classification (GTDB taxonomy): domain Bacteria; phylum Bacteroidota; class Ignavibacteria; order Kapaibacteriales; family NICIL-2; genus JAIBAE01. Next base: position 1,367 of record JAIBAE010000141.1, on the reverse strand, counting down.
GTTATCGTGTGTGTGTGGGATGTTGAAGTAAATATAACTTCCAACATCTTTTCCATCTCTCATTGTGAGATGGCACATGCTGAATGGTTGAGGGTATAAAGTCATTCACAGTATCTTGAACTGTTGCATATAGAATCTTCTATAACATAGTACAAACTCTTACGTAGTTGTGCAACAGCTACCGATGTTAGTGGCAGCTATTTTCGTTTTCCAAATGCTACCTCTGCTTTTTCTAAATATTCCTTTTGTGTCAATTCAATTCGTTTCATTTCTTCTTTGTCGTATAGCGAGGGTTGACCGTTATAATGTTTAACTAATGTATATGCAAGTAATACACCCCAACTTTCCCAAAAACATCGTATTTGATTACCAAGAATTTCATTAGATGATGTTGTCATTGGTCCACCGTCAATTACAATGTCGACAGATTTTTTTTGGAAAATGTCATCAATGTAAATTCTATTTATAGTGAGGTTTGGAACATTAAAACCCAATGCGTATAGTTCAGTAAGTGTTTGAAAATATTTCACTTTTAGCTCTTCAAAGTCGGGCACACTTTCAACTTTAATATCGGAATAAACGCCCCATTTCCATTCTTTGTCCCACCTCCATTGCCCGCTTTGAAGTGAACAAGGATAGCCTTCATCAACAGCTTTTTGTAATTCTGAAGTTTTAGCAAAAATCAAAAATGCAATTTGTCCCCCGTCTGCATTGCTAAAATTATATTGATAGTCTGGTTTGTTATTCTTGGCGATTAATTCTAACGAAGGCATAACTGTTTCTAAGTCAACATAATCTCCTTCCGATGAAGTTCTAAATTCATATTTCGTATTTGCTATTTCAAAAACAGTGTAATATTGACTTTTTGAATTGTCTTGTCCTTCTTTTACGAGTTTGTATTCAAATCCACCTAAACCTATCATTTCCTTAACTAATTTGGTTAGGTCGCCTATTTGATAAATACACTCTACATCAAAAGCATATTCTGAAATACCATATTTTTTGCCTATACTGTCATTTAATGTATGAATAGTTTTACTAAATCTATCCAAATTTTCATACTTGTTCTCCATTGTATTGATTTGTCCAAACAAATTATTGCTTATTAATATTAAAATCCAAAGTCGTTTCATTGTTTAAGGTTCTGTGTTATAGTTGCCACTAACGGTTTCGGGCTTTGCGTTGGTGGGCTTTTGAAACCGAAAACTGTCTGCCTGCACCAACGTTTATTAATTGTTCGAATGTTTCTATTCGCACTGTCCGCCCACTAACGCAAAACCCGTGTGCATGTTGCACAACTACAATTTAAAGACTAACTATGATATAACAACGTCAACCAATCAAAGAAGTACAATGCAGGCACAATA
>JAIBAE010000140.1 GCA_019695345.1 Bacteroidota bacterium | reverse complement strand
TGTCCCGACCGGGTTGCGGCGCACAAGGAGTGCCGCGGCGCAGAAGCGATTCACTATTTTTCGGAAAATAATTTTGTAGTTTAGGGCAAGAAACAACTTGCCCTTTTTTTATGCCTATCATTACAGCGTTAACAATCAGCACACGAAAAAACGACTACGTTAACATTTTTGTTGACGGAGATTTTTACGTGCAGGTACATATTGATATCGTCACCAAGTATGGGTTAAAGAAAGGCGGAGAAATTTCAACAGAACTTGCCGCCAAACTACATGACGACAAGCGAACTGTATATGTTAAGCAAACAGCGTTACGGTTTGTTTGCTACAAGCCAAGAACGGAACAACAGGTACGAACAAAACTGCGTGATAAAGAATTTACCCCGGACGAAATTACTTTAGCTATTGAATTCCTCTACGAGTTTGACTACTTGAACGATGACGACTACTGCCGAATGTTTATCAATGACTACTTGTTGAGGAAAAAGACTTCATCAAAGAAACTGTATCTGGAATTGAAGAAACGCGGGATTCACGATGAACGTATTACAAAGGCGTTGGATTTGTATTACCCAAAAGATGATACCTATCAAATGGCAATAGCGGCTGCAAATAAAAAGTGGAGAACAGTTCAATTCAAGCCAATTGAAAAGCAGCGAAAATCTGTATCTGATTACCTGCAACGCCAAGGTTTTGACTGGAATACCGTTAAGCAGGTTCTTAATGAGTTATTTCAAAGTGATAAGCATTAATCGCGCACTTCCCAATGCATTTGTGCACGTAATGAGATTATCCATTTTTCGTATTCTGCATTTTGTTTGAACGATTGAGCCATTCGTTCAATCTCTTTGTAATCTGATTCTAAATTAGGTTTATGTGATGGAATAGTTTTTTTCCGATAAACAATGTGCAATGCAGGCTTTGTTCTATCTGCCTGATAAACTAACGCCTCGGAAACAGAATTGTCCTTCATTACCGAAACAGCTGCTTTAAGTGAGGCATCTAAAGTTCCAACTGAAAGTTTTCCTAAATACCCACCAAATCCTTGAGTTTCTTTTTCATCGCTTGCCATTTTTGCAATGTCTTCAAACTTCATTGTACCTTTTTCAAAATCTGATTTGATTGCTGCAAGTTGCTTCTTAACATTCTCTAAATCTTCGTCTTGTCTGGGTACAGAAATCAAAATATGGCGTGTATGTATTTGGTCTTTAGTTCTATCCATCAATTGAATTATGTGATAACCAAAGGGAGTTTCAACAGGTAAAGAGATTTCCATTACCTGTAATTTTTTGGAAGCAGCACAAAACTCGGGTACAAAATCTGTACAGTTTCTCAATCCTAACTCACCACATGATTCAGCCGACCCCGCGTCGCTGGAATATCTCTTCGCAAAGTCGCAGAAATCACCACCGTTAGCAATTGAATCTCTGATACGTTTTGATTTTTGTAATGCTTTCTCTTTTGTTGCTGTGCTTGGGGTGATGTATTTAACAATATGATATAACTCTACCTGCTCACCAACTTCTGGCAATGAATCACGATATTGTTTGTAAAAATCTTCTACTTCTCGCTGTGTAACTTTCAGCTCCATAAACTTCGTTTGGCGGATACGTTCCATTAACAAACGCTTCTTAATTTCATCTCTACCGTTCTGGCGAATCTTCCAGATAGGCATCCCATAAATCTCAACCAAACGTGCTTCAGAGCCAACTTGTGCTATCATCTGTTGAATAGTTGCATCAAGTTGTGCAGTTATCTCTTCATCGCTTACTATGATACTATCCTCAATTGCTTTGTTGTAGAGTAACCTATCATTCACAATTGCATCAATAACTTTTCTTCGGATGGAGGGATCATTTATATTCAACTCTTTGTTTTGCTGGGCAATCATATACAACTGACCATCAACCTCCGATTTAAGAATTATTTCCTTCCCAACCACTGCAGCAATTTTATCTAGAACATCACCTTCGCGTAGAGTCTGGCTAACAGCAGAAATTGAGTAAGCTACAAAGAATGAACAAAGTATTATGAGGCTACGTATAGTCATTATGTATTAGGTACTTTTTACAAACAGGATTGATTGACGAACGTGTAAAGATTTCAGTGAAAACAAAAAAAGAGGACAGTTTACTCTGTCCTCTTTTTCATCATTAGCTAATTACTTAAACAAGGAGTTTACTGTATTTGTATTTATAGATACCGCAAACTTCTCTTTGAGTTTGTTTAACCATTCTTCAGATAAACGTTTTTGTGTTAAATCCTGAAACACAGGAGCAAAGTCAGGAATTGCTTCTTCAAATGTTTTTTGTCTTGGGGTTTCAACAGCATTAACACGGACTACTGTGTACCCTTTTTCGAATGGTAAAGGTCCGATAATATCTCCAGCCTTTGGTTTCATTGGGTCAATGAGTTGTGCTAACTTGTTATTCTTAACCGAAATCACACCCCATTTACCTTTTTTATCTTTATATCCTGCTCGCTGAGTATTCGCTGCTGCAATTTCTTCAAAGGCAGAAGCTGTTGTAGTACGGTTTGCAATATCATACACCCGCTTTGCAGTGGTGTCAGCATTAAAATATATCTCAGATACATCATATTTGTATTCTGTTTGATAGCGTGTTTTGGTTGTATCGTAATAACCACGTGCCGCTGTAGAATCAAACTTCAATTTACCCCAAACTTCTTGCTCTTCAACTTTAAACAATAAGATTCCATCTTTGAACTCTTTTATCAAAGCTGCAAAGTCTGCATATTCACTTTCTAACGTTTTAACTGCTTCACCAACAACAGCCGGGTCAGAAAGTTTGCTCATAGCATTTTGCAACCCATTTTTATTAAAGGAAACTCCACGCATATCACTGCGTTTTTTAAGTGAATCAGCAAATGCGCCAATTGTTATAGATTTCCCGGGCATAGAATACACTGCTTTATCTCGCACACCATCAAGTTGAGAGTACCAATTTGAATCAACTGTAGATTTGTTGTTACTTAACTTCTCAAGCATGATATTCAAGTTTTGCTCATCCCATTTGAAGCCAAGTTTCTTTTTTGTTTCTTCTAAATATGTTCTTTTATCATCTTCAAAGTAGTATTTCTTGTAGAGCTTTTTCACGGCATCTTTTTCTGTTTCGGCATTGAACGTTTTTGTGGAATCACGACGTATTATATGCCAACCATATACAGTTGATGCTTTACCAACCTCACCATCTTTTAACGAAAACATAATATCCTCAAATTCAGGTAACAGCTTACGCTGTTCAGCTTCAAAACCAAGTGAACGGGTGTAGTAAGCACCTAAATCGCCACCTTTATCGGCTGATGCTTTATCCTGCGATAACGATTTTGCCGCATCTGCAAATGCTGATTTTGGTTTACCATTTAAGGCTTTCACCAAACTATCAGCACGGTTAGCAACAGCAACACTATCTTCACCATCAAAAGTAGGTACTATAATCTGGCTTGCTCTAATTGCCATCTTAGGTTGTTCATTAAACAATTTTACAACAAGGTACACATATCGTGCTCGTACAGGTTCAGGATACACTTGTCCTGGTTTTAATGAATATGCCGCATCTTCTAATGGCTTAATGATACCGCCTAATGATGTTAAATAAGGAAGCACTCCGCCATTTTCTTTATTCGTTTTATCTTCAGTAGAATCTGAAGCAATTTTTTTGAAGTCTCCTCCGTTTTGAACCAACTTTATGCAATTCATTGCTTTTCTGTAAGCAGCGGTTGTATCTGCATTTTCACCCTGAGGAATTGCAATAACAATTACGCCAATCTGCACTTCTTTTTTGCGACGCTCTACATACTTTTCAATATTTGGTTCTACAACCTTTTTGTCATATAAAAAGGTTTCACTCAATAATTTTCTGTTTGATTGAACTTCAGCCATTACAGCCGAATCTTTTTCCAAACCCCGTGAATACGCATCTTTTACTTTTAAACGATAGCGAACATATAAATTCAAAAAGTCCATCACACTGTCTTTTCTTACATTAGAAAGTTGTGTGTGTTTTCTGTTCATGTTTCTTTTATAAGCAGTCTCAAGTTCACCGTAGGTTATAGGGTCACCACCAACAGTAGCCAATACTGTAGATGGATTAATCCCCGGTGCCGGCTTATCCGCCGAAGGTTTGAGTTTGGGCGCGGTTTTGGCCGGCTTTTGGGCAAACACAACTAATTGCGATGCGAGTATGGTGACTACACACACCAACAATATTCTCTTACTTATCATGCTGATATTACTCCGAGTGGTTAAAATAATCGTCGTTTCTTTTTACAGTCGGCAAAAATACGATTCTCCTGCATTTAGGAAAACCCAAAAACAGTTAATTCATAGTCATAATTCGGTTAAAAATCAGGTCTTACGGTACTTTATGGTGCTAAACCGTTTATAGATTGCTAATTCTTAGGAATATACTGCGAAACATATTTGTTTATATCACCCGCACCAAGCGAAATTAACAGGTCGTTTGGTTGTACTACCGAGGCAATAAATCCGGGTAAATCCTGCTTATTCGGAACATAATGTACATTTCTATGACCATAACTGCGTGCTGCATTGGCAATCAACTCGCCGGTAATTCCCTCAATCGGTTTTTCCCGCGATGCGTATACGTCAGTTACAATCAGCACATCGGCATCATCAAATGCCTGACCGAACTCTTTTACAAAATCACGTGTTCGGGTGAAAGTATGTGGCTGGAACACACTAACAATCCTCCGTTTCCAACCGTTTCTGGCTGCGTTAAGTGTTGCTTTTACTTCTGTATGGTGATGTGCATAGTCATCTACCACCAGCACATCATTGTGTTCACCAAGAATCTCAAACCTGCGAAGCACGCCATTAAATTCTTTCAATGCTGTGGCAATTACTTCGTAGTCTATGCCAAGTTGTAATGCTACTGCTACGGAAGCAAGTGCGTTTTTAATATTATGCGTACCGGGAATTTGTAATTCTAACTTGCCAAGTTCTTTTCCAAAAGCATAGATAGTAGATGTAGAAGAACGTTCATGAAATACCGAATCAACCGCACGCACATCGCAGTGTGGCGAGAAGCCATACGTAACAACTTTTTTATTTATTAAGTGGAGTATCTCACGGTTAATTGGGTCATCTAAACATAAAACCACAGAACCATAAAATGGAACTTCGCTTAGGAACTTCACAAATGTTTCTTTTATATCTTCAAGGTTTTCATAAATGTCCAGATGCTCAGCCTCTATGTTTGTAACTACAGCAATAGTTGGAGAGAGTTGCAAAAACGACCTGTCATATTCATCTGCTTCAACAACTGTCCACTCACCTTTTCCTAATCGTGCATTCGAGCCACCTAACCCACGAAGTCTTCCACCAACAATTACGGTTGGGTCTATACCTGCGTGCATCAGTACTAAACCACACATCGAAGTCGTTGATGTCTTTCCATGTGTTCCCGAAATTGCCAGACAGTATTTTAATCTTGCAACTTCTGCTAACATTTCAGCGCGGCGGATAACCGGTATCTTTAGTTGGTGTGCGGCAATTGTTTCGGGGTTTGCATCCGGTCGTACCGCACTGGAATACACTACAACTTCAGCACCATGAATATTCTCTTCTTTGTGTCCAATATGAATTATGGCACCAAGCGAGCGCAAGTATTCCGTGTTATCACTTGCAGCCATATCCGAACCACTAACAGTAAACCCTTGCGAGAGCAAAATCTCCGCAATACCACTCATCCCAATACCAC
>JAIBAE010000007.1 GCA_019695345.1 Bacteroidota bacterium | reverse complement strand
TCCGGCGATAGCAAAAAAAATGGCAGTCATGTTTGCACATAACCGCCATAAAAATAATGCGTGAGTGGGCTATTCTTTTACAAATGTTGTAAGTGCATATTGGCAACTTGATGCACGTACAAGAACTGAGTATGTGCCGCGCACAAGATTGCTGATGTTCATGCGGGTACTGCTTTCGCCACTTTTGTGGGTGCCTAAATCCAATAGCATTACGCGCTGACCGGTTTCTATGCTGAATACTTCTAATAGTACTTTGCTTTCGTTTGCAAGTGCAAAGTTGATGGTTGCCGATTCTAGTGCCGGGTTTGGTAACACAGAAACCTCGGTTACTAAATCTTCGGCGTGGAGTTCGTGATTGTCTTCTGCAATTGTTGGGGCTTGTTCTAATACCGGCGGTGTTTGTACAACTAAGGTTCCTGCGCGTTCGGTTGTTGTTTGTGGTGGTATAACAGGCGCAGATGTTGCTGTTGAGTGTTTGGTTTTAAAACCACGCGCACAAATGCGTTGTACTTTATCCAGCTCGCGTTTTATGGTGTCAATTTCGTTTACATCGCCAATGCGACGCATAACGAGAACAGTGCCTTTGGTTTCTTCGGTTGTTGCCGTTACTTTGCTCATGTACAGGTGATACCCCGGATGCACGATGGTAACAGAATATGAACCGGGCTCGAGATTGTTTAGCAGATATGTACCGTCTTCTTGAATTGGAACGCGGATGTTTCCCGGATACAAATACGCACTTGCGCCAATCATGGGAATTCCTGTTGTACTGAATACAGCACCATGAATTGTTGCGTTACCTGTTACGGCAGGGGCGGACGTGCCTTTGGATAAACTTACATTGTAAATACCGTTAGCACTTTGCGGAAAACATGAGATTGGTTTATCGGAAGCAGAACGTTGCACAACAGTAAACTCACCCAGACGAAGTTGCGTTCCCGAAGGTTCAACGCGTTGAAAATAATCAACTCTGATTCCAGACGCAGATTGTTGAGAAAACCCTATTACCGAGCATACAACAAAACCAAAAGCTAAAAGCACAATACGAGGGTGATTCATGATTCCTCCGGATGAATAAATTGTACTGCCGTAAATTATAGAATACAGCTGCTTGTATTCTGTACACAAACTACCAAGTTGGCGGGTAATCTCCAACAGATTATTGTTTTGTTAACAATTCCGCATGTTCCATGTATCAGCAATGGTTGAAAATTCCGAATAGGATTAAACTGTATGATTAGGTAATTTTGAGCGTACGAATAATGCAAGATCATTCATACACATATATATTTACGTTCACTTCCACTATAAATCACCACTATGAAAAAGCTATTTTTTGTGGTTGTGTTGTCAATACCCGTAATACTTGCATTACAGAGTTATAACAAACCACACTTGCCCAACAAAACACTTGTAGATAGTGTTTGCTTTTCGCGCGATGTACTACCGATTTTTCTTTCTAACTGCGGTATGAGCGGATGTCACGATGCCACTACCCATGCAGAAGGATATAACCTTACCACGTATAGTGGTATAATGAGAGGGATTGTTGCATATAATCCAAGCGGAAGTAAGTGCTATACGGTTGCTAACAAAAACGAGATGCCGCCCTCGCCGCGAACCCCATTAACAGCCGCACAAAAACAAACAATACTTACATGGATTAACCAAGGTGCAAAAAACACAACATGTACCGATACCGGGTGCGACTCGGTAAATGTTACGTACGATGCAACTATCAAACCTATACTACAAACTAATTGCATTGGGTGCCACAGCGGCTCAGCTCCATCGGGCGGTATTAACCTAACAAACGATGCAAACAACGAGGTAATAAAAAACAGGATACTCTGCACAGTTAGTGGTGGAAGTAGTTGCTCGGCAATGCCACCGGGTACAAAACTTACAAACTGCCAGATTGCACAGATACGTAAATGGTCGGGCGGTGGAACAACACCAACACCGTGCGATTCCGTTAACGTTACCTACCAAGGAACCATTGTTCCGATACTGCAAGCAAACTGTTACGGATGCCACAGTGGTTTAACAATATCAGCCGGAATTGATTTAACCGATACCACAATGGTACGTAACCTTCGCAATAAAATTCTTTGCACTATTGTTAAAGGTGCGGGGTGTAAACCCATGCCACCAAGTGGCTCGTTAACTACTTGCCAGATTGCACAGGTGCGCCGTTGGATTAATACTATTCCGCAAACACCATGCGATACAAATAACTTTACGTACAATGGTGCTATTAAACCAATACTACAATCGCAATGTATCAGTTGCCACTCTAAACCAACACCACAAGCAAACATCGACTTAACCGACGATGCCATGAACGAGAAAATCAAAAGTAAAATACTGTGCTCGGTAACAAAAGGTTCAGGTTGTAGTGTAATGCCACCGGCAGGAATGTTAAGCGTTTGCCAAACAACGCAAATCCGTAAATGGGCAGGAAACATAACTTCAATCCCATGCGATACAACAACCGTAACATACACGGGCTCGGTTAAACCATTACTGCAATATCGTTGTATCAGTTGCCATAATACAACCTATCCGTTGGGTGGGATTGACCTTACAAACGACACCCTTGTAAAACTGATGCGCGGTAAAATAGTATGTTCTGTTAACCGCGAAGCAGGTTGTAGTGCAATGCCACCTGTTACACCATTAACAGCGTGCGAAAAAACCATTATCAAAAAATGGATTTCCTCTGTTGATAACAAGCCATGCGATACAACCAAAATTACCTACAACGGAACCATTACCGCAATACTGCAAGAACGTTGTATTGGTTGCCATAGTGGTAATACTGCCGCCGGCGGACTTGACCTGACAGACTCTGCATTAGTGTTTGACTTGCAAGGTATAATTGTTGGAACGGCAACACGCCAACCCGGCTACAAACCAATGCCGCCAAGTGTATCGCTAACAACATGCGAAATGCTTCAACTGCAAAAATGGTACGATGAACTCAACACAACGGGCGTAGATTTCGCAGAGCGTGTAATTCCCGAATTACAAGTACTGCCAACCGTAGTTCAGGATGCAGGAACAGTACGCTTTAAATTAACTACCGATGCCAATGTTGTAATCTCAATGTACTCAACTACAGGTAAAGAAATAAGCAGAATAACCACTGCACGCTTTACGGCAGGCACACACGATGTTACATTTACCACACAGCACTTAAGCCACGGAGTATATTTTATACGCATGAAAGCAAACAACATTATTCGCACCGTAATGTTTGTACATTAGTAACACTCTAACAAAAAAGAAAACCGGAACGCAATTTCTTGTGCTCCGGTTTTTTTATGCTATCGCCTGACCGCGCCGAATGTGAGTAATATAAACACAACTCACTCTGCGGGAGAGAGAACATTGTGTTACAAACTTACCCTTGTTGTTGGGCAGCCTTCATAGCTTGTTCTTCTTCACTTGTGGGTCCCATAATTCCAACAGGAGTGTCACCAACCCAACGCATTACTACAACTAACTCACCACGGTGATGTATCTCGTGTGCAAGTATCATATATAAAATACCGGCAACAGTCATTTGCATACCAAAAATAGTAACTTCGTTTTGTAGCATGTCGTCGGTAACATTTGCTTTTACTTTCTCAATAAAATCCGAACTTGCAGATTTGTAAATTGTTAGTGCATCGGCTGCACTTGTTGGTGCTTTTTCGGCAGGTAGATATTCTAAACCAATATTCAAGCCGCTTGCAATGCCACCAATAGCGCGGGCTATATGCCATGCCATACGTCCGGTAGAGCGCACTTTAGGCGAAGGTTCGTTGTTAAAGTTTGTATCGGAAATAGCAGCAATTAACTTTGCAGTTGCTTGTGACTCATATCCATACTGTGCAAGAAAATCGGAAACAGAACTGTACATAAGGATTCCCCTAATAGTAAATAAATTATTGCGCGGTTAACGCATAAGGTTTGGTTGTAGTGTAGATGTGGATAAGATGTTAGGAAATGGTAATTCAGTATGTATGTTTTAGCTATCGCAAACCGCACCGAACCATCAACGCAAAGCACCAATCTCTTGTATGCGGGAAACAACCGTCATTACCAAACACCATTGTTCGTGAAAAGTGTAGTGGTTATGTTTGTGCGAGGATAAAAGGAAAGAACTGTTCGAAACTTCTGGATATAAGTAAGTTACAAACAGTACTGAGCGTCTACTTTATTGTAAATGTTTAACGTTATCGGTGATCTTTCCCAGAACATATTTTGGACTATATTGGTAATAACTCTAACGGTTCTTCGTTGACTTTGGTAAAAGTAATCATACACAGACAATCATTTAACACAACTGTACCACTTCGGAACTAACTATGACAGAGAGAGAATGGGTAAAATCAATCGTTATTGACATTCAATCAGGGCTTCAAAAATCCGACAATAGACTTTTTGTATCGGACGGTAAACGACTGCCATACACAAGTGAAATTCTGACTTACACATCGGAAAAGCCTGACAAACAACATTTCAACAGCTACGAGACGGACATTTTAATTTACGAGAAACTTGACCATGACTCTTGGAAACCGAGAGTGATTATTGAGACCAAACTTGACAGCGTTACAACTCACGACAGCATTACTTATAGCCAAAAGGCACAAACACATAAAAATGTTCACCCTTATTTGCGTTACGGTATTTTAATCGGCAACAGAGAAAATCATCCGCTTCCCGGACGACTTTTCAGGCACGGACAGCAATTTGACTTTATGATTTCTTGGCGGAAACTTCAGGCTGACAAAACAGAACTTAAAACTTTATTTGAGATTATGTTGGATGAAGTAAAATCAAGCAGAATACTTGACGAAATCATCTTCAACTCTCGTTCAAAAGGTAGAGACAAATTCACATCGCTTCACCGTCCATTACGGCTTAATAAATAAAATACATGACTACTATCAGAGAAGAGAAGTACATGCGCTTGTAAAATGTGGTTAACAAAAGCAGTGCTGTAATGCTTGGTTGAATATTTTTGTACATATTTGGGTTGTGGTGCGTCGTTGAAAATTCGGTGCTAAAACACCCCGCCTTCGCCAAGCATCAAAACGCTAAATAGCATTCTAAAAGATGATGCAACAACAAAATGACTGTGAATAGAGACAAACAAACATTCAAACTGACTGCCTGTTTTTTTGACTAAATTTGAAAACAACTATTAAATGAATTTGAAAATGGAAATATTAGGTAATGAACAACATAAAATAATTCACGGAGACGCTTTGGAAGCATTGAAAACACTACCAAACAATTCGGTGGATTTAATATTTGCCGACCCTCCTTACAACATTGGTAAAAACTTCAATGGACATGTTGAGAAATGGAAAACGGAGGAAGCATATTTAGGATGGTGCTATGAATGGCTTGACCTGTGTATTCAAAAACTAAAACCAAACGGTAGTTTTTATGTAATGACAGCAACACAGTTTATGCCCTATTTTGATATTTACTTACGAAACAAGTTAACTATTCTTTCGAGGCTTATTTGGTCTTATGATAGTTCAGGAGTACAGGCAAAAAAATATTATGGCTCAATGTATGAGCCAATTTTATTTTGCGTTAAGGACAAAAACAATTATACATTCAACACTGAAGACATTTTAGTAGAAGCAAAAACAGGTGCAAAGCGGAAACTCATTGACTATCGCAAAGCTGTTCCGACAGTCTACAGTTCAGAGAAAGTTCCCGGAAACGTTTGGGAGTTTACTAGGGTTCGTTACCGTATGGATGAATACGAAAATCACCCGACACAAAAACCAATCTCTTTACTCGAAAGAATTATCAGAGCAAGTTCAAACAAGGGTGATTTAGTTATGGATCCATTTTCGGGAACATTTACTACTTGCTTCGTAGCCAAAGAACTAGGTAGAAATTCCATTGGTATAGAACTTCAAGACGAGTATATAAAAATCGGTTTGCGTAGATTAAAATTAGCGAAAGAGTTTAAAGGCGAGAAATTACAAAAGGAAATCCGCACATTTGAAACTAACATGTTGAGTAATACTGACACCTTGAAATTATTTGAAGAGAAAAATGGAAAATATATTCACAGCAAACATTAAATCAGTTTTAGAAAAACACTTTGGAAAAAATGCAGATGATATTTTCGATAAGAGCCAACTCATCCAATACATAAACGAGAAAACCCGTTCCGCAAATAAAGGTTCTAAATCCCGTTCAAGTTTCGCAAACCTTTACGCCATCTATGTTATTATTGAGGATTATATTGCCAAAGGCTATGATAAGAAAGGTGATTATTCAAAATATGAAGGTGCCTTGTTCAACAAACTTTTTGCAAGACAAAGAGAACTGCCTTTTGGTAGTAAACTGCAAAACCACGCACTGAACAACAGAATGAACTCGGAATTTCAAAAGTATTTCCCAAATTCAGAATTCATTCCAATTCTCCGTAACCACGAAACTAATCGTTATTGGATAAACGAAAACCTTTTGAAAGTTAAAGTTGGCAAAGCCAACTTCAAAATCGCAAAGGCTATTATTGAAATCATTGACGAATACGCCAAGACAAAACAAGACGCTTTTCAGCGTTTCGTAAAGTCTTGTGAAGTGTTACAAGAGATTGGCAAGACAACCCCGAAGAAAATTGAGGAATTTGTAATCGGTTTACTTGCACCAAATGTTGATGCAAGACTTTTTGAAATTGTTAGCTATTCCATTCTCAAATATTTCTACCACGACCAACAAATTATTTGGGGATTTGAAATGGATAAACTAAACACGGAAAATCTAAAACTTTATAAGACAGGTAGAACAAATGCCAATGACGGTGGAATTGACTTTGTGATGAAGCCACTTGGCAGATTTTTTCAAGTAACAGAAACATTGGACTTCAAAAAATACTTCCTTGATATTGATAAAATTCAAAAATATCCAATCACGTTTGTAATCAAATCAAACGAATTAACACAAGACCTATTAAATAAAATACGAGATAACGCAAGCAAAACTTATTCAATCAGAGCTATCGTTGATAAGTATATGGACTGCATTGAAGAAGTGATAAATATTCCGACACTCAATAGTAGGTTTAATGATGCAGTAAAACATGGTTACCTAAACAAAATCCTTGACGAAGTAGTTATTCAAAGTAAAGTTGAGTTCAACTATGAAGACACGGACGATGACGAAGAATAGAAGAACTGCAAATAACACTACCTACCAACATCAACGATAACCATTCTTAGTAGCAGGACATTCTCCTCCGCAGATGAACGTTGTGTTTAGTGTGCGGCTCGGTGCAGTCAGGCGATAGCAGAATATATTATTGCGAGCGAACAGTAAAGAGTAATGTAACAACGGTGGCAAGTGCAGTGAGTACAACAAGCGGCTCTACAATGTCATCCCATGTGGAGTGTGGTTGCGTAGGCACAGGTGCAGAGGTGAATTCGTATTTGGGCATTTCGGCAAGGGGTGCGTCGGTGCGGGCAATGATATCGGTGTATTGCAGTATAACAGGTTGTAGTAGTTGCAACCCATACATAGGACGTAGTTCTATGCGTATGGTTCGCTGAAGTGAATCGCGCTCGCTTGCGTGGTTTGTATACCGCACGGCGCAATCGGCAATAGTGATGTTGAAGTTGTTTGTGCTTGATTCGTTGATGCGCATATCTGTTTTTAATATGCGCTGTTGATTTTGTTTAAACAGCCACTGCGATGCGTGTGGTGTAAAATGCAGACTAAACTCTGCCGGTGTTATTACCTGCTGAAAACATTTGCTTAGCGCAACAACCGACATAGAATCTATAATGGTAAATGTTGATTGCGGCGATTGGGCAACTACACTACCTGTGTAGAAAATGGTTGTTACAAGCAGTATGATAAAACGAGCTATCATGTGTTTTGGTTGTTACGAAAAAACTGTTGCACCAATGCCCACGCCGATACCACAGCCCAGGTTCCTTCCAGAATAATAAATGGCACCGACCCCAACAGATACGAACTCCAACACGCAAGTATTGCACCGCATCCGTTTAAACATAAATACACTACACTTGTTGCCTTTAGTTTTCCCGTTACACTAAGGAAGTACGCAAGTAAAATTAACGCAACGCCGCATGTTCCGGTTATGTTGGCAAGCGACATGATGTGTTAGTGTTCTGGTGGTAATGTTACTTCCGGTGTAGTGTTTTCTTCGCGCGTTAAATGCAGGCGCGGCGGTGGCGACACCACAAGCGGAACATTCTCTACAAGAACGTTACTGGTATCAAGCCCGTAGTATTCCTGATTTGAAACCGCAAGCTTGTTGATTTGAAAGTATGCATCCAGAATAAGTTTTTCGTTTGCCGGAAGCTCGTTATCGTTAGAGAGAAATCGCTTAAACAATACAAAGCGAAAATCACCTGTTTGGTTTAAGCGCTCGAGTGATTTATACCGAGTTGCAATATTGATTTCGCCACGGTGAACCATATCTTCCACAACTGTGCGGAACATCATGTTTAACCGTGGTTCTACACGGAAGCCAAGGTTAAAGCGTACAAACACTACATCAATATCACGATTACCGTTTTCATCGGTTTGTATATCAAGCACCTGTACGTTGTAACTCATTTTATAGGGTTCATCTACCGTGTTTACATTTACAAACCAATAAATATCAGCACGTTTTGGTGCACGGCGTATAATGCTGTCTATAGCAAGTTGTTCAACTTCGTTTGCATTAGGCGATGCAGTTAAATACACAAGGTGCGTTGCAAACTTTGGTATGGATTCATCGTGGCTGAGTTTTTCCAAAACAGGAATAAACACATCCAGCGGAACGATCTCGGTTAAGCGGCTACGGATTTCTTTAGAGCGGTGAATGATGTACATAACAACACTTAAGAAAACACCAATGGCAATACTAAACCAACCGCCATCGTGAAACTTAACAGAGTTTGCAATAAGAAACGAAACCTCAATGGTTAAAAACACAACCATTAACCCAAATGCAAGAACCTTATTAATACGCTCTTTCAGAAGGTACATCGTAATAAGCAGAGTCGTCATTAACATGGTAAGCGTAATAGCCAAGCCGTAGGCGGCCTCCATGCGCGATGACTCCTCAAAGTACAATACAACAACAATACAGCCAACCATCAACGTCCAGTTAATGCGTGGCACATAAATCTGTCCGCGAATATCTGTTGGGAAAACAACCTTAGTTTTAAACCACAAACTCAGTTGCATTGCTTCGTTTATTAACGTGTACGAGCCACTTATTAACGCTTGCGAAGCAATGATAGTAGCCAACGTTGCCAAGCCAATAGCAAACGGTAAAATTGATTCCGGAACAATAGCATAAAACGGACGTGCACTAATAGTTCCGCCCATGTGGTTTAGTAACCATGCGCTTTGCCCGGCATATGATAATATCAAACACACTTTAACATACAACCAGCTAACACGTATGTTTGCTCTGCCGCAGTGGCCAAGGTCGGAGTACAGTGCCTCGGCACCCGTAGTACACAAAAACACACCACCCAACAGCCAAAAGCCATGCGGATATTGTACAATCAAATGAAAAGCATACCACGGGTTTAAAGCTGCAATAATGTGTGGGTTCTGAGTCATAGCCATAGCACCAATACCACCAATAAAGGTAAACCACAACACCATTACAGGTCCAAACAGTTTACCAACTTTATCGGTACCAAATTGCTGTGCGGTAAACAGCCCAATAATAATAGCAAGTACAATGGGCACGGTTTCAAGATGCGGGTAATAGATGCGTAAACCTTCCACAGCCGAGGCAACAGAAATGGGTGGAGTGATAATTCCATCGGCAAGTAAAAACGCACCGCCAATTACAGCGGGAATAACCAAACGTTTATCCAATTTCCTAACCAATGCAAACAGCGAAAAAATTCCACCTTCGCCACGGTTATCGGCACGCAGGGTAATCAGTACATACTTCAAAGTAGTTTGGAACGTTAGCGTCCAGAACACAGCACTCAGCGCACCAAGCACCAGCGTCTCATCAATAACCAGTCCGTTCATAATTGCCGAAAGCGTGTACAACGGCGATGTACCAATATCACCAAACACAATACCCATTGTAACCAAAATGCCGGCCGCCGTTGCGCGTTGCGCCGAAGAACTATGACTTCCCATCATCAATCGCCAAAATATTTCACATGTTTGCGGGCGCAAAAGTACAACAAAGAATTATGCTACGGTATTTTTTTGCTAACGCAGGACGGCACCGCAACGCCTGCGTTTTTATTGCTGTACTATGCCGGAGAGAACATTCACCATATCTACACTGTTCAAAATTCTGAACACGGAGAATCGGAGACACAGAGCAAACACAGAGGTATAACTCAATTGCATACATATACACTGCGGCGCACAACGTTCGGTTCGCACCGGGTTTGCGCGCTTAAGGGTTGCTTCGGCTGTGGCGGGAAACACAAACAAAAAAGGAGTTCTGCATACATACAGAACTCCTTGTACAACAACTGTAGCTACGCAATTACGCCGCGCGCAGAGCTTCGATAATTTTTAATCTGGATGCACGCCACGATGGCAAGAAACCACCAACAAGCCCCATGAAAATTGAGAATGCAAACGCTCCGAGAACAATGTATATGTTCAGCGTAAAATTAAAAGCTATTTCCGAAAAAGATTGAAAGTTAATAGTAGATACTTCCATAGATGACATTGTAGATGAGATGAGTAACCCCAATACACATCCTACTACAGAAAGTAACAAAGATTCAAATAAGAATGAAATTAAAATACTTCCACGTGTAAAGCCAAGCGCTCGTAATGTTCCAATTTCGGTAGTTCTGTTTGCAACAGCAGTAAACATTGTTATCATAGCCCCAATTATAGCACCTACCATTATAAACAGAGTTATGAATACTCCCAATCCCATAATAAAACCGCTTGTCTGATTTGACTGTTTGGAGAAATATGTACGTTCAATTTCCGGAGTAAACTGCTTTAACCTTTTGTCTGCATCGAACTGAAGTTTTAGTTGTTCAATTTGTTTTGGGTCACTTAAACGAAATGTTATTGTACTATATGATGTTCTTTGAAAAGCAGATAACAATTGCTCCGAATCTCCCCACACCTCACTATCAAATCCACTACCACCAGCATCAAACACACCAACTATTGTCCACATATCACCTGCAAGTTTTACTTTATCACCTATAGCTACCCCATTAAATCGCTTTGAAATTGATTTACCAACTATCAGTTCTCGCGAGCCAAAACCAAATGTTTTTCCTTCAACTAGTTTAATATTATCGCGTATCTGAAACGCAACAGGTGTAACACCACGTACAGTAAGGTTACTAACACCACCACCTTTTTTGGGTTGTATGAATATCACCACAGGCTCGGTAGATATTAAAGGTTTACCTTCCGAAGACTTTGCAACTTGCGGTAACGATGAAATTATATCGGCTACCTCTCTGTTAATGATACTTGATATTTCACCCTGCGATGATTTCCTGACAACAAGTGCATTGTTTTCAGAACCCGTAACAGATAATGTTTTTCGTATTCCCATTCCCATCATAAATGCAACTGTAAACACTACAACAACCAGAGTCATTCCTAACACGGTTGCGGTTGTTGTAAGCTTTCTTGAATAGAAATTTCTGAGAATATATTTAAATGGTATTTTCATAATATTAGTTCAATCTATTTTTAATAAAGCAATCAACCAACGTAACGAAGACCGTCTACAATACGAGTTCTATTTACTTGAACAACTGGAATAACTGCGGAGATTACACCTACTACAAGTGCCGATATAAACGCAACAATTAAAGTACCTTTTACAATGTAAAAAACTGGGAACATCCCTCCACCGGCTAACATCAACGATAGTAAATAAACAATTGGATAACTTAGAACTACTCCGGCAATTGCGCCTATTAACGATATGACTATAGACTCACCTGTAATAAACAGATATAAATACCAACCTTTAAAACCAAGAGTTTTAAGTACTGCATATTCTCGAGTCCGCTCTCGTGACGACATAACCATTGTATTGCCTAATACAAACATTATAATTACAATAACAAATAACGATGCCACATCAATTACGGTAATTACTGCACTAAATGCGCTTAGAAAACCTTGATTAAATGCTTTCTCCGTTTCGGTTTTTGTTTCAGAAGAAGAGTTTGCAAAAAGTGCATCTATTTGTTGAGAAATTTCAGCAGACTTGGATATATCTTTTATTTTTACAGAGTACCAACCAACACCACCAGCCCTAGATGGATCATCTTGTTTTACCCTTTCATCTACATAATCATAATGGATGAACATTTGAGTTGCGTCTGTTACTTCCTCTCGTGGTTGATATATCCCTCGTACCGTAAACTGCCATGTTCCGGGATATATATCACCCTCAATTGGAATAACATCTCCTAGTTTAAGATTATATCTTTTTGCTGTTTTTACTCCTATTAAACAAGAAGTGCGCTCTTTCTTGAATGCCTCAAGTTCTGCATCTGAGACAATATATTCCGGAAACATTTCTCTGACTGATTCAGGTACTACTGCAATACGTGCAAAAAAATTTGTTTCATCCCAGTGTTTACCCTGAAACCATAAACAAGGCATTACCTTTTGAACTCCATTAATTTTTTCTATTCTGTCTTTATATGAAATTGGCAGCGGAAAGATAAACGAAACAGCTTGGCGTGTAACCAATCTATCAGCAGCAGCAGCATCTACGCCGGCATTCCATGATGTGATAGCTGTACGGAATACAGTAAACGTAATTACTGCTGCTGCTACACCTGCTATTGTTAGGAATGCACGTAATCTGTGGCGGAATGAATTCTTAAAAATCAGTTTAAGCATTTTCATGGCGTTCTTCTCCCGGTAGTAAGTCGCCTTTTTCTAAGTGGCGTACAATATGTGCGCGCTCTGCAGCCGATGGGTCGTGCGTTACCATTACAATCGTTTTCTTAAACTCTTTGTTTAAGCGTTCAAGTAACGTCATGATTTCGTTTGCAGAAACTTTATCTAAATCTCCTGTTGGCTCATCGGCAACAATGATATCCGGGTCGGTTGCAATAGCACGGGCAATAGCCACACGTTGTTGCTGACCTCCCGATAGTTGATTTGGCGAGTGGTTCATTCTATCTGCCAACCCCACAACACGCAATGCGGTTTCTACTTGTTGTTTGCGTTGCTCTTTGGTAAGCGGTGTTAACATCAATGGCAACTCAACATTTTCGTACGCTGTTAGTACAGGTATTAAGTTATAGAACTGAAATATAAACCCAACAGTACGGGCGCGCCACTTTGCAAGCTCCGATTCCGATAACCCTGCAATGTCTGTTCCCAGTACCGACACTCTTCCGGATGTAGGGCGGTCGATGCCGGCTATGATATTCAACAGCGTTGTTTTTCCGGAACCCGAGGGACCCATTAACGCAACAAACTCTCCTTCGTTAATGGATAGTGTTACGTCGTTTAATACAGGCACAACTAATTTATCGCGCGAGTATGTTTTGGCTATCTTATCAACTTGTATTGCACTCACGGTATATCTCCTTACGTAATAATTTTAGGATGTATTATTTTTTCATGGTAATCTTAGCACCGTCTTTTAATGTTTCGGTAGGTTTTAATACAACGCGCTCGCCTGCCGTTACACCTTGTGTTATTTCTATATAGGAATCCGTTACTGTTCCAGTTTGAACAGAAACTTCCTTTACTGTTTCATCTGTTATTTTATACACAACTTTACGTCCGCCTTTTGTTATAACACTGCTAACAGGCAGCAGAAGTTTTGGTGCCTCGTTTAAGGTTTGTTGGTCGCTATCGGGTTTCAGAAACAATACTTTTGCACCCATCTCGGGTAGTACACGTTCATCGCGTTCGTTAAAGCGAATCTTTACCATTACGGTAGCTTTAGCTCGGTCTGCTGTTAGGATAATCTTACTCAAAAATCCACGGTAACGTTTATCGGAATACGCGTTTAGGGTAATCTCACATGGTTGGTTTTGTGTAATGCGCTCAATGTTCGATTCCGAAACATCTGCCTCAACTTCAAGCGAGTTCATATCGGCAAGTGTTACGGCTGCCCCGCGTGAACCAGCTGCTGCACCAAGCGCAGTAATCACTTCGCCAACGTTTGCGTTCTTTGTTAATACGGTTCCATCAAACGGTGCGCGAATAACAGTGTTCTCTACCTGAACCTCTGCATTGCGCGCATTTGCTTCCGCCATTTTTACCGAGGCGTTTCTTGCTGCTAAAAAAGTAGTAGCTTTATTGTATCGTGCCTTTGCGTTATCAACGTCCACTTGTGCTATTGCATTCTGAGTTCTAAGCTGTTGCTTACGTTCCATATCAAGTTTAGCATCGTCAACTTCTACTTTTGCATTTTCAACGTCTGCCTTGGCAACTTCTAACGCAGCACGAAGCTGTTGCAATGTTGCTTCAACATCTGCACTTTCAATTTTACCAATTACCTGACCTTGTTTTACAACATCGCCCTCAATTACATTCAGGGCAACAAGTTTGCCTGTTACCTTCGATGACACTGCGGCCTTACGTTGTGCTACAACATATCCGCTTGCTGTTAACACAGAGTTTTGCTGAGCGGGCGATGACAACGTTGCCGTTACTGCATCTACTTCAATAGCACTAAACGAACTGTTTCCCATAAACCACCATGCACCGCCACCAAGCAAAGCAAGTACAAGCACAATGGTAACTATTTTACCCCACGCCGTTCCGCCCGATGGTGCCTGAACAGGTGCATTACGATTTATTTTTAACGCCGATAAGTCTGCGTGTTGTGCGTCCGACATATTAACTTCCTCTTAATCCTATAAAAACGAATTGCGAAGTTACAAACCTTCGCGACACGGTTGTACGCATGTAATCAAATGTTGTTGCGGTGTGGAAAAATATTTAGTTATCTACATCACTCATTACAAAACTACGAGTACAGATTTACACCTACGGGGCGTAAAAACGTCAATCTATGTGGTTGAATCCGACGTGTGAATTTGATATTTAGGTGTTAATTATGTTGCTATCGCCTGACGGCACCAAGGCTTCTCTGTTTCTTGTTTCGTCACCGTGCCGGAAAGAAGAGGTAGCGTAGTAAGTAAGCATCCAAAATTCTGAACACGGAGAATTGGAGACACAGAGAAAACACAGAGGGGATTGTTTGGTATTGCGTGTACGCCCTCATCCCTTCCTTCTCCCAATAGGAGAAGGTGTCCGAAGGACGGTTGAGGGGAAAGAGAACTCTTGTATTCTACTTTAAGCAGTAATGTAGGTTGCAACTATTCTGCGGCGCATAACGTGTGGTTCGCACCGGGTTGGCGCGCTGAAGGATTGCTTCGGCTGTGGCGGGAATCAAGATATGTATACTACAACAATATGGTTTTGGTTTGTTGTGTTTTTCCGTTGGTGATTTGCAGCACGTACACACCATGTGGTAACTGCGCCGTTTGTACAGGAATATCCAGACCTTGTTGCTGTTCTTGTTTTATTACCTCGCGCCCTAACACATCGGTTACGCGGATAGAAATATTTGATTGGTATGTTTGGAAACGTAGTATTGTTTGCTGCATAGCATTAGTAAATACTATCCAGTTACTTTCTTGTTGTTCTGTTTGTTCAAATACATCAGTTGGGTTTTCTAATGTAAAACGTTTCAGGAAATTCCAGATGATATCGGTTGCGTTAAATGCTTTAGAACCAATGCCAACCGGTGAGCCAATCCACCAGTGTCCGCCATCGGTTGCGTAATAGCGTTGCAGTTCGGTACTGCTTGTTGATGATTGCCATGCAGAACCTTTGGCTGTAGCTATATCAAATACTGATTGCTCCTGCATTGTGCAGTTTAATATAGTTTGCCAGATGTGCATGGTGGAATCGACCGATGGAAATACCAGTGTGTTTGATAACACGCCCGTTCCGCCATTGTACGGAACTACACTATCTTTTGTAGCATGTAGATAAATCATTGGTACCGGACGTACGGGTTTACATTCGCCTTCTACCATGTACGAACCCGAGTGCGCGCCAACTGCTGCAATCTTGGTGCTTAACTCGCACATTAAACGCTGGCACATCATTGCTCCGTTAGAAAATCCCGTTGCATACACTCTGCTTTTGTGAATGTGATATGTTGCAACAAGTTTATCAATTAACGCCGAGATAAATTGCACATCTTCCATTTTAACATTAGGCGATGACGCAGGCGGACAGCATTTCCCGGCATTCCACACGGGTACACTAAACACATCCGAGCCCAGCCCAACGGGATAGACCACTATAAAATTCTCTGCATCTGCTTTTGCATTAAGTCCCGTCATGCTTGCGTAGGAGTTAACGCCATCTACCGGTTGTTGATTTGCACCGTGTAAACCAATTACTAACGGAATCAGCGCCGATGTTACCTCGTAGTTTTTTGGCAAATGCACATAGTACTCACGCTCTCGTGTGCCAATGGTTATTGTTTCGGCTTGTTGTGCAAGTGCAGTTGTTATATTTACAACCAAGAGAATGCTTAAGAGTAATTTCATGATTCAGAACTGTAATTCGTAAACAGATGCTGTTGGTAGTATCGGCAATTACCCGTAATGCTAAACTAAGAGAGCTACAATGAACCGTATTATTGTAATCGGCACAAGTTGTTCGGGGAAAACAACCTTAGCGTCGACATTAGCACAACAACTTGGTGTAACACATATAGAGTTAGATGCCCTGCACTGGCTTCCCAATTGGGTTGAGCGCGATAACACCGAATTTGCCGAGTTAGTTGAGAAAGCTATACAAACCGAGCGGTGGGTAATGGATGGCAACTATAGTATCGTCCGAGATATTACCTGGAAACGCGCTGATACCATTATCTGGCTGAATTACTCTTTTCCGCTTGTAATCTACCGGGCATTTTCCCGCACTATCCGCCGGACTATAACCCGCGAGCGATGTTGCGGCAATAACGTAGAATCATTCCGCCAGTCGTTTTTAAGCCGTAACTCTATTTTGTTGTGGGTTCTTACTACATATCACAAAGTAAAAACCAGATATTCAACTATCTTCAACAATCCGGACTTTGCCCACCTGAAGGTAATTGTATTGCATACGCCTGCAAAAACAAATGAATTTGTTCAATCGTTGAACAAACAAACAGAACAACAATATCCGTAAATTCGCACCGTTAGAATTTAACCGAGTAAAACAACACCATGAAACAATACCACGATTTATTACAGCATATCTTAACCTACGGCGTAGAAAAAGGCGATAGAACCGGAACCGGAACACGCTCCGTTTTTGGCTATCAAATGCGATTCGATCTTCAGGATGGCTTTCCACTTGTTACCACAAAAAAACTCCATCTAAAATCTATCATCTACGAATTGCTCTGGTTTTTACGTGGCGATACCAACGTTCAATACCTTAACCAAAATGGTGTTAGTATTTGGGATGAATGGGCAGACGAGAACGGCAACTTAGGTCCGGTATATGGTAAACAATGGCGTTCGTGGCAAGGGGCTAACGGCGAAACAACTGACCAAATAGAAAAAATCATCAGCGAAATACAACGTAATCCAAACTCGCGCCGCTTAATAGTAAGCGCATGGAACGTTGCCGATTTACCCGCCATGAAACTTGAACCATGCCACGCATTCTTTCAGTTTTATGTAGCAAACAACAAACTCTCGTGTCAGTTGTACCAACGCTCGGCCGATGTGTTTCTTGGTGTGCCGTTTAACATTGCATCGTACGCACTGTTAACCATGATGATGGCACAGGTATGCGGCTTAGAGTACGGCGAGTTCATCCATACCTTTGGCGATGCACACTTATACTCCAATCACATCGAGCAAGCCGAACTACAACTCACGCGCAGTCCATATCCTTTGCCCCAAATGAACATCAATCCAAATGTTACCGATATTAACCAATTCACCTTCGGCGATTTTGAATTAGTAAACTATCAGTCGCATCCACATATAAAAGCACCGGTAGCAGTATAAGATATTTGTGTACCCCTCACAGTGTTTCACCGAGTTCAGCGCGCCAACCCTGTGCGAACCGCACCGTTACAGCAATACAGATATTGTTATGGAATGTGTAATTTGTATAAAAAGTAACACATACAATACACTATGACGCATGCTGAACTACAAGAACTGCTTGACAAAGCTGGCAAAGAACTAAGCAAAGGCAACTACGACCAAGCTGAAGCACTGGCGAACGAAGTCCTCTCAAAAGTTCTCGTTGATAACGGGGATGCCGAGAAGCGTCAGGGTAATGAAATCCGAGCGCGAGTAAGCCGCTTACTCGGTGCGGTATCATGGAGGCGAAGCGACTACTTAAAAGCCCTAGAACACTACAACACGGCTTTACATCTAGTCGAAGAAACTGCTGACAAAACTGGCACAGCCAGCGCACTTGGCAATATCGGTAATATACACTGGAATCTTTCTGACTATTCCAGGGCATTAGAGTACTATGACAAAGCGCTTAGCATAAATCAAGAGCTCGGAGACAAGGCGGGAATTGCGGGCTGGCTTGGCAACATCGGCATTGTGCACAAGGAACTCTCCGACTACCCCAAGGCATTAGAATATTTCGCTAAGGCACTCACCATGGATGAAGAGCTCGGCAACAAGGCGGGAGTTGCAAGAAATCTTGGCAACATCGGTAATGTGTACGGGGATCTCTCCGACTACCCCAAGGCATTAGAGTATTTCGGCAAAACACTCACCATATATGAAGAGATCGGCAATAAGACGGGAGTTGCCACATGGTTTGGCAACATCGGCATAGTGTACAAGAAGCTCTCCGATTACCCCAAGGCATTAGAATATTTCGGTAAGGCACTCACCATAGATGAAGAGCTCGGCAACAAGGCGGGAGTTGCATTACATCTTGGCTACATAGGCGCGGTTTACTCTAAGGTCGAGTTTGAGGGCTTTGATTCGGCGAAGGCAGAGGAATATTTACTGAGGGCTTTGGCAGCACTCACTGAGATAGGAGCGAAATCACTTTTGGTTGAGTTTCACAAAACACTATCCGAACTCTACGAGCAAGAGAAGCGTTGGGAAGAGGCATTTGTTCAACACAAGAAACACATTGCGATAAAAGACGAGATCAACATTGAAGAAGTCAAGAAGCAAGAGTCCATACGCGAGCAACAAAAGCAAATAGAAATAGAGCGCACCCGCGCCACCGCCGAGAAGAACATCCTCAATAATATTCTGCCTGGGGAAATCACGCAACGCTTGATTAAAGGCGAGAACCCAATTGCAGACCATTTTGATTCAGTAAGTATTTTGTTTATGGATATAGTTGATTTTACAAAGCTATCAGCAGTTATTACAGCACAGCATTTAGTGTATTTGTTGAATATTATATTTACCCGCATTGATACTGTAATGCGCGAGTGTGGTTTGGAGAAAATTAAAACTATTGGCGATGCATACATGGCAGTTGCAGGCGCACCCACAATGCAACAAGACCACGCACACCGTGCTTCAAAAGCCGCATTAAAACTGATTGATGTAATGAAGGATCTCGTTGTACAATTCCCCGAAGAATACGGTGATAGAAGTTGGATAGGAACCATACCGGAAATAGAAGTACGCATTGGATTACATTGCGGTCCGGCAGCGGCAGGTGTTGTTGGCGAGAATAAGTTTCTCTATGATTTATGGGGCGATGCCGTAAACACCGCAAGCAGGATGGAAAGCCACGGCGAGGCCGGAAAAATACATGTGAGCGAGGAATTTGTAAGGCAACTCACCCAAACCCTATCCAAAGGAGAGGGCTTAGAGAACGAAACTCCTTCCCTTTTGGGGAAAGTGGGGATGGGGTTGACTGAGCGTGGTGAAATAGAAATAAAAGGTAAAGGCAAAATGAAAACGTATTTCCTTGAACGTGCGGACGGCAACGGGTGACCGAGCATAATGCTGTGAAACCCCGTGAGGGGAACACTAAGTTCTTATTCGTATTTTTGTACTTCGTAGATTATTGATTCCTCTAAAAACGACTCATAAAATGCTTAACATATCAAAAGAACGCTCGGAAGAAATTATTAGTAACATACGTGGTAAGCGCATTGCCGTTATAGGTGATGTGATGCTTGACCGCTACTTTATTGGCAATGTAACCCGCGTATCGCCCGAAGCACCTGTGCCGGTAATCGATGTGGAAAGTGAAACGTTTCATTTGGGTGGGGCGGCTAATGTTGCAAACAACTTAAAGTCGCTTGGCGCAGAACCAATTCTGT
This sequence comes from Bacteroidota bacterium, assembly GCA_019695345.1. Taxonomy (GTDB): domain Bacteria; phylum Bacteroidota; class Ignavibacteria; order Kapaibacteriales; family NICIL-2; genus JAIBAE01. The sequence continues at coordinate 83,727 of JAIBAE010000007.1, read as the reverse complement.
GTGGCGTAATTGGCGACGATAATTCCGGTAAACTTTTCTGCGAAATAGCCGCCGAAAGCGGACTAAACACACACGGCTTAGTTGCCGATGCAGAGCGCGTAACAACGGTTAAAACCCGCATTATAGGAAACAACCAACACATTGCCCGCTTGGACCGTGAGGTTCGCAACAACATAAGCGATGCAACTGCAACCAAAATTGCATCACTGCTATCCGAGGAAACTGATTTATACGGAATCATCTTTGAAGACTACAACAAAGGTGTTCTAACTAAAACGCTAATACAACAAGTACAGGAAGTGGCGCACAAAAAAGGAACTGAGATATTTGTTGACCCTAAGTTTGATAACTTCTTTGCCTTTACTAAACCTACGGTATTTAAGCCAAACCGGAAAGAAGCACAAGAAGCACTTGGTTATGCCTTACGAACAGAACAGGACATATTAAAGGCCGGTAAAGAATTGTTAGAACGTTTACAAAGCACTAATGTACTTCTTACTCTTGGCGCGCAAGGTATGATGTTATTTGAGAGTAGTGGCAAGATTTCATCGGTACCAACCTTTGCTTTGCATGTTGCCGATGTCTCCGGTGCGGGCGATACGGCAATAGCTACCTTAGTAGCGGCAATGAGCGGCGGTGCAGACGTTAAAGAAGCAGCCATACTTGCTAACTATGCCGCAGGTGTGGTATGTGGCGAGCCGGGCGTTGTTTCTATACGACCTGATGCGTTAGCCCACGCTGTTATTCGTGCTAATGAATTACTACATCACGACACATCGGCTGTATAGGTTTTGTAGGGGTAAATTATGTTCATATTATCAAAATAACCTATTTTCTTCTATGGCGTTATTTGTATTTTGCTTCTGATTTACAATTTATTATTAGGCACTATGAAGTATATTTATTCATTCATTCTTGCGGTATTGTTGCTATTTCCAATTATTAGCAGTGCTCAAAACTTTGCTCTAAATTTTACACCAACACAGTACATATCCAGTTCTCCTCCAGGCCCAGTAATGTTATTGACCAATAACTTTACCATTGAATGTTGGGTTCGTTGGGATGGGACTAATTCAGCCGTAGACAAATATATTTTCTTTAATGGCAATACTTCAATTCGTGGCTATTCACTTTATATTAAAGCAAACACTCAATCAATCCAAATGCTTTATGGTGGTGTTATAGATTTAGCTACTGGGGTAACTCTCCCGGCTAACACACCAACACATCTCGCACTTGTCCGTAATGCTGGTATTACAACACTTTATGTTAATGGAACTGCCGCACCGAATACAACTACTGCTTCACCTAATGTACCAATAGGCACCGATGGTTTTAGCATCGGTTATTTTGGCTCAAGTGTTTCTTTCCCTGGGCAGATTGATAACTTCAGAATGTGGGGTGCGCCTCTTTCAGCTGCTACAATTAATGCTTGGATGGGACTCAGCGTTATTACAACACATCCTGATATAGCAAGTTTAATTGCAAACTATCCAATGAACGAAGGTTCCGGACAAACTACAGTTAGCGTTGGTGGTAGTAATCCGGTTTCATTAACGCTGGGTAGCACACCAACTACCGATGCAAACGACCCAACTTGGGTACAATCTACTTTCCCGGTACCAACGGTAACCGAATGGGGATTATTACTAATGGGTGTGCTTTTGATGGCTTTGGCATGGTGGAAATTTCCAGTAACAAGACATCAACAAGCATAATCTTTTTGGTGGATACATCATCAAGGCATGAGTTCTTCGCTCATGCTTTTTTTTGTTTTGATAGACAAGTGTTCCTACATCCTTACTCATAACATGTACAACTAACCAAACCAATAATGGTAAGCTATATGAAATCGAAATCTGATTAGCTAAAATTGCATTTAAAAATGGCATTAGTCGTTCACGCCATTCCACTGACAGATTCCACCACCCACAATTGTTCATATCTGCCAACATACTAATACTAAACCACGAGAAAAACGTAAGAATAAACCAAACCATAACTAAACCTATACCTAAATTTCGTAGAATCCTTTTCCAATGTAAAGGCATAGCAATAGTTAATGCTATAAAAAGACTCAATGGTAAGTAACCCAGTACATTACTACTGTTAGCTATAGTTATACCTGGATGAATACCCTGTATTGACGTGATATTATTATTTGTGATCTGAACTACTACATTATTTGCTCGGTGTTTAATACGTGAGTCCTCAGGAGGTTCCGTTTTACTAAACTGTATTTGTACTCCTTTCCACATCGTCCTAAACATAGCGTTGTTCATGGTTATATATAACGAACGGAAAGGCGATTCAAGTACTGTAAACATCATTACTACAAACACCGAATAGATTCCTATTGAAACAATAATAAAGCGAACCATTTTATTCATATTACTCTCCTGCCACCTTTGTTCTTTGCGTACTGCCAACAATAAACATCCACGTTCCAAACACGGCCAAAGTACAAAAGATGAATAGTGGTTGCCACACTTCCATATGAATCACCTCAAAACTGTCTTTGTAATGAACACCAATCCAAAACAACGAAACCAATCGTACAATGTTAATAGTAAAGAGTATTAACACCCCAGCAAATATTCCAATCAATTTCTCTTGCCATTTTGCAGGATACGCCAACATAACTATGCTAAATAAAAGCATTGGTTCAACGGCATCACAACCGGCAGCAATGTCAATAGAGAAATCCCTGCTCAATACACTCGAACCACTTGATATGGCTTGATAGCCAAAAATATTTAGTATCGGTGTTACAATTTTTGCCAATAGTATTAAGTATTGAGGTAGTATCACCGTTGTGTACAAAGTACCCGAAGAAATCACATACCATACAATCATCAAACAAATTACAGTAGTCACAAATATCATGTGTCTTATTCTACTACGTAGTATGTTTATTAACCCGAAAAACATCCTTGATTGATGTTGTGATATCTTTTGTTTTTTGTTCTTACGTTTACTCATATCTTGTTTATACTCTTTTTGCTTTCGCCTGACTGCAACGAACCTATATGTATCCAAAGTCTCAATTTGCAGGAAAGAACCTTCAACTATTGTATTATTCTATCAGAAGCTAAATGTGCTTATTGTTGAGTTCACTCATTTGGTTTGCGTGACGTTGCTCGTGTACACCAACAAAGGTTATCCAACCATATAATGTTAGCAGTCCACGAACAGGATGCGCAAACGACATTGTTCGTAATTCCTCATCGGTTTTTACAGTTGCATATTGCAATAGCATAGCGCGAGACTGTGCCAATAGTGCTACTACATCTACATCGGGTTCTAATCCGCTTGGTTGGATGTGATCGGGTGCTACAATTTTAACGTCGCGCCGGGTTGATACATCTTGCAAGCCGTTGTATTCTTCTTGTAATTCGTCATCGGTTTTTGGTGGATGGATTGTTGCCACCCGCGCTCCTGCCCGGAATATCTTTGCAATACCAAGTTCGGTTCTATACAGGTGATACATTATTTCCCGCGCCGACCATCTTCCTTCCGGCGCAGTATTTTTATCGGGCATTGAGTTATAGAATTCAAGTAACTCAGTTCGTGTTTGTTCTATTTCCGATAGCAGTTGTTGAAGCATATGTATTATGTTGTGTTTTGTTGAATTGTCTGCAAGATACTAACTCTTCAATAATTTAAGATTGCTCAACTTTTTAGATACAAGTACTTTTATAATTCTGCCTTCCGAACTTGTTGACTTGTTACGACGCGAGGCATTGCGTCGCTACGATTAGGTGGAAATTTAACGTTGATCATTACTACATCATATCTGAATTATTCACGATTATGGCTTTTGCTTTTGATAGGGTTTTGTCGCCGCGTAGTGTGGGGCGTTTGTTGTGTAATGTTTGGAGCGGTCAGGCGGTAGCATATAAAAACAAAACCCCAACAGTTTTGCTATTGGGGTTTGTAAGTTTATAACAGCGTCTTCTTACTCGCCGCAAAGCTTAGCATCTTTAAGCGGAGTTCTGATTTGAATTGATACTGTACGATTATAGAAACGACCTTCCGGTAGTTGGTTATCGTAAATTGGATTATCTTCGCCAACCCCATCTGATTTTAATATCGCTACACCTTTAGTTTTTGTACGAACTCCGGTTTCGGCTGTTTTAGCACGATTAATGGATAACTTTTTATTTGCGTCGTACATACCAACGATATCTGTGTGACCAACAATATCAACAACCGAAGATGCAAAGCAACGTGGGAACACATAGTCGCCTAAAATACGTTCGTTACGTGGTCCTGCCTCTGCCGAGTTGAATGGGAAGAGAATAAGATTGTAATTCTCAAGTGTTGAATCGGCACCTTTACCAACTGCACCACATTCTGTTGCAGCATACTTAACAGGAATTGTTATTGGGAGTGATTCGCACTCTTGTCCGGTTGAACTTGTTACAATAAGTTTAGCCTTGTATGGTGTAAGGTTATATACGTTTTTGTTGGTACCGGAAATACCTGTTCGGCTGTTGGTATCGGGATATTCGCTTTTTGTATTTTGCCAATCCCACTTTGTGCTTGCATCGGTTTTACCAATTTCCGTTAATGTATTCCAGTCTTTATCATTATTAGTAATAACGATACGGCGCTTGGTAACAAGTTGGTCGTCAATACCGTTTTTCATAGTAAAGGTCATTTCTTCCGGTTGTGGGAATACTTTGGGGTCTTTATCAAGAATTGGTTTAATCACTTCCCAGTCTTCGCAAAGAATTTCGGTACGACGGTTTTCTACAATACCAAGCGAGTCTTTTGGATTTGATGGACGCTCCGGTAAGTTCTTAGTTTGCCATGTAAGTTCCATTCTGCTTGGGTCAATTTTCCAAATGTCTTTAAAGTAGTTATATACAATTGTTGCACGGTTTTTAGCAAGGTCGGGTTTTAATTCCGCACTTGAATATCCCATAGTGTTGTTATCGGTACAGCCAACAATTTTAATCTTAGCAGTTGGATTTTTAGTTAAGCGGTAGCCAAAGATATTAAGCACGTGGTAGTATTTATCCAACGTACCACCGGGAACACGCTCATCGGTGAATCCTTTTGTTTCCTCGGGGGATTTAAAGAGAATATACCGTTTTGCCCAAGTTGCTTCGCCCATATCAAAGAACACATAGTTCAATAGTGGGTGTAATTGAATAGACGCAACCTGACGCATAAGCAACCCGCGGAATGCCTGCATTTCGGCATCGTTTGGATTATCTTTTGCAAACTGCGATGGTGCTACCTCGGCTGTTAGTACCGGACGTTGACCAAGTTTAATGGTAACGTCATACACATCCGATTTACTTGCTTCTTCTTTATTACGGGTAACAGCAGGTTTTGTAATACGCTGTATCACCGATTTACTACCATATTGTGGATTTGTAGCAGTAATTTCCAAATCAATAAACTTAATGGAGTCTTTTGGATTACCGTATTGCTCGTTACCAAAGATGAACTCTTTTACTGTTTCCTTAAAAGTAACATCTTCCTTAAAGTTCTTTTTATTAATTGGATTAACAATAGAAATAGAAGCCGGAATATTAGCACCCGAACATTCATCAACTACCTGCACACGTACCTGTGATGTTTTGAAGAATGATGGAATAAACGCCATAAATATATCCAAGTTACCTTGGAAACCCGATAAGTCTGTTCTTGTTGATGAGAAATACATCACATCGCCCGATGCCGGAAGCGACAAGAATGATTCATTATCTTTCGTATTAATAGGCTCCGGTATCAATTGTGGTTTGGACCACGTATCTTTACCATCAGCACCAACACCGGTTTTCTTTACCATGTAGAAGTCTAAGCCACCAACATTGGGCGTATGTCCATCGGAGGCAAAGAATAATGTGGTATTGTCGGGCGCAATAAATGGAGACCAGTCTTTTTTACCTGTATTAATAGCAGTAAGATTTTGAGCGGCTTTCCATTTACTTGTTTCATCATCGTAATCGGTGTACCAAATATCAATGTTGTTATCACCATTTGGACCCGGGCGGTTAGATGCAAAGTAAATACGTTGTTTATCGGAGGTAATTGTGGGCTGTGAATCCCACTTTTCGGAGTTCACCTCTCTACCTAAGTTACGTGGCTTGCCCCAAACATCACCTTCCACATCAGTGATATATAAATCACAATCTCCATACCCGTCAGGGCGGTTGCATCCTGTAAATACTAATGTTTGGCGGTCTGCCGCAATCGAAGCAACTCCTTCGTTAGTTGGAGTATTAACGCTTTGTGGACCATACGGATGAACCGTATCAATATTTATCGGAGGGAAAAAGTTTGTATCCAGATTTTCCAGTTTTGTAGCACGCCAGAAATCGTGTGATGGATCGCCATCTGTTGTTAATGTAGCACCTGGTCTGTTGGATACAAAATACAACACTCTGCCATCGGCACTAATGGTGGGTGCATAATCAATGGCTTTAGTATTAACTACCGGACCCAAGTTAATAATCCTGATTTTTTTAGCAACTTCAGGGTCGTCTAGGTTAATACCACCATCATCATCTGCTACAATAGTAGCACTATACAAATAAAATTTCTTGATACTGAGTTCGGATTCTTTTGCGGTGGTTGTGGAAGAACTGCTTACACTACCGGCAGCAATTCCCGAAAAAGAAAACAGAACGAACAAGAGAGGAAAGAATAATAGAACACGTCGCATAAACAATGCACCTGCTATTGAATTAAACACCTATTTTTTAATAATCTTCAATCTTACGCCAAATTATCCCCTTTTGGCAAACTCCCAGAGTAACTTTGTTGGGGGAACTGTGGGTTTGTAAAATACGCTAAAACATGCGTACGTACAATGGTTTTTTCAGAATCCTAATAATTTTTTTATTCACGGTTGTACAAGTACAGTACTATCTCTACAATTATTATGATTCCGTAGTTAAAAAACACCTACCAATATCCCCTTCAATCTTCCCTTTGCTTATGCTGGTAGAGAAACTTTTGCCGAACGCTTTATTCTTAGCTGTGGAAGCAGCGTTCTCTGCAATATACACATGTTCCTTATCAATTCCATTGGTATATTTTTTCTTAACGTAGTTTTACGTACAGTTGTCTGTGTAATTTTGTTCAGCAGTTAATTTTAGCCAGACTTTATCCGCACTTATAATTTTGCATCAATACGTATTTGCTAACGCCTGACCACACCTAACGTTAGATTTTTTATAGCGTTCATGTGTGGGAGTATACCTTCAGCACCATTTATTCGGTAACAACAGGATGTACATGGTTAATGTTTGCTCAATTATAAAATGGTATCTTCCGGCAAAGTGTGAACAGATATTTGCACAAACGTTCGGTACCGTCCTGCGCAAGCAAAAACAACCACACACTACAACATAATTTTTACCTGACACCTTTCTTGCGCATATTGCGGTACTTCTTCCTCGTGCAATCTTTTTGTTTACACATTTACTTATACTTCTATGAAAGTGTTTCGTATAGTTCTGTGCCTTATTGTTGTAGCACATATTCAGATTCTTGCTCAGTACTCCGTAGAGCAACATAAAGGCGGTAAGTTTAGTTACACTACCGTTAAAAACGACCCTATGGGCGTACGCACGTACACTTTAGCTAATGGGCTTAAAGTGTTTATTAGCGTTAATAAAAACGAACCTCGTGTTCAGACGTTAATCTCTGTGCGTGCCGGTAGTAAAAACGACCCTGCCGATGCAACCGGTTTAGCCCACTACTTAGAGCACATGCTGTTTAAGGGTACGGATAAATACGGTTCGCTGGATTTTTCCAAAGAAAAACCGTTGATTGATAAAATTGAGAATTTGTACGAAGAGTATCGCAAAACAACCGATGCCGATAAACGTAAAGTAATGTACCATGTTATTGATTCGCTTAGCGGCGAGGCAGCAAAATTTGCTATCCCGAACGAATACGATAAAATGGTTGGCTCGCTTGGTGCAAAAGGTACAAATGCGCACACAGCCGTAGAAGAAACTGTTTATCAAAACGATATTCCTTCCAACCAATTACGTAAATGGATTACCTTGGAAGCCGAGCGTTTCCGTAATCCTATCTTACGGTTATTCCATACCGAGTTGGAAGCAGTGTACGAAGAAAAGAACAGAGGATTAGATAACGACGGTCGTTTAGCATACGAAGCAATGCTTGAGGCAGTTTTCCCAAAACACCAATATGGTACCCAAACAACCATTGGTACTATAGAGCACCTTAAAAACCCTTCTATGAAAAAAATCCGCGAGTATTATGCTGCGAATTATGTTCCTAATAACATGGCTATCATTCTTTGCGGTGATGTTGACCCCGATAAAACAGTTGAATGGATAAGCGAAGAATTTGGTTCATATCAGTCAAAACCATTAACACCATTTGTTGTTGCACAAGAAGACCCTATTACAAAGCCAGTTATACGCGAGGTATTCGGTCCAACCAACGAAAGCGTTCGTTTGGTATTCCGCTTCCCCGGTGCAGGCTCTAAAGAACTCATAACCATGGCAATGTGCGATATGATTCTTTCTAACTCATCGGTTGGGTTAATTGACTTAAACTTAAAACAGCAACAGAAAGTGTTAAATGCAGGATGTTCGCCAAACTCCATGAAAGATTACACCCTGCACATCTTTAACGGCACACCACGTAAAGGGCAAAAGCTTGAAGAAGTAGTAGAGTTGATTTTAGGACAGATTGAAGAACTGAAAAAAGGGAACTTCAGCGAAGACATGATGAAGTCTATTGTTACGAATATGCGCATAGACCGTATGCGGTCTATCGAATCTAACGACACCCGCGCAAACATGCTAAGCCAAATGTTTATACAAGGCACCAAATGGGAAGATGAATTAGCAGAGTTAGACCAAATTGCAAAGGTTACAAAAAAGGAAGTAATGGAGTTTGCAAAGAAGTGGTATAACAATAACTATGTAGTTGTTTATAAACGCAGCGGTGAAAACAAAAACGCACAAAAGGTACCAAAGCCGGCTATTACTCCGGTTGTTATCAACAAAAATGTATCAGACTTTGCTAAAAAGCTGATGGACACCCCTGCCGATAAACTACAGCCACGCTTTACCGATTTTAACAAAGACATAAACAAAGAAACACTAAACGGTTCTATTCCGGTATATGCTGTTAAAAACACCGATAACAAACTCTACACATTGCAGTTCATTTGGGATATGGGCACACGCCACGATAAAAAAACAGGATTGGCATTATCCTATCTCGATTTACTTGGCACATCAACCATGACATCCGAACAAGTAAAAGAAAAATTCTATGCTTTAGGAAGTGATATTAATGCATCTGCAAGCAACGAGCAATTCATTATAACAATTAGCGGCTTACAAGACAATCTTGCAGCAGCAGTTCAACTTACCGAAGAAGTTCTTGCAAATGCCAAACCCGATAACGATGCGTTAAAGTTGATGGTTGAAGGTATGATTAAACAACGCACCGACATGAAGAAAAACAAAAACGTTATTCTTCAGCAAGCAATGTTAAACTACGCGCTGTACGGCAAACGCAATCCATTTACCGACAGACTCAGCGATGCCGAAATGCGCGCTGTAACCGCCCAAGAGTTATGTGATAAAATAAAACAACTTGCAACATTTAAACACAAAGTGTTCTACTACGGTCCGGCAAGTGCCAAAGAGATAACAACAACATTGGCACAGAAGCACAAAACACCTGCATCGTTAAAAGATGTACCCAAAGCCGATGATTACGCATATCAGGATATTTCAAGCGGCGGAGTATTATTCTTAGATTACAACATGGTGCAAGCCGAAGTTCTAATGCGCCTGCAATGCGATAAAGGATACAATCCGCAAATCTCTCCATACTCACGCCTATACAACGAGTACTTTGGTGGCGGAAATATGTCATCCATTACATTTACAACCATGCGCGAATCCAAAGCACTTGCATACTCGGTAGATGCAACATTTGCTGCACCACGTAAAAAAGAAGACCCATATTTCATGACCGGGTACATCGGCACACAAGCCGATAAACTCCCCGAAGCGTTATCGGGCATGAACGAACTTATGAACAACATGCCACGTGTAGATGCATTATTCGATAACTGTAAACAAGCAATTGTTGGGCGCATAGAAAGCGAACGCATAACACGTATGGACATCTTATCACAATTCCAGAACTACGCACGCCTTGGGTTAGATTTTGACGTACGCAAAGTGATGTACGAAAAAGTACCAACTCTTACATTCGACGACGTAAATAAATTCCATGCCGAGCGCATCAAGAACAAAAAGTTCATGTACATTGTACTTGGCTCTAAAAACAAAATCAATATGGAAGAACTCAAAAAATATGGTCCGGTTAAAGAGGTAACAGCCGACGAAGTATTTGGCTACTAAACAACCGCACGCCTAACAATCAAACGGGTACAGAGTAATTTCTGTATCCGTTTTTTTATTTGCTATCGCCGGACCGCACCCAACCACTCGTATCAAAACAATCTTCCTGCGGCGGGAAAGTATCGCAGCTAAGAATAAACGGTTATCCTTTTTCTGACTACTTACAGTTAAGAAACTTTCTATTTTTCTCCACTCCACTTATGTAGCTAAGATTCTGTAGCGAAAGATTCTCTCTGGCAAAGGATTGGCTGTACTGTAACGGAACATCCGGTGCCGTCAAGCGACAGCAAAATATTTGTATTTACTTTAATTGTTTTTACAAATAAATCCGTGTTGTGCCGTATTTTTGCGCCCACATGTACCCAAACTTGAAACTCAACACCAGTGATATATCGTTATTTTGCAATTTTTACAACTTTTTTTGTACTAACAGGCAGTAGTTACGCAAATACTCCGGCAGACTCGGTTAAACAAAAACCCAAAATACCTGCCGTACCCAAAAAGAAAAAGACACCTGTTGATACCCTTACCTATAAAGCACAACAGCCGGTAGTTGTTACAGGCACCCGCACCGAAGTAATGCTAAAAGATTCGCCCGTGCGGGTTGAAGTTATTGGCAAAGAGCAAACTGCATCTACAAGCATGGTGGCCGCCGGCGATTTACTAAAAGAACAAACAGGGATGCTTATTGCCCAAGGCACCGTGCGCACCGGCATCCAAATGATGGGATTAGGACCCGATTACACTATGATTCTTGTGGATGGCCAGCCGCTATCGGGCAGAGTTGGTGGTGTAATTGACTTAAACCGCGTATCGGTTGGGAATGTGGAGCGTGTTGAAGTTGTAAAAGGCCCTATGTCCAGCTTATACGGCAGCGAGGCACTTGCAGGTGTAATTAATATTATTACCCGTAAACCAAAAGATGGGTATTCGGGTAAGTTGTATATGCAGTATTTACAAATGGGCCCGGCCGAGGCACAGATAGAAAACAACTACACCAATAACGATATTACCTTTGCCTCGTTTATCAATCTGAAAAACTCACAGCCATTTACCGTGCAACAAGATTCTTCTACTTTTCCGTATGCCGGTTTTAAGGATTACACTATGCAGGCACGGTGCAAATGGTATGTTTCTAACTCGGTAAGTGTTAATGCCAACCTTCGCACCTTTGGAAGCGAAAGCCGTGGTAAGTTTTTAGATGGCGCAGCCGGGTTTATTACATCGAACGAGGGCTCGGTGCAAACAACCGACCGCAGTGCAACGCTGGGTGCAGACTGGACGCATGGTAATGCACATTTATCGGGTCAGGTATATGGAACAATGTATAACGAAACATATAACTTTGATGTAGAGCAAGGCGCGGCTGGCAGAACAGATAATTTTATACGGCGTACATTCCGTTCGTATCTGCAATACGATGTTCTGATTAACGATAAAAACCGTTTAACGTTAGGCGGTGAGTTTTGGTACGATGATGCAAGTGGTTCGCGGTATTCCGAAAACCCATTATACCGTACAACTGCTATGTACACACAATGGGAAGGGAACCCAACCGAGGAGTTTTCCTACGCATTTAGCATGCGGTACGATAACAACAGCGCGTTTGCTGTACCACGTTCTATCTTGTTAGATAAAATTGGAATTAGTGGCGTACCGTTGTTACCACGACTTTCGTTAACGTACAAACCAATTCCCCAAGTGCGGGTATACGGCACCATTGGCGAAGGATTTAAGGCGCCCGATTTCCGCCAACTCTATGTGCGGTTCTCTAACCGACTTCAGGGTGCGGGTTACGATTTAATAGGCGCACGTTTACTTGGTATAAACCTTCAGCCCGAACAAGCTCACTCGTTCGATGAAGGGATATTTTATCAACCCGATTCGCTTATCATTTACGGCATACCTGTTCAACTCGGATTTGATGTACGCTTCTTCCACAACAACCTTCGTAATCTGATTGAGTTTTATCCGTACCAAACATTGCCTGTTGTTTACACCTACCGTAATCTTGCGCAGGTGTATACACAAGGCGTGGAAGCAAGTATGCAATATGTAATAACTCTTACCGCATCAGAGCAACTATCGGGAAACTTTGGCTATCAATTATTAGAAGCTAAGGATGTTCGTGTTGTGGATGCAATCCGCAATCAAACAGCGGGCTATCAAATTCCATCAACCGGAGAGTTTAAACATCTTACCGCACAAGAGTACGGTGGTTTGTGGTATCGCTCGCATCACTCCGGCGTTCTGCGCATTCAGTACGATAACTCAGAGTATAACCTTACTGCTAACTTCCGCGCACAGTATGTTGGACGTTTTGGCGAACAACAGTTAAACGGCAACCCCGATATATTTTCGGATACAACATCGTTTGGTTCGCTGTTAGATAGTAATAACGAATACGTTCCCGGTTATTGGAACTGCAACGCAACTATAACAAAACGCTTTGCTGCCACGTTTTTTACCGATACATCTGTGCTAACGTGTTCGGTAGGTGTAAACAACATGTTTAATACAACCAACCCGCGCTTTATACCAAGTCTTCTTGGCAGACAGTTTTTTATTAACGCAGGAATTACCTGGTAATATGCTAACGCAATCCGCACCGTACCGTTAGTAGTTTGTAGGGGCGTATTGCATACGCCCGCCTTCATCTGCGGGAAAGAATCTCGTGCGCCCTTTCTTATACCTCTTACCGACAAATTTTCAAATCACCCATTAAATATGCTCCCGACGTTTGACTTTTTCAAAATTTCGCCAAATTGATTTTATTTTAATATCGTATGATCGCTCAAATACTAGATTCAGATAGTTTCATTAGTTTTACCCTAGTTAAGAATAGATTTCGTCTTAAATTATATTTATACGCGCTAAATATCAATACTCCAACATATTTCCAATATTTAACGGAAGTCCAACAAAACAGGTATCAAAATGAAATCTCTTGCAATGTTATTATTTATCCTCTTTGTATTACAATTTAGCACCTACTCCCAGAAACTTGAACAAGAGTGGGTAGTAAGTAGTCACATTGGTAATAATGGCTTTACAGATGGTACGTTTGAAAATCCATTTAAGATTTCACCTGATGGAGAGCACCTTGCATCGAGGAGTGGTGCATCTATTATCCTGATAACAAATATTAGAACCGGACATCTGGAGGCAGTGTTAAAGGCATCGGATACATTGCTTCTTGCCGAATGTATAGAATGGTTAGATAATACACGACTTGCCGCATTATACTATACAAAGTTAATTCCCTCATCACAATCCCAAATTATAGTGTTCAACACAACACTGAAGGAATCAATTGAAAAGATTATATCCGCAACAGAACCAATAGGGCGATGTGTTCGTATAGATTCAAACACTATTGCTGCATTTAGAGGTAGCTGGGACGATAACACAACAGTAATTCACAATGATAAAATTCATTTTTATGATATTACTAAGGGTATAGTAAAAGACAGTATAGTATTTACCCATAAATACTCACTTTATAATATTGCTTCGGATGGAAAATATTTAATTACGGCAACAACAGATGGAAATATTAAACTGTGGGACACAGAAAAAAAGATTGTTCTAAAACAAAAGAACATTTCATTTCATCAAGCAGCAGTAGAATCAATGGTATATAATAATACTATTGGATGCCTGCTAATGAAAATCAGAGGGTCGTCAACTTCAGTATTATTATGGGATATGAAGAAGGACACTACGTTTTCGTTTGCATCATTAAGTATATTGCCAGTAGCAAGGTATATTAATTTCTCACCTTCAGGCAATCAATACATTGTTCCGGTTAGCTATGATACTTGCTATATCTACGAAACAAGTACAGGTAAAAAGTTAACGGCATTTTATATTCCTGATATGCTATCGCCTATGGGTGTTGTTTTTTTTAACAACACAAATGAGATACTTTGTTATTCACAACCTTATTCCAATTCGCAAGTAAAAGTCATTGACCCAACAACATCGGAAGTACTTAGAATTTTGCGATATCCGGAAAATTCTATTGAACGAGTTGAGTTCTCCACGAACAATTCGTACATAGCCTTTTTATGTGAACCTAATATTATTATTGCCGATATGAAGAGCGGTTTCTTAAAGCAGATCATCCCATCTTCAGGACATAATGTACTTACATTCATCAGCGATGAAGTATTAGCATACACAAAAGGAAATTCAGAAATAGCGTATTATAATATCAAACAACAAAAGGAAATTGTTTCATTTAAAACCGACAACGATACGGTAATGTGTTTTCACTATATATCAAATTCCGACAAACTTCTTGTAGGTACAAAGGAAGGTAGAGTTATAGAAGTTGATATTAATAGTAACAATTCACAAAAAGTTGTAGTAGATTTAGGTAGAACTGTTTTTTACTGTTACTATGATGAATCACAACAAAGACTATTTACAGTAAGCCAGCATCCTGATATTTCCGGATATTCGTCTGGAGCATTGCAAATGTTTGACTACAATAGTGGTAATCAGCTAAAAGTTATAAGTCCTCAGATTGAGGTCATAGTAAGATCACGTTGGTGGCGACCGCATGGCGATACTGCTGATATAGCAGTAGCTGCTTTTAATAAACCAACTAATCATATATCGGTGAACTCAGGCAGTGTATATTGTTGGGATATGGCAGATACAAATTTTGATGGTTGGAAAATTTATCCTCAGGTATCAGATATCAATTCACTTTCCTATTACCCAAATAGTAAGGCAAACCTATTATACACTACCGGAGAAGAACCAAGTGGTGTAGGCAACTATAATTTAATTTCAAAGGTAGCAACAGGGTTAACGAATGACTATCCTTATACCGCGCATGAAAATTACAGTCCATTAAAGTGGTTGTGTGCTACAGCTTCGTACGACGGAAAATATGTGGCTGCGGGTAATAACTACGGACACATGGCTGTGTTCCGTCTATCCGGTATTACAGATGTCAAAGAAGAAGTACTTTTTCACCAAACTTCTACACCTGATTTAATATTTATGCAAAGAAGTCAAAGTACTATTAGTATAGCACCTTGGTTGCTTCCATGTAAAGCAACTGTTTTTACTATACTAGGCAAAGAAGTTACAACAGTCGAAGTCACTGCATCTGGAGAAATTGATATAAGTGCATTACATAGCGGATTCTATTGTATAGTTTTATCCACCTTAAATCAAGTATACTCTTACTATTTTGTTAAGTAATAACTATTACTAAGTTTATTAGAGTATACACAGAGTTCTTTTACTCCACAATCACGATAACCGTGCGGATGCACATGGAATGTTCTTTCCCGCAGGGTGTGGATATGTTGATAAACCTGTGGATAGGTGCGGCAATGCGCAAGCAGAAACCTTACACACTTTGCGCCATGCGTAACTCTTTGTAGTATTTGTTGCGGTACTCTACGGGCGATAGCCCTGTTATTTTTTTGAATACGTCGCGGAATGCTTTGGTATCGGTGTAGCCAACTTCAAACATTACTTCGTTTACGGTTTTGCGTCCGGCTTCGAGTTGTTTTTTTGCCGCTTCTATTTTTACGCGTTGCAGGTATTCCACTATAGTGTTGTTGGTTGCCTTTTTAAAGCGCCGCTCGAACGTACGCCTGCCTACGCAAAACTGCTCAGCTATTTCATCTACACTTAAACGCTCGTTGTAGTGTGACTCCAGAAAGTCCTGTACTACCAATACAAGTTCGTCGCCGTGGTCTTTTTGCCCTTGGAATATACTAAACGGTAACTGGCTGTTTTTTGCGGTATCGAGCAAGAAGAATTTTGATGCCATGATGGCCATTTCGCGCGAGGTAAATTTCTCTACAAGATATAGCAGTAGATTCCAGTACGAAGTTGCCCCGCCGCTGGAATACACGCCGTGCATATCGGTTACTATGCGTCCGTCGGCAAGTTCTACATCGGGATACCGCGTACGGAATTCGTTGGCAAATAACCAGTGTGTTGAGCATGTTTTGCCTTGTAGTATTCCGGACTCTGCAACCAGAAAAGCACCTATACACAAACTGGCTACTTCGGTACCGCGCTTGTACATAGAGTGTATCCATTCTACGGCTTCGCGGTTTTTATCGAGTGCGGTTTGTACATCGCGGCTTATTGCCGGCACAAAAAGTATATCACATTGTTGAACTTCGGTTAGAAGTTTATCGGCTCGTGCTATAAACATTCCGTTATTTAAGTGTACTTCCCGTGTTGCGGCTACCAGCTCTACACGAAAAAATGGTTGATGTCCGGATGATTGAAAAAATTCGTTAACCGCAGTAAACATATACTGGGGGTCGAGTATGGCAGCAGGTACTGCTGTTTCGGGTATTAAAATGCAAACATGTTTCATGCTGCAAAACTATAGAAGTTATATGTCGCAATCAACCCGCAATGTTGTCGGAATTACGGACTGTGCAAGTACAATCAAGTCCGTATGTTTGTATCATGTAATCAATTCATCATTCATACGAACACATTACGTTGCTATGGACACAACACTATCTACCGTTGACCAGTACATTGCCGCCCAGCCCGAAGAACACAGGGAAATGTTGGAAACAATCCGCCAAACTATACGCAAAGCCGCACCCAAAGCAACCGAAGGAATTGGATATGGTATGCCTGCGTATAAGCAGGATGGTCCCGTTGCTTACTTTGCGCTGTTTAAAAGCCATGTAGGGTTTTATGCAACACCATCGGGACACGAGGCATTTCAGAAAGAACTTTCCAAGTATAAACTAGGTAAGGGCTCGGTACAATTTCCGTTAGATAAACCAATGCCGTTAGCATTAATAACAAAGATTGTAAAGTTCCGGGTTAAGGCAAACGAAGCAAAAGCAACTGAGAAGAAACAAGTAAAGCAAACAAAGCAGTCTAAACAAACAAAGAAATAACCGGAGATACACATGCACACACCGCACTACCCGCTACGAATAAGTTTATGGTTTGATAATCAGGCACAAGAAGCAGCTGAATTGTATTGTTCGTTGTTTGATAACGCCGCAGTGAATTCTGTTAACCCGTTGGTTACTACATTCCATATAGATGGGATTCAGTTTATGGGCATTAACGGTGGGCCGCACTTTACCATCAATCCATCAATCTCGTTATTTGTAAAAAGCCCAAACAAAGAACACCTGCAACGCACATGGGATACGTTAATACAAGGTGGCAAAACACTAATAGAACTTGGCGAATACCCCTGGAGCGAGTGTTACGGATGGTTGCAAGATAAATACGGAGTAACATGGCAAATTATGCTTCATGATATTGCAGTAGCACAATACACTGTTACACCATGTATGCTATTTATAAACAATGTATTTGGCAAAGCTACAGAGGCGTTAGAGTTTTATGCGGAAGTATTTAACAGCGATATCAACTTTATTACCAAACAATTCTATCAGCAGGGAACCCCGCACGAGGGTAAACTCATGTTTGCCGATTGCACCATAGCCGGTAACCCGCTTATTGCAATGGACGGACCCGACGCGCACGACTACGCATTTAACGAAGCTGTATCGTTTGTAATTGACTGCGACACACAAGAAGAAATTGATTACTATTGGAACGCCTTTACAACCAATGGTGGTGCAGAAAGCCATTGCGGTTGGTGCAAAGATAAGTTTGGCGTATCGTGGCAAATAATACCACGGCAATTACCGGAGTTTATGAACACACCGGAAAAAGCTCAACGCGTAACCGCAGCATTTATGCCCATGCACAAACTCGAGTTGGCTACACTACAACAAGCAGCAGAATCTATCTAATTATTCTGTATAATAATATCGCGGAGATACCATGTCGTTTCAGGCATACATAGATAACATCAAAGCAAAGACAGGGAAAACGCCCGATGACTTTTATAAAATTGCCGAACAAAAAGGACTACTTGCTCCCGGAACAAAAACCGGAGAAATTGTAGCATGGCTAAAGGAGGACTTCGATTTAGGTCATGGGTACTCTATGGCAATTTATGCAACATTCAAATCTAAAAATCCCGAGGTAGGAAAGCCTGTAAAGAAACCACAAACAAAAAAGTAATATGGAAACTATCATCCTTCAGAACAACATACAAGTAGTAAGCGTTAAAGCAGATGTGTTCCCAACCGGAATAATGGCAGCATACGAAGCATTAGCAAAAGCATTACCTGCGGAACCACATCGTGTTCATTACGGACTCTCGCACGGCACAGAAACTGGTGAGATAGTGTATTACGCCGCCGCAGAACAACTTGCCGACGGCGATGCAGAACAATACAACCTGCAACCACTAACAATTCCGGCGGGAACGTATGCAAGTATCACTATTCAAAACTTCATGCAAAACTTACAGGCCGTATCCGATGCATTCCAATCATTGATTGACTTACCTAATCACGATAAAAACGGAATGTGCGTTGAGCACTACATCAATCAACACGATATTGCTTGTATGATTCGTATTATAGAATAGTATTTGCTAACGCAGGACGGCACCAAACATTATACGCGGGGCGTATTCCATACGCCCTACACACCCTCAATCTGCCGGAGAGTACACACCACAAACAATCTGACCATTATCGTTTAAAAGGTGTACTTTTAAAACAATTAAATCCGCTTTTACTTTTCATTGTAGAGACGCGATGCCTCGCGTCTTAGATAGATAAAAATGGATAGCTCATTCTATCATATCTTGTATTTGCAAATTGTTTAAATTTCTTTTTCTCCTTACTTAGCAGTAAGCGATTTCAATTCTTTTGCCATACGCTTAACAGCACCGCGGATACTATGCTCAATTAACTCTTCTTGTTTTTTGATACTACCAACAGATATAGTTCCTTTGGTTGTATTCCGTACCATTACAACAAGTCGTCCGTGTTTATCTACCAACTTCATTTCCGTTTCAATATCAACTAAACCATTGCTATACTTAGCACTAACCGACGGCGCAAGAAACTTGAGCGAGCTAACAAAAACGGCATCCAAGCCACGCACAAAGCAAAGCCGTTTAACAGAAGCGGCATCGGGCGTGTTATAATCAAACAACTCGGTACAATACTGTACCGAATCTATATCGTGGTCGTTACAGGCATTAGGAAATACAAACAAGAAAGTAGAATTTGTTGTAGTAAAGCCGCTTGGTTTAAACGAGCTATCAACAGTACAATCAGTAAATCCGATTTTTTGTATAGGCAACGTCTCCTGAATTTTAAACAACGTAGAACTACCCGACGGTGCGCACCCGCTAAGAACAACAACCAACAGCAACAAGATATACGATAGCTTCATGTAGTAATTATAGTTGACGCATCAAACTTATGGTAATATAATGATTGCGACTAATACTGTATTCTCTTAAATATCATTAATACTGATATTATTGTTCAGTTATTTCCCTACACTGTATTACTTCATTGCACGATACACGTTGTACCATGCAACTTCATTCTGTCCCGCATTGCGTGGTATGGTTATACGGTAACGTTTGGTGCGGCAATGCGTCAGCAAAAAATAATTTGAAACAAGAGTGCATGTGAGCGGTTGTTCCCATTACGAATTACTTGTTACTTACAAAATTGGGGATTCTATGAAACGCTCGTTGATGTTTCTGATGTGTGTTGCCATGCTTGTTGTTGCGTTTGGTTGCGGCGGCAGACGGTATGTTACGTACACACAAATGGTTCCGGTGTATGTTCCTTTAGATGAGTTTCGGTCGGCTGTTGCGGTGCAACCCGCAAAGGAACTGAAAGTACCGGGAAAGATTTATGTAAAAGGCGATTACCTGTTTATCAACGAAAAAGATAAGGGGATTCACATTTACGATAACTCTAACCCGCGTAATCCTGTTAACCTTGCGTTTATCAATATTCCGGGTAATGGCGATATTGCTGTAAAAGGTACAACACTGTATGCCGATAGCTACATTGACCTTGTAGCACTTGATATTTCCGACATCAATAATATCCGTGTAGTTAAGCGCATTCAATCTATTTTCCCTAATGCTCTAAATCAAAACGGAATCTACGTTGATACTACCAAAGGCATAGCCATAGATTGGAAACCACAAACCGTAACGGTGGAAGTTGATGAGAATGCTACATCGCCTTATTACTACAACGACGCATACAGAGGTGGTGTTACCGCAGATGCCATGAGCGGCGGAAACAAATCTAACACAAGCAGTAACAGTGGCGGCTCTTCAAGCGGACGCGGTGGCTCGATGGCACGCTTTACTATTTACGACCGCACCTTGTACGCTGTTAGCAATAGCGATATGCAGATGTTCGCGCTCGATAATCCGCAAAACCCAACTGTATGGGCAAAGATTAACCTGGGCTGGAATATCGAAACCATTTTTCCGTATAAAGACAAACTCTTTATTGGCTCGCAAACGGGAATGTTCATCTACGAAAACAAAGATCAACGGAATCCTGTTCAGTTGTGTCAGTTCCGCCATGCACGCAGCTGCGACCCCGTTGTTGCCGAAGGCGATTACGCTTACGTAACCTTACGCG
This sequence comes from Bacteroidota bacterium, assembly GCA_019695345.1. GTDB lineage: Bacteria > Bacteroidota > Ignavibacteria > Kapaibacteriales > NICIL-2 > JAIBAE01. Next base: position 62,828 of record JAIBAE010000007.1, on the reverse strand, counting down.
CGGGCTCTATCTGTGGCGGCGGACAAAACCGTTTAGATGTAGTAAACATCCGCGACCTTACCAACCCACAACTTGTAAAATCGTATGCAATGCAAGAACCCTACGGTGTTGGTGTAGATGGCAATAACATCTTTGTATGCGATGGCACCGCCGGCTTAAAACTGTTCGATGCAACCGACCACACAAACCTAACCTTGCAATCGTACATCACCGATTTCCGCACGTACGATATTATTCCAATGGGTACACACGCCATTGTTGTGGGTCCGGACGGATTATATCAATACGATTACACCGCAGCAAACAACTTGCAGTTACTTAGCAAGATTAGCATCGGTAAATAAAACACCACACTACGAAAGCAGGCAAGCCGTACAACAACCATTGTGCGGCTTTTTTTTTATTATCGTACAAATACAATGGTTTGGTAAACCGTCTCTGCCGAAGCGCATGAAACTGCGCGGCAACCCTGTCCGCTCCAACCGTTCAGCGGCGCAAAGTACTAACCCAAATCTGTGATTTTACAAAATTCTTGCCTGTAACTATAAATAAATCACGGCATTACAAAAACAGGGATTATATTTGCCCCGGCTTATAATGGTAATTTCGGTAGTACAGTACGTCCTTTCATTTTACTCTGGGGAAAGGTTCTTCAATGCGTACAACATTACTCCTCGCACCATTGCTTCTTGCGTCGTTTGCATATTATTTTTCTTCCTGTGTATCATTACATGCACAGGATATATCCTTACGGCCAATTATCTCCGGAAACATCTCACTCAGTGCAGACTACTACACATTAAATACCGAACCTGCACCGTTCTTTGCACCACGCCGTCCGGCAAACCTATACCGCCTTGTTGCTCAAAGTAATATACAATATGGTATCATCGAGCTACCTGTTACACTTATGCTAAGCTCACAACAAACTAACGTAAGTACAGGATTTGCAGTTAACCAATCGTTAGAGCAATTTTTACAAAACCCGCTCAACATTATTGCAATCGAACCGCGCATTGGAGCGCTGCAAGCACACTTGGGAAGCTACACCCCGCAGTACTCTTCGCTAACAGCAGGCGATGTACAGATATTTGGGCTCGGTGCAGATTTTAAACCCGGGCGTTTAACGGCATCGGCATTTTATGGTGTGGCACAGCGTGCAATAGAACCAACGTTTCCTATAACAAGTTTTAATTTAACCGGTGCGTATCAACGTACCATGAAAGGCGCACAGTTTGGAGTATCATCCGCTGGCGGAAGTACAGTATCGTTTCAGGTTGTTCATGCTATTGATGATACCTCATCCGTACAAACCCAATTAACCACTGTTACACCACAAGAGTTGTTTGTTGGTTCGGTTGCAGCAAAAATCAATATAGATAGTACAATAATTGCCGATGCAGAGATTGCATCGAACTTTACAACAAGAAGTTTACGTGCGCAATTGTATCAGGGGTCAGACTTCTCGTCGTTCTCGCCAATTACCGTTCGTAACTCAACGCGGCTCGACTACGCTGCCACAGCCGGTGTTGCATTTCTGTTAGGACCCGTTAAGCTCCGTACAGGTGCAAAGTATATTGGCGAAGGGTTTGCATCACCCGGTTTTCCGTACCTACAACCCGACCGCATTGAGTTTACCGTACAACCTGCATTCACAACAACCGATAATCTTCTTAACATTTCGGGTACAGTTGGATACAGAATCAATAATGTTCTATCAACTCAAACCGCAACACTATCTCAATTACTCATTTCTGCAAATGGCTTATGGGTAATGAGCAACGATTGGTCGGTTGCAGCAACACTTTCAAATTTTGGCGTACGCAACACGGCAAGTAACGATACATTACGTATAGAAAACGTATCACGTTCCATTTCGGTATCACCTATGTATTCATTTTCAACTTCGTTTGGAATGCAAACGGTTACGCTCACAGCCGGCTACGATAGTTATGACGATTACAATGTCATTAGCGGTGCACTTTCCGATAACAGTGTACTTTCCACTTTTGCAAATTACTCTGTTGTACTTTCAACGATGCCGCTTACCGGATACGGAGGTATAAGTTATGTAAGTAACTCGCTTAAGTTTGGGGGCTACACTACGTTCTCGGCCAATGCGGGTAGTTCGTATAACCTGGCTGCACTTAAACTACGCCCGGGTTTACGGCTTACGTACTCATCGTCATCTTTTACAGGTGGGGGTTCCAATACTCAGTTTCTTGTTGGTGTATCGTGTGGTTATACTATATCGGGCACAACTGTGCTCTCGCTGAATGCAACCCTTAATTCATTCTCATTCAGTACAAACAGTTCATATTCCGAGAGTACAATTCAGGCATTGATTTCAACAAGGTTTTAAATAGTTGCTAACGCATGACTGCACCATGCGCCGAGTAACTACAACGCAGCTCTCGTGCAGAACAGAACAACACATAAGTAACAATGTGCATCGTGGATATTGGTTTTATACACAAGAATTTATTCATATCACGATACAGTTTGTTGAACAGTAAAGGAACTCTCCGGCATGATAAGGATGTGATACAGACATAGTGCGGTACCGTCGGGCGATAGCAACAATTCCCTTGTTACCATAACAATACGTTTTTGTAAAGGCGAGTTATGAAGAACATATCGAAAAAAATTCTGTACAGTTTGCTTGCATTTGCAAACACGCTGTTTGTTTTCGGGCAGCCGCTGCAGCTGAACCTGAACATGAACCCGCGCCCGTCTCCGTATCTTTCGGACTGGCAAGAACGCACAGAAACAATTATGCTTAACATTCTGAACCCCGGGCAAAATCCTGCGCAGGTTCGGCTTGGTGTGCAGATACTACGCGACGGACAACTAAAGGCATCTTCCGATTACACTAAAATGCCGATTCTTACTGTTCCGCGTGGAACCATGATGGTAAATGCTGAACAGGTAGTAGTACTGCAAGCAATGTCGTTTTTTGGCGATGATAAAAACGTTGCAGTCAGAACAGGGAAACTGCCTTCATCTCAATATCAGTTGTGTGTTCAGTTGTTACAGGCAGAAACCGGACAACCAATAAGCCAACCCGTATGTAGGAACTTCGAGATAATTAGTTATCAACTTCCGTATCTGTTACAACCTGTTCAGAACTTTACAACAACATGTCAGCAAGTACCTACCTTGATTTTCCGGTGGGGCTCGTTAACACCTACGTATACCTTTGGAACAATGTATCATTTTGTGTTATGCGAAGTATTGCCCGGACAAACACCCATGAATGCATTTCGTGCTAATCATCCAATTATAGAACAGGATGTATACAACACAACACAGCTTGTGTTTCCACCCGATTTTGACGTAACGGTGTTTCAGCCACAGAATAGCACCACGAGTACAAAAACACAAACACGCACCTATGTGTGGTCGGTACGAACAACAGGTATTGGCGGCCAGTTAATTACCGATAACGACGGATGGTCGGAACCAAACACATTCACTGTTACATGTTCACCAACCGGTACACGTACACGCGACACAACCACTTCGTGTTTTTGTAAAGGTGAGTTAGTTGGGATTGGATATGAAGCAGATAACGATGCGAGTAAAGAGTATATTGGCGGACCGTTCTTTTTACCTGAAGGCAATACAGGTACTACCGTTACCTATTCATCATCGGTTTCATTTTGGATACGATTCAGAATGAACTGCATTATGCCGTGTATGCCATCCATTAAAGGGAAATGGACAATAACTTTTACCGACGAAAAAGGAAATACATCACCCCTTCCAAGTGGAAGTGGAATTGGTGCTACTGTTTCACCACCTTCATCAGGAACTATTACAGCAACTTATACGGGTGAAATGTTTTGTGGTACAGCCTCGTGCGGAAGTGTAACTACTACAAAAACAGTGAAAGTTAATAAATCAGCTGGTACCACAACAACAACCGATGGCGGAACAACTACTACTGGTGGTGGAACAACTACTACAACCGAGCGACCGCCCACCACCACAACAAGGGAAGAATGTAAATGCTCGTGTTGGGTAAAGTCTGATATTGAAACTGGAAAATCTGCAAGAGGAAATACCACCTACAAAGCAAAAGTGGAGGGTGGCTGTAAGAACACTCCATGTAAAGGCACTGTTCCGGCGTGTACACATACCATTAAGTATTCTTGGAGTTTTGGAAGTGGTGATGGTGCTGCGGAAATGATTGGCGACCCCAAAGGCGAGATGGTTGAGGTTCGTTGTATTAAGCCCGGGTGGTATTCTATAACTTTAAGCGGAAATGTAATTTGTTCCGATGGAACAAAGTGCCCATTTGGCGGCAACTTTGAAGTGTATTGTCCGAGCGATAGTTTACCGGATAAGTGCCCACCACCGGAATTACAATCGGAGAAGGCAACGCCTGTTTCATTGGGCTCTAAAATTGATGCACCTGCCGAGTTCCCCTACCCCCGTGCATTACCTATTCGTGCTTCTGCAATTGATATGGATTATGGAATACTACAGTGTACCCCGTGTAAAGAAGGTGCAATAAGTCAGAAAAAAATACCAGTTCAGGATGGAATAACATATTCTTGGGTATTAGAAGGCAAAGGTACTTTAAACACTATGCCGTCTATAAAACTTGCCAATGATATCGAAAAAGAAATTGAAAAGTTATTGCAGCAAATTGCTGAAGTACAAAGCAAAATAGATTCTTTAGAGACGATTAAAAAAGAGATTCCGAAAAAACTTGAGCAACAAAAGAATGTTGCAGAACGACAGTTGGAGGTTATTAAGGCGCAACTTGACTCGGTTGGTAAAAAGTTAAAAGAGTATACAACATCTGTTGAAAATGAAAAGAAGCAAATAGAAAAAAATGAAACTTTGTTTGGCAAGGTACAAGAAACCATTGCCGACAAGAAAAAAGAAAGCAGTGCAGTAAAAAAAGAAATTGATTCGATTGATGTGATACTGCAAGGGAAACAATCTCCTGAGGAACTTGCAAAGTTAAAGGAGATTGCTACACAGCAAAAAACCATGGAGTCTGCACAAAAGGCACGCGATGCTGATGTAAAAAAACTAACGGATAAAACTGCAGAATTAGCTGCTACACTTAAAACGTTACTTGCCGAATACAAAGCTGCACAAGTAGCGTACGAATCGTTGCGCTCTGCAAGTTCGGGTGATGCCAAGAGTGTAGGTGCATTTCAAACATCGTTGTATCCGGCTGGTGCACCAAGGGAGTTTTTTAAATCGCAACGAGACTTTACCGACAAAGCTACCATTTGGATTGCAACGCAGGCAGCCGGCAATACCACGTTATCGGCAGAGGTAAAAGCCGTGAATGATATAGCTGATTCTGCTTTAGCAACTCCTGTTGGTGCAACACGCACAGCATTAGGAACATTATTTACTACACGGCTTACTGCGCTTGGTTTGGCAATGGCGGCAGAATGTACAGGCAAGAGCAACGCAGATAAACGTGCAGCATGTTCCGCGGCACTTGATATTGTGAGTTCGGCACAATCGGTGTTTATGAGTAATCATGTCTCACTGCTTGCTACACCATTTACGTTAGATAAGTTATTAAAGAGTAAGATTGCAAGTGCAAGAGCAAAGATTGGGGCAAGAGAATCGGCTCTTGCTTCGGCTGAGAGTGAATTGAAGAAGAAAGCACTGGCATATTCTTCCGCCGTTGAAGCAAACAAAACAGAACTTGCCTTGTATGTTTCCAAAGCAGATGCATCTGCAAAGTTGTTTGAGAAAGAATCGGATAAACTTTCGGCATTGCAAGCAGAATTAAAAGTTCTTGAGACTAAACGAATAGAAGCTCTGGATAAGATTCGTGTTTCGTTATTGCGAGAACGTGGAACACTAGCCGATAAGAAGCGAGGGATTGACAGTACTGTTCGGCTCCTACAGGATTCGTTGGTTGTATTAAGCGATAGTATTGCAACAGAGAAAGCCAGAGTATTAATAGCTAATAAGGAAGTAATACGTCTTACTGACGAGAAGAATAAACTTATTGCACAAAAAACATCACTTGAAGATGTTTTAAAGATTGATGCAAATAAAATTATAGATGCTCTTCAGAAACAGATTGATGATGCTAATAAAGAATTTGATGAGCTAAAGAAAAAGCTTGCCGATAAGAAACGGGATAAAGATGTAGCGTTGACCGGAAATAAAATTGCCGATGGGGAATTGGTGTACTATGTACCTCCGCCAATAGAAGTATTAATGGATGATGCACAGAAGAAACGATTTGATGAACTAAAAGATTCCGTTGCAAAAGCAGAAGCCGGTGTGGTAATAGCATTAGCCAAAAAACAGGCCGTCCAGAAAAAGCTTACATTGTTGCTGGAACGTACTCTACGCGAGACTATGCGCTATCATGATGCAAGCGGTGCGGTCGCGTCTGGAACAGAAGAAATTGATTCCCTTAAACGTGAACTATCTCATGTTAAAAACGATGGTAAGAAGCAACAGGCAGACGAACAGTTAAAAACTCAACAAGCAGTTAAGGATGCAGAAGAGGAAGTAAAGAAACAAGAAGAAAAAGTGAAGATGTATCAGGATAAAGTTGATAAGCTGAAAACAGATATAGAAGCACAGGAAAAAAATGTTGAAACCGCCAAGGAAGAAGCTACTGCTGCTGGTAAAAAAGTATTAGAGTTAAAAGCAGGAATTGATAAAGAAAAAGACCTTGAGGCAAAGGCAAAACAAACTCTTGCAGAGCGTACTGCCGACCTAGAAAAAGCACGTGCAGAGTTAAAAGAGAAACATGGAGCAACCGGACAAGCACAAAGCGAATTGAACCACGCTATTGCTGCAAATAATCAGACTGCTGCTGCTACGGCGCGCAGTAAAGTACAAGTGGCAGATGCAGAAGAAAAACTTGCCAAAACTAAAGTTGCTTCTTTGGAAAGTGATGTTGCAAGCGTGGCAGCTAGTGTTAAAGCTGCTACCGATAGAGTTACCGCTGCCACAAAAGAATATGAAGATGCCCGAAAGGAATTTTCCGCTAAAAGTCAGGCACGTATTGCTGCAATTGATGAGTTGAATGAGTTGAATAAGCGATTGGAAAAAGATATTGCACCAAGGTTGGATGCTGCAAAAGACAGATTGCAGGAAGCAAAAGAAACTGTTGACGACAAGCAAACAGAACGCGCTGAATTAAATGAAAAGATTAACGAGGGTTTAGATAGTTTAGATGATGCCAAAGAAATTGCTAAGACAATTGAAGAAACCGAAAAGGCAAAGAAGACGGGTGAGGCAATTATGAAGGAATGTGAAGCCAATGTAACAAGTGCTTTGGCAGAACGCGATTCTTCCATTAAAGCTGCACAGGATTCTTTAAAACAATCGCGCGATAATCTTGCTAAAGCCAAAAAAGAACTTCATGACTTTCTGTTCGATATATTTTCTAATCCAAACCTGAAGGATAAACTAACTATTACGGCTACTGATACTGTTACCGACGGATGGCGGGCAAAAGATGGACCACAGGTTGAGGTAAAAGAAATTTCTTATTCCGGACGTATCCCCGTCTTTGCTAATACAGAACCTGCGGGTGGACTTGGCACTGATGTACACCAAGGAGAATGTCCGATTGAGAATACGTTTTTACCTCAACCACCACTTGTTGGAACTGACCCATCGGTATTACGCAAGGAACCACGTACTATTGCGTTGATGTATAAAAATGGTGAGCCACTTTGGAAAGAATGGGCTGTAATACCGGAAGATGAACCAATACTTGCACGTGATTATACATTTTTAACTTCATCGGCATCGGATGCAGATATTAGCAGAAGAGTATGCGGGCCTGCCAAAGCAAAAAACTGTGCCGAAGCGGCTAACGGTAGTTCCATAATAGACTTGATTACGTATTCCTGGGCTTTGGATGGTGGCTTGGTATTGGGAATGAATAACCAACAAGTTGCCTGGAAGGCAGGCGAAGTTCCGAAACCAAAATGCAAAAAGACGGTGATACATACCGTTACCTATAAAGATACACCCATTGCCACTGATGTTCCCGTGGATAAAAAAATGTTACCGGAAGTTAAGGCAGGTGTAATGATTGAAGTAACAAAGAAACTTATTGGCGCTCCGAACACAACCGACACTGTTGTTGCACGAGTTGTTTGTGGTGACCATAAAGGGCTTGCAGGTGAGGATGTTGAAGTTATTGTTACTATAAAACCTGAGTATGCAAAGTTGACGAAAGATTATGGACTAGAGAAACCAAATCAACTTAAAGTTGTAAAGCAAACCGATGGCGACGGATATATACATATTCCGTTTTTATTTGGTAGTGGGTTTGCTGAATTTGATATGACGGTAGAATGGAAACGTGAACGTTGCTATAAAGATACATTGCTTGCAACTATGCCACTGTATTTACAGTTCCTGAAATTTGCCGACTCACCGCCAAACGCTGCCGTTGAAGCAGGGAAAAAAGTGTGGGAAGGTGCGTTATCGTTAGAAGCTGCTTCCAAATCAATGCCCGAAAAAAATGAGGATGCTGATAAGGACGAAAATTATGCAAAGAGAACACATGCAATTGTTGGTGTAACTGATAATGAAAGGGAACCTGCCAATGATATTATGATTGAGTACTTGAAAAACCCCAAGAACAAGAAACCTGTAACGTACACTCCACCTAAAGTTGCAACAGAATTGTTTGGTATAGCCCGTACTCTTGTATCAAGTTTACCTAAGGATCCAAAAGAAGAAGTTTGGATTAAAGCACAATGTGCTGAAGCAGCATTACAAAAGCTATCTGTTCCAAAAGACGTTGAAGGAAAAAAATCGGGTAAAGATAAGCGGTTTAAAATTGGCTCTGCTTCTATGCCATTTATTGTTGAGTTGGATGAACCTGCTTCATCGGGCGAGACAGTTTATGGTAATGGAAAATTGATTGTTGAAAATCTCCATGAATTCTTGCAATCGTTTATTGATATACCCTTAGCTGTAAATGGTGTTTATCTGGAGGGGGAAGGCGATGCAATGATTGCCAAGCAAGGGTTTGTTTCCTGGAAACCCGGAGAAGGCAAAAAAGTTGAGTATAAAGGTTTTACATTTCGGGTTGATTCACTTTCCATTACAGCGTCCGCAGGTGCAATGATTGGCGGAGGGATAACGCACCAGAAGTATCTTCCTGATGGTGCAGGATTTCATGCGGAGTTGGAAACAAGCGGTAACTTCTTTGGTACTGTAAGCGATTTGCCGGAAGTAAAGTTTGCAAAGTGTACTCTTAAAAAAGGCTCGTCGTTTACGTTAGATATGCATGAAACCCGCGACGAAGATGAAATTGCCGATGAATTAAAACCGTTTGTTGGTATTGTTATTAATAAAGCAGAGTTAATTCTGCCCAAAACGTTTTCTACAACCGATGGCAAGGATACAACAAACTCCGAATTGAGTGTAGAAAGCTTTGCTATTGGCAGAAAGTACAAAGCAGGTGAAGTTGCAATAGGCGGTACTGTTAAAGTAAGCGGTAAGTTTTTCAAAATGGGTTTTGGTGGTTGGAAGTGTGACTTTTCATCGCTGGAATTCAGTTTTGCTAATAGCGAACTGAAAGAAGGAAAGCTTAGTGGCGCTATACATATGCCTATTCCGTTTGAGGGAGATATAGATTTTGAACTTAGCGGCTCGAAAGAAGAATGGAGCGGAACCATTTCAACGGCACATCCTGTATCGGTTCCTAAAATCAAAACTGTCTTTTCGCTGTTAGATGGAACCTCCATCAGCTATAAACCTGAAACATCACTTGCTACACTTTCCATTAACGCTACGGCAACATGTGAATATTTCAAGCGGCTTGATATTAAAAATCTTACTCTGGATAACACCGGAAAAATTGTAGGGGAAGTAAGCATTACCGAACCCAATATTAAGTTCGGCAGAGGGTTCGACCTTGCTATATCAAAACTTACTATCAAGAAAGAAGAAGATAAAGATTTAAGCATCACAGTTAAAGGTACATTCTCAATTCCTAATATCATTGCCTTAAAAGGTGGTGTTGAACTTACAACCGGACCAAGTGTAAAAGTATCGCTTGATGAAACTTCAATAAAATTTGATTATGGTCCGTGCAGTTTTAGCGGTGGCTTTGCATTCTCCGAAACAGAATTCCGTGGTGATTTTGATATTGGATTAAAGAACCTTTGCACAGGAGGCATTACAGGCAAACTGATTGCAGGTGTTCAAAAAGTTGACGAGACAAAATCATTTACCTATTGGTATGGCGAGCTAACTGCCAAGGTTGCAATTCCGCTTGGGCAAACAACGTTGTTTATTACAGAACTTGGCGGAGGTATTGGTTATAATTACGAGCCACCTGTTGGAACGCAAAGTGGTAACCCAAAAGAATTACCAAACTCTCTAGCGTTTAAGGCAATAGTTGGTATCGGTACACCTTCTACAGGTTCTCTTATGAATAGTCGTGTAGAAATGGTACTAATTCCCTGGACGGAATTTACTATCTATGGAAAGATCTGGTTACTTAATAAAAAGGACGCTTTGTTTGGCGAAGGAAAACTCACACTATCAACCGAACCGGCTTCGCTTTCCGGTTTTGTACGGTTGTTTATTGGCGTGCCCGATGCCAAGGGAAAAATATTATCGTTTGATGGTAATATGGAATTCAAATACAGTGAGTCCGAAAAATACATACGCAGTAAAACACTCAGCGGCTCGGCTTTGCAAGTAATAAAAGCAGAAGGTAAAGTAAGTGTAACACAAGACTCTTTGTATGTTGATGGTACACTCCGTTACGATTTCGATAAAAAGATTCCGCTTGGTGTTGTTGACTTCTATGTTTCGCTTCATGCCTATGCAGGCGGAACGATTGCATATTACACATCAACCTCAAAACTGAAAACAAAGGTTGAATTCAAAGGGTCGGTTGATGTAAAAGGCGACTTCCCGATTTACGGCATGAGCACATTACTAACCGGTAGCGCAAAAGTTGCCGCCGATTTGGAAGCAACGCCGTACTCGGTAAAAATAACAGCGGGTGTTCATGTTAGTTATTCGGTGTTTGGGTATAGCGATGCCCTTGATATTGATGTTGGATATTCGTCGTAACATAAGTACGTGACTTTGTTGCTGTCGCATGACCGCACCGAACCTTACATAAACTGCATCGCATTGCCTTGCGGGAGACAGAATGTACAACGGGCAACATCTGTGTGTTCGTGATTGTAGTACATCGTTCAGGTTGTTGTTAGGAGTTGCAGAACGATACTTCCGGCACGCAGTAGGGTTTATGTGCAGGTTGTTTGGTGCCGTCCGGCGTTAGCAAAACTATAGATATATACTTCCGTTGAAGGAGAAAGTATGATTGGTATTCTTGAAAAGACCGTTACACCGGCGATGAATGCAGCAAGAAAGATTCTGCTGTTTATTGTAGTAGTGTTGATGCCTGCTACAATACTTGGGCAAACTGATGATGTATTTGTGCATTTTGATGGAAAGAGTATACATGTTCGCTGGCGTGGTGAGCGAAGCATATCCGACCCAAAATATATCGTGTACAGAACTACAGGCAGGTTTGGCAATAAAGCAAGTATCGCAACAACAACACGTACATCATTGGTTTCGGATATAACAAAAATTGCAGGAACAAAAACGGATGCATATTTAGGAATGTTTAGAACCAATGGTAAAGACATTACAGCCACAGATTACGAGCGGGTATTTACAAACAAAACATCGTTGAACCTATTTAACGCTCTTAGCGCTACAACACCGGAATTTGCACGTGTGTTAGGAGAAGCAATTACCGATTCAACGTTTACCAAAGGTGAACAGTATCGCTATACCATTGTTGTTCTTGAAGGCAGTAACGAAAAAATCATTGGAACATCGCGTATAGTATCAACTGATAAACCCGAAGTTGTACCAGTTCCTACCGATTGCAACATTTCATCCGGCGATGCTTCGTGTACTATAACATGGCAAGGTAATAATGAATACGAACAACAGGGTGTTGCTGTATCAAATAATATATATCGCTCTGAACAACCGTTGGGTCCGTTTATCAGAATCAATGCTTTACCATTAGTGCCTTTCCGGTTTACAGGCAACGAACAACAACGCACGTTTTCCGATGAGTATTTGCAAAATGGTACTACCTATTTTTATTATGTTACCAATATCAATGTAGCCGGTGTGGAAAGTAAACCAAGTATTACCCTGCAAGCAACACCCGGCAGTATAGTTGGAGCACCTGTTCAACTTACGTTACAGCAAATAGGCAATGCTGTGTTGGTTGAGTGGACATTGCCAAGGGCCGATGCATACGTACGATATTATGAAGTCCGCAGAACTGATTTTAAGAAGGTAACTACAACCGAAACAGTACCGGCAGGAAACGGAAAAAAGACATCTTGGATTGATAATACTGTTACATCGGGTGCATACACGTATTCCGTCAGGGCGGTGAGTAACGATACCACAAGCGGATACAGCGCAGAAGAAACAATAACTTTAAAGGACAACATTCCACCCGCTCAGCCGCAAAAGCTAACGTACAAAACCGATAAAAACAAAGTAATTTTAAGTTGGATACCAAACAAAGAACAGGATATTGCCGGCTATATTATAACACGTTTAAGCGATAAGGAATTTTCTATTCCATTTCAGTTAACTGCATCACCTATCAAAGCTACTATCTTTACCGATTCACTTCCGCCTGATGCACCATATACCGTGGCATATCAGATATACGCAGAGGATATTTCGTACAATCGTTCTCTGCCGTCCGAAAAATTATTTGTTCGTTTACCCGATAAAACTCCGCCAACGGTTCCCGTCATAACATCGTTTCAACAAAGTAAAAATTCTGCAACAATAAACTGGACAAAAAGCACCGAACCTGATTTAAAGGAATTCGTTGTATATCGGCGAACTAAAAATGATACAAAAGCAATTTATAAAACAACCACAACAACATTTACCGATAAGGAATTATCCGCCGGAGAGTATTGGTACTCGGTAACAGCAACCGATAGCACCGGTAACGAAAGCACACATTCCGGCGAGAGAAGTGCTACCATTCTAAGCTCAATAATTGCACCCCCCGAACAAGGTAATGCTACCGAAAAGAACGGGAATATTATACTTAGCTGGAAGCCAACACCCTCAACTGATGTTTCCGGTTACAGTGTTTGGATTGAATATAACGGAAAGCAAGTGTCTATTAAGGAAACAAAAAAAACAGTTACACAACACACCGACAAATTATCCGATACAACCAAAGAACAAACGTATTACATTCGTGCTTTTACTTCAACGGGAGTGGAAAGCATACCACTAACTATTCGCTACACACCAAAAAGATAAGTTTTAGTTATTATTTATCGTATAACTGCATACAGTGTGGGTTTCCTCTTTTGCCGAAGCGCAAGAATAGCGCGGCAACCCTGTCCGCTCCACCCCTTCAGCGGCGCATACATACACTACCTGAATCTCTTGATTGTTGTTGTATTGCACTCCCTAAGTCTGCGTTCAAACTCAATCTACAGACTTGTTGCACGTTAGTTTGTTTACGTTTGTTATTGTTTTAATTTTGATGGTTGCATTCATTTACTTGGTCTACCAATACTAGCTACATGAGAACATTTTGTTATTATGGGCAGATTGTACATGATACGGGTATTTATAATGGCTAAGTTCTTAACATCTGTAAAAACAATCAATCAATGCTTATTTTAAAAACAATTACCAGGTCATTCAATAAATTTCCACTTCCGTATATCGGTATTATCCTTTTGTGGGTGAGTGCTATTCTTATTGTACATCCATTTTCTAATCTTCCCTTTGGCGATGAGTTTGCTTATATCAAACCAGTACAACACTATCTACAAACAGGCAGCATGAAATATACCGATTGGAGTTCCATGACTCTGATTTTACAGGTGTGGATTGGTGCTGTTGTTAGCTGGTTGTTTGGTTTTTCTATAACAACTCTACGACTTATATCTCAGGCATTTGCAGTTAGCGCTGTGTTGGCACTTTATATGAATTTACAGATTATTGGTACAAAACGCCTTATCGCATTTTTGCTTTCAATACTCATGCTGTTTAATCCACTGTATTTTCAGATTGGAGTTTCATTTGTAACCGACATACCTTTTTTAGGTATATTTTTATGGGCTGTTTATTTCATGCTTCGATATTTTGAAACTGCCGCCAACAAATACTATGTAATGGGTCTGTTATGTACTATAGCTGCATTTTTTATACGTGATGTTGCAGTTGTGTTACCACCTGCGTTTGCATTTGCACTATTGTTGCAAAAAGGATTTACTAAACGTACTATTCTGCTTTCGTTAGTATATATACTATTGCTTGTATGCTGTTATTTTGGTTGGCGCTGGTGGTTAGCTAACATACACGGCTTACCCAAGAATATAGATTTTAGCAGAAACAGGATGCTGGAAACACTTACCTCGCCTGTTAAAATTGCTTCGGCACTTTCTCGCAATACAATTTATACGTTAGGTTATGTTGGGATGTATTGTGTCCCATTGTTACCTATTGCGTTATTAGCAATTAAAAGATATTTTACTCGCTCACAATTATTGATTGTAGGAATATTTGCTGCTGCATTATGTATTGTTATACTCAGTATCAATAAAGTATATGGCGTGTTACTCACCCATGTTTGGGACGGGTTTACCATATCTTTCAACTCCGGCAACGTTTACTCAATGCAAAATGAATCTATCCCATATGTTACTGAGTGGGTTAAAAAGATTATAACGTGTTGTGCTGTTGTATCGGGTGTATGTATTGTACTTGTAATAGTGCGATATCTTTGGGTGTTAGGTAAAAACATCCGTCACAAACAGCTGCCCGTTTCAGTTATTTTCCTTGCAGGTATTCTGTGTATTTACGGCATCTTGATGTTTACTCAATGGATGATTCCACGTTATTATTTAGTTATGATTCCGTTTATCTTGATGCTTTTTTATAAAAGCACAGAAGACCTGTTTCCCATTATTGGTCCGGTGGTTCGTAATTCGGTATTAGGTTTCCTATTAGCTGTTGTGTATATATCGTTTTCCTTTGTCCATGATACCTTTGCCAGACATCGTGCATATATGACTGCGCTTGATTATGTGGAAAATCAATGTCATGCAACGTATTGGGATATTGATGGTGGGTTTGACTACAACTCGTGGAAAAATTATTATTATCATTATAAGTCCACGCCGGATAAAAACTGGTGGTGGGTTGAAAACCCGAAGTTTGTACTTACTGACGGACACATTCCCTCTATGCAACTCCTAAAGGTTGTTTCATATTATCGTTGGTATCAACCCGGGTTCATTGGTTATGTATATGTTCACCGCAACCCTGCTATACCATAAAGTATGCTTTGTTCATTACACATGTTTAACTACTCTTCAAATTCCTATTTACTACGTTGGTTCATAGAACTCTTACATTTCAACGCTAATTATTTACACATAGTGGGCAGAGTTTCATAATTGCGCAGCACAACGGTGGGCTCGCACCGGGTTTGCGCGCTGAATGGTTTGCTTCGGCAGAAGCGGGGATAAATACTTTATCTATTCGACAGAAGTAGTAGTTATACTTTCGACAAAATACATTTTCAATATTCCCTTGTTCTTTGCCTCAACTCCGCCACGATACTCACATGCAAATTTGTCTTTCACTAAATCGTATGTTGATTGCGAGATATTGATCCTTCCAGCTTTACTATTCTGCTCCATACGCGCGGCAGTATTTACTGTATCTCCCCAAATATCATAGGCGAACTTCTTCACGCCTACTATTCCTGCTACAACACTACCGCTATTTATTCCTATGCGTATTTCAAATGTTTTCTCACCAAGTTCTGTTCTGCGTTGCTTCATGAAGTCCCGTATTTCTATTGCTGCGTGAACCATCCTCTCTGCATGATGTTCGTCTGCTAACGGAAGACCGCACACGGCGAGGTATGCATCACCGATTGTTTTGATTTTCTCAATTTTGTACTTATTAATGATTTCGTCAAATACCTTGAAACATGAATGCAATTCATCAACTAGTTCTTGCGGTGTGAGTTGCTCGCTGGCATTTGTGAAGTTTTTGAAGTCGGTAAATAATACTGTAACATCATTATAGAGCTTCGCCTGAGCGGAACCTTTTTCTTTGAGTTCTCCAGCTATATCTGCCGGCAATATATTCAGCAATAATTCTTCAGAACGGTGCTTTTCGATACTAATGATTTCTTTTTGAGATGAAATTGTTTTTGTAGCAATGCGCTGTTTGTGGAGGCTTTGATACAGATACACACCACCCAGTAATACGAATACAAACCCAATTCCGATGTATATGTTTTGCTTTTTCTGAAACTCTAATTTTTCATTGGTTAATTCTTGCTGGTGGCGCAGCTCGATTTTTTCTTGCTTATAGGTAAACTGATCAATTGCTTTATTCACCGATGTTTGTGTACTATCATCCTTTATTTCATCATATATTTTTCTATATTCCTTAGAGTATTTGAGTGCAACGTCGTACTGCTTCAGAGAGTCGAAAAGTTCAGCACCTGCACAGTATATATACATCCTCTCCTTGAGTAATTCCTGATGTTGGTCTGATAGGATAACACCTTCGCTGAATCGTTGCCTCGCTTCACCATATTGTCCCATTCTCACATATGCTTCCGTAAGTAATGCGTTTGTGTAGATCATCATCAAGGTGTCGGAACCACCATGCTTTTCTGACTTTAGTTCGTTAAGAAATCTGTAACTATACTTTCTCAAAGAATCAAGATGACCATTTCCTTCAATTGCTTGCCAAGTTTCTGAGAAACACTTCTGACTCAGGTAAAACATAGTATTATCGCCAAATATTTCAGCATGTTTCTTAAGGTAATACTCAACGGAGTCGTATTCTTTTTTGTCTGAAAAACCTTTTACAAAACTATAGTATATGGGTCCAAGTTCAACAGTGTCTGTAATCAAAGCATATGCTTTACGGCTGTATAGTAATGCCTTATCATAATCATTTAGTGCATCTTGATAAATATAACCCAGTCGTTTGTAAATTAACTGCATTCCTTTGATGTTATGTGTTTTTTCAAAGTACTGTAGCACCTCAAGAAGTTTATCTGTTGCTATCGCATATTTGCCTTCATTCTGTATTGCCCGTGCTTGCATATAAGTACGCCATGCGTATAGCTCAGCTTTATTTGTTGTTGTAGCAAGTAACTCAAGCTTGTCACTTAACATCTTATTATACTGGCCTTTCTGAGGAGTAGCTGCAACAACTATCAAGTACCCAACAAAATTTGGATAATGTTCAGCGATTTCTGGTGTAGCATATCGCTTTACGAGGCTATCAGATAATAAAGAATCATTATACATTTGTGTCGAAAGATCTTGTAGCGCAATACTCATATCTAATGTGTCTAACTTTTTCAACAAGTCGTCTTTCTGGAGTGATTCTTCACGGGTGCTACATGCCACTAAGAAAAACATGAGCAGTAGTGTTAACTTAATTAAAGTAGTGGCGTTTATAGCTTGAATATGAGATGTAAATTTTTTCAATAAATTTCTTCTTGACAACTTTTAAGAAATATACTACATACATGTATGTAGCTTTATTGTACTAAGTACTTTTTTGCTATATAAGGTATTTTTGTAGACAAATAGCAATGTAATTACCCTACAAAGTTAGTACAAAACCCGATTGAGAAATTGGTTGGTTAAAACAATCCGTGAAATATTAGAAGTATATCGTATCAATAGTGCGCAGCACAACGGTGGGCTCGCACCGGGTTTGCGCGCTGAATGGTTTGCTTCGGCAGAAGCGGGGAACACATACTCTTCTTGTTGTGTGTTACTCTTCGGTTGATAATTTGGTTACGTTTATATCAATCGGTACGGGGTAGTTTCCGGTAAAGCAGGCAGTGCAATATTCTATGCCCGGCTCCTGCGGAACAGAGTCCATAAGTTTTTCTACACTTAAATAGTGTAGTGAATCCACGCCTAAGTACTCGCCAATTTTTTGTACGTTCTCGCAACTGTTGGCTATGAGTTCTTCGCGGCTGGGGAAGTCCATTCCGTATTTGCATGGATGTGTTATTGGTGGTGAGGTAATGCGTACGTGTACCTCGGTTGGGTTTACTTCGCGCACTAATTTTACTAACGACCGCGATGTTGTTCCGCGAACTATCGAGTCGTCAATCATTACAACTTTACGTCCTTCCAACACGCCGCGCACGGCATTGAATTTTGTTTTTACTTTAAACTCGCGTTGGTCTTGCCCGGGTGCAATAAACGTACGCCCTACGTAGTGGCTGCGGATAAGACCTATCTCGTAGCGGGTTGGGTTTCCTAATGCTTCATTTACGCGGGCATATCCAAGTGTTGCCGTGTTACCGCTATCGGGTACGGCAATTACAACGGTTTTTTCATCGCCGCCGGCGTTTACCGGACTTTCTTCTGCAAGGTTTTTACCAAGCTTGCGGCGCACTTTATCTACGTTGTTACCAAATATCTTGCTATCCGGACGCGAGAAGTAAATGTACTCGAATATACAGTGGTGTGCCGTTGGTGTTTCGTTGTCAATAGTAAACGATTTTATCTCGCCGGTTGCTACGGTTTCGTCGTCAATAACAACAATCTCGTTGTGGCGAACATCGCGCACGTACTCTGCGCTGATAATATCCAACGCACACGATTCGCTTGTTACAATGTATGCTGTAGTGCCATCGGGGTTTGTTTTTTTACCAATACATAATGGGCGGATGCCATGTGGGTCGCGCGCGGCATACAATGCGTTTTCGGTAAGCAGTACCAACGAGTACGCACCGCGTGTTATCTGCAACGCCTCGCGTATTTGCTCGAACTGTGTTTCTTTTTTACTACGGGCAATAAGATGCAAAAACAACTCGCTATCGGTTGTTGTTTGGAAAATAGCACCTTCGTGTTGAAGTTGTTTACGTAGTGTTTTTGTATTGGTAAGGTTTCCGTTATGGGCAAGGGCAAGATTACCCATACGGTAAATAATATGGAACGGCTGAATGTTTGCTATCGAGTTCCCGCCGGTTGTGGAATACCTGTTATGCCCAATAGCCGAGTTTCCCCGAAGTTTATCGGTTAATATGGAGCTATCGGAAAATACATCAAGTACCAGACCTTCATCTTTATGAACGCCAAAGCGTTTTTTGTTTTTATCGTTAATATAGCACGAAACAATACCGGCAGCTTCCTGCCCGCGGTGTTGTAAGGCATGCAAGCCGTAATAGCACATTGCCGATGCTTGCGCATGGTTAAATACGCCAACAATACCGCAGTTGCATTGTGGTTTATCAAGTTGTTCTACTAATGGGGAAATCATAGTTGGTGTTTGCTTTAAAGTATTCACGTTAAGCGGAGCGCAAAAATACGAGAATTCCTTAACAGCACCCATTGATTATAGTTTTCCACAGAGTTACCCACATTTCAACATAGGTTGATAGGGGAGTATAGTGGTTCCCCGCCTTTACCGAAGCAATCCTTCAGCGCGCCAACCCGGTGCGAGCCAAGCGTTGTGCGGCGCAGTTATTCTCACGCAAAGGGGCAAAGGTAGCCAAGTTGCAAAGTTCTTTTTTGATTCCTGATTTGTGTTTATCTGTGTTATTCGCGGTTAACGTTTTCACGGTAATGTTGTACGAATAACGCAAAGGTTCTACTCCGCAATGCAAGGGGATTATTTCAGTCGTCGTTTGGTGCGGTCATGCGTTAGCAGATATTAATGCACAATAATACACGGGCGCACATATATTATGCTTTCTGTTTCTGCGCTGATTGTATAACAACCACTTGGCAGTTGTGCGGTTGTAATGTGCACCTGATTATTGCCTGAAAGTGGAACAACAGTATAAACGGGAATCCCTAAGGCATCGTACATTGTTACCTGGGTGCAAGGCGTTGCAGTATGTACAACAACTTCCATGCTTGAAGGATTTGGATACAGTTGAATGTCTTCTGTCTGTTCATCGTACTCTACCAATGAAACTACATCGGTTGTTTTGTACGTAAAGCGGGCAGGGAACTCGTGCGTGTGATATAGCAACGTATTTGCTGTTACGGTATCGCCTGCTGTGTACATAGTGCCACCGCTGTTTGGGTTAATATCAAACATGGGGTAGTTAGTTCCGCTTAGCAGCAATCCTATCTTGTGCCCCTTGGGGAAGTTGATGGCAAGGTCGTTTAAATGCACCGTGCATGAATCCAACGCACCAACAGTTAACAACGATTCCGTTGCATACGAATTACGCAAACGCAGTCGCTCAATACCTTGTGTTAGTATAACCCATTTACCATCGGGATATATATCGCATAAGCGCACACTGATATCGGCATCTTTTGTACTACTGCGGAAATATACACGCACATCGGAGTTACCCATAACAGATACAGGCGTTGTAAGTTCATCGGTAGAATAGTAGAGTACATCGTTACGTTGCAGCAGTTGTTGTATATCCTGCGGACCCATAGGCAGATTTCTGTCTGTTGGGTTAAACCGAGAGCCACCAATAGTAGGCACCGGGTTGCGCGGGTTGGCAAGAAGTGTATCGGGCGGTATTGCTTGCTTTGTTACCGGAGGTGGGGTAGATGATAATGTGTGATTCATATGGAAATACAACGTTGCTGTTTTAGCACTTGGTAATGGCCACTTTTCCGAGCTTTTCCATTGGTTATCGCCCATTACATAATACTGCACAGTAGGAAGAGATGCCCATCCGTTTTGTACACCACGCATATAATAATCAAAGAACTTTAAGCCAAGCTGAACAGGCACGCCTTCTACATCGGGGTATTCCAATATTCCTTGCTTTGCTTGCCCAATGCCTTGGTGTATCCACGGACCAAACATCAGTTTGTGCTGCGCACGTACGGCTGCTGCGCTATTGTTCCGTAGGTTTTCAAAGTCGCGTAGTACATCTTCGGGATAGTGGTCAAACCAACCGCTACACATAAACAGCGGCACAGTAATTTTATCGGCGATGTCCGATTGCTTTTCGGCAGTTCGCCATACAGCATCATCAAGCGGATGGGAGAGTATAGTTGCCTCGGTTGTAAAGCCAAGTTTTACTAAACTCTGTACGTGTTCTTTGCGGTAATCGCCGCCGTAATAGTAGTCTTCGTAGTTAGTAAGGAAGTCCTTAATAAACGGAGCGGCACACACTAAATGTGGCGGCTGTTGTGTAGCTGTTTGGAATTGAATCATTCCTAACGCGCTGCCTCCCCACGTACCTACTTTACCGTTACACCACGGTTGCGTGGCAATCCATTCTACAATATCGTAGCCGTCAAGCCCGCGGTTATATGGGGTAATTGCCGCATTTGTATTTGCATAGAATCCACGCCAATCCACCGTTACATAATTATAGTGCGCGGTATCGTACGGAACTGCCGCACCGCCTGTACCGCCCACACCACCCAGCGATAACCGATACAACATTTTATTATATGGCGTTTGTATAAGTATAACAGGCTTTGGGGTAACGGTATCGTTGGAATACACATCTGCAAGTAAATACTTTTTAGCGTTATCGGTTACGCGGGTGGGTATAGAAACCTCGCGATATTTCTGCGCCAATACACTAACACTACACACAACCAACAACAGGGTAACAATACGAATCATACCATCTCCATATAAAAACGTTTTACGAAAGTACGAAACAGACTGCACCATGCCGTGGTAAGTTTAACGTATTATTTTTTGCTACCGCAAACCGCACCAAAACTTGCAACACCAACGTACCTTTACTTGCGGGAGAAATGCTGCCACATCCAAAAACACCTTTACCGTTATTTGATATTCTTTCGAGTAATAGCATTTGTATATTATAGCATTTACGCTAAAGGCACAAAGTACACACCAGTAATTCTATCTTTTTTTCTCTTGCTTTGTCTGTTTATTAAGAAAATTCACTACTTGTGTCTGTGAATTCTAAAATTCCTGTAGCTAAATCCTATCTTTTTTTCCTACTTGTTACCTTGTAAGTTACCGTTGAAACATGAGTTCATTTTACCTCAAAAAACACCATGACTAAAGTATTATACTTTTTTGTTTTGCTAACATTTATTAGCCCTTTAGCTGCACAAAAATGGATACAGCAAGCACCAAATCCGTTGAATCAGGAATTAAAACTTGATCAGTTTACTTGGCTAAACGAAATTTATTTTCTCGACTCATTAAATGGCTGGGCTAGCACGGGTGATATTTACCGAACAAGAGATGGGGGAGGAACGTGGTTTCCGGTGGCAAACGACTTAATCAGAAACATGATGCATCTAGGACAACTACAATTTGTAGATACAACAAACGGCTTTGCGGTTAGCCAGTCTCAAGACTACTTTTATATTACTACTGATGGAGGAAGGAACTGGGGACAAAGAAGAATTGATGACATAGATATCATTTCATATTTCCATTTTACTGATAGATTTCATGGGTTTGTTTTTGGATACACTAGCTTTGACTTCCAAAAGAATAATGGTTTTTATTTTCAAACTACAGATGGTGGCAACTCTTTTAGATGTGATAGTAGCTTTTCTAAACTGAACAAATCTATTTCCAAAATATGTTTCATTAATACTAACATTGGATTTGTACATACGCTTGATAACTTAGTTTATAAAACTACTAATGGTGGTATTGTATGGGAACACATTTTTACAACAAACACGAGTTCCAAAGCAGAGTTTGCTTATGCAGATGTACAAAACGTATGGCTAAGTGATGGAAGATTTACATATCGTACCTCTGATGGAGGAATAACATGGCGTTATATTTTAACTGTTGACTCCCTTGCATATAAGGATAAATTCCATGCAATAGTAATTGATAGTATTACAGCAGTTGCAACCTGTACTGAAGGTATTCTAAAAACAACTGATGGCGGACTGCATTGGAATATGAAAAGATATTTGCCCTATGAACACGTATATGCTCCAACTTTCACAAATAAACAGAACGGTTGGGTGTCTCAGCGGTTCTCATTGTTCCACACTACCGATGCAGGTGATACTTGGGATTGTACTAGCAATGGATTAGCATTAGATGTACGTGATGTTTTTTTCTTTGATAATAATTACGGTATTACTGTAGGAGAATACACCAATATTCAGACGACAACCAATGGGGGTGCACGATGGATACCATCAAATAGTTTATTGAATATGGGCTACCAATCCTTTAGTAAAGTAATACCAAAGAATTTTACATCTGTATGGGTTACAGGCATTTCAGGATTTCAAAATAGTCCAACTTTACTTACCACCGACAAAGGATTTACATGGCAACAGTTTCCGTTCAAGGCACGTGAAATATATAACCTTGATAATATCAATGTATGGATGAGTATGGATAGCGGTATTGTAATGCGCTCGTACGATGGTGGTGATACGTGGCAGGAAATTACTCGGATTCCTTGGGATACTACTATTTGGAACTCGACTAATATTGTTGAGCTAAACGAAATTACTTTTACTGATACATTAAATGGTTACGCCATTGGTGGAACATCCTACAATACACAACGTTTGTACAAAACTACTGATGGCGGAGTACACTGGGATACTCTTACTGTTAATAGCAGAGATAAACTTCTGAAGAAGGTTGAGTTTTTTAATAGAGATGTTGGTTATGTTATGTCGCAAGATGAACTGTACCGTACATCTGATGGCGGCCTAACGTGGAAAATAGATTCTGCGGGATACTACATGAATCGCTCATCATATAGATATGATATTCAGATGAAAAGGAACGGTGAAGGATGGATTAATTCCTCCGGTGGAATCTTTTATACTCCAAACAAAGGAAAAACTTGGGAAATTCTTTGTAAATATAGCTTAGCAAACAAACTCTTTTTTGTTGATAGAAATACAGGGTGGGCTGTGGGTAATGAAGGGTTTATTTACAAATACATCGGGGATACGCTTGCGAGTTCTGTGGCTCCCTATCCCTTAGAAAATTCATTACTCACGTTGTACCCAATTCCAACCGATGATATACTGTTTATCCATCTGACAGATGAATATCATTCACCCATTGTTCTAACTTGCTTCGATGTTCTTGGTAACTCAATCTCTCCTTCGGTTATAACTTCCGGGTTATATAATGATTATTCTATTGATACATCGCAATTGCCATCCGGTGTTTACACCATTATTATACAAGCGGAAGGGCTACACAGTTCGGGTAGGTTTGTAGTAACTCGTTAGTATATTGTTTATTCCTTCCTCAGCTCATAAACGAACTATTAAAAACTGAGGTTCTCTCCGGCAGAGTGTGCCTTGTTTGAACGCTGTTACGTTTGCTCACCATGCGGAAAAAGAACCTCCACCTCCTAACATCGTTGTTCGTGATAGATATAAACCAATTGATTTGTAAGTTTGGAGACAACCATTAAACCATTACGTAATCACAAACATTCCCTATTAACGAATGTTGAACAAACAACCATAGTAATATACTTACTCAATGACTACTCAGAATACATACTCAACATCCGAAAAACAATTAGTTACTACATTAGCTTGGTTCAGAAGCAGATATGCCCTGTTTATGGGTCTCTCGCCCGAACGGAAAGCAACCCAAGATAGTATAGAAGAATTTGGGAATATCTGGATTGGAGACTTTAAAGAATATTGGACGGAAGCCTTTACAAGTCTGTGCCGGAAAAACGTGTTAACATTTGAATCCGGCGAATACACCTTTACCGAGTACGGAAATACTGTTAAAGGCGAAATCGAATTTGAGGTACCATTTTATAAGTATGAATACGACAACTATTTCCAATTAGAAGAACAAAGTGCAGCCCATTCACTGTTTTGCCAAAGAGTGTACGGGTTAGACTTATCTCAGCATGGTTTGATAGACCAGGCGGAGCTTTCCATTCTTATAGACTTGCTTAAAAAATCTGAATCGAAGAAGATTGCAGATATAGGTTGTGGCAACGGAAAAATTACAGAATGGATTTCCGGACAAACACAAACGTACTGTGTTGGTATTGATATATCCAGCCAAGGCATACAAAATGCCTGCGAACGAACAAAGGATAACAACCTGTTATACTTTGAAGTTGGGAACTTGAACAACATACACAGTAGCGAAAAATATAACAGCGTATTATTCTTAGATACGTTGTATTATTCGCATAATGTAAAAAACACAATCGGTATGGCACGGGAGTTATTAGAAGATGGCGGGCATATCTATGCATACTTTTCGCAATGGATTATGGACACGGCTTATAGTGCCAACCTATTGCCCGATAAAACACATCTGGCAAATGTTCTCCGTGAACTGGGTTTGGAGTATTCCTACACAGATTTATCTGTTTCAGGAATAAACCATTGGAAAAGAAAGTTGGAAGTATTAGAACGTATGAAGAACGACTTTGTTCAAGAGGGAAGTATTGGTTTGTGGGAATACCGCCACCGGGAAGCACTCCGATACGCTACCTGGGGCGACGATAAATACGCACGGTATCTATATGAAATCAAGAAGTGACGCTTCGTCAACACACATAGATGAATAAACGTTACTGTAATGTATACCAAACTCCTATCACGGTAACCGCTCTTTATAATTTGCTACTTTTCTCTCCGGCAGGGTGTGCCCTGTTTGAACGCTGTTGCCCGGTGCCGCTATGCGATAGCAACATAATTGTAACCAAAGCATATAGTAAATACTCTTTGCCATGAAACGCCTCCTGTTAATTTGCGTTATTGCCGTGCCTTACACTATGTGTGGGAATTTTTTAGGATGAACAGGAGTTAATACCTACGTTGGCGTATTGGCCGTATTTTGCGTAATCTAAACTTTTACTACTGAATATTTGTGCATATATATTCTTTACTTAGAACTATTATTGTTTCGGTTGGATTCCTGCTATTGTGCACGGTTTCGGGGTTTGCGCAACTAACGTTATCGTTTTCCGGAGGGAACACGCTAAACGGCTCGGCATACCCAAAACTTACTGCCCGTGTTAAAGCTACTCTTAATAAATCACCGTTTGCACTAAGTACATCATCCGTTATTATAATAGAGGATGTACTAACGTCTGTGCCTGTGTCTGTTTCGCCACCCGAAGGCGACGGTACCCAAACTATAACATGGTATACCCGCAACAGAACTTCGGAGGGTGTTTCTGCAACACTTGTTGCGTTTAACGGTAATTACACAGCAAGTATTTCCACATCGCAAGCAACGGGGTTAGCTAAAGGAAACCCACAAATGCGCTTTAGAGATGGGCGCGCCGTACGTATTAATGAATACTATTGCGGCAATGTTCCTGCCGGACGTGATTCCGTTCAGTCTGTTCAGTGTTTTGCCATTACGGGCCGCATAAGTAAAGATGGGAACGAACTACCGGTTGTTGTTGATTCTATTGCTACACAAACACCGTTTTTTAAGGCAGTTTGGAAAGGTGGGAATGGTACCTACAAACTTCCCGGTTATGCATACTCTCCGCTTGGCTATCCAATAGAAATTACATTTTCACCAAAAGAGAATAAATACTACAGTGATGTTCTGACTGTGTACTACGAAGGTGGTGCTGTAGAACGTATAAAGCTGTACGGCAATATTTTTGAGCTACCTGCTAAAACAATTCTTAATGTTACCTACCCTAATGGCGGTGAGCAGTTTGCTCCTTGCCAACAAACAACTATTACCTGGACCGGTACAACAACCGGCGGCGAAAGCATTGTAGAGTATTCTACTGATAACGGAGCCAAATGGGAGTTAATAACGGTAACAGCAGATAGCACGTGTAAATGGACGGTGCCGGATATTCCCGCTTCGTCTATGAAAATCAGAGTAAGCCAGGTAAACACAAATACACAAGAACTACTGCTTTCCGGCACGAACAAAACCTCCGTAGATAAATTTGCATTTTCTCCCGATGGCAAACGAATCCTTGGGGCATATCGTAATGGCGAAATTATTGAATGGGATGTTGAGAACGGAGCACAGCTGTATAAATGGGGTATTCGCACCGATACGCTAAACAAATCAAATGCAACAGCGTTTGGTATTAACTACACATCTGCATCGTCGTTTTTTGTTGCATATCGCTCAACGTACTCTAAAGCTGTTGCAGATACTTTAGCATTTTTTACCGCTAATTCTAAGTTGCCAACAGCTACTATTGCATTAGATAGCACAACACGATACAAAGCAGCATTGTATGATTCATCGGGAACATTTATTGCGCTGATACCACAGTTGGGTACTACCATTGCTCTTCACTCAACTGCCGATGGCTCTTTACTACAAACAATTCAAGCACCATCGGTTATCACGTCGGTTGGATTAGGGAAATATAAAGCTGTTGCCACACTTATGGATGGTAGAATCATTGTGTACTCGTTGCCCGATTGGACTATTCAATCGTTCGTATCAATTCCCGGTTTACCTCTTATTGAACAATGTATTTTATTACCCGATAACAACAATATTGCCGTTGGGTGCAGAGTATCGGCAGGGAGTTTAACAGAAGGCTCCTTCTCCGAGCAACATATTATCAACATATCTACCCAAGAAGTTATACGCTCACAACGCAAAGCATCAAGCACTCCTATTGGTGTTACTACTAATGCAACCTCGCGCTATGTTGTGTTTGGCTATACAGGTCAACCACAGGCACCGTTATGGGATATATCTCCCAATCAGGTATATGGCGCACTTACTTCACATCAAGGTGCACTTACCGATTTAAAATTCAGTAACGACGGGCTTACAGTTGGTTCATCTGCAAACTCACCGGATAACCTTAAAGTTAAGAAGTTCATCTTTCCGGAGTCCGATATATCCGATGCAGAGTTTTCTATAGTTCGCCCTACAATACAAATCACCAAAGCAGTAATGAAACCAACCTATGCGTTTACTCAAAGCGACACGGTGTTTACGCTAAATATGTGTAACAAAGGAATACTTCCCGTTCCATTGGGGGGAGATTGGTTAAATGGGAATACGTCGTTCCGTATCTCGGGTGCTACAATCCCCGATACCTTACAACCGGGCGAATGTCTTTCAATCCCTATTTCGTTCAACCCGCTTGATACCGGAACTATCAAAGATATCTTCAACACATTCACATGTAACACAACATATAATGTGCCCATTGAAGGATATTCAATTCCTCGCTCTCTAACCGTTCCCGATACCATTGATGTTGGCGACATCTGTATTGGGCAAAGTATTGAGAAAGACCTTGTAGTTCTTCGCAACAACGACCCCGCAATGCTGGTTGTCGACCAAACTTCTATCTATGCTCCAAGCAATCGGTGGTTCTCTACTACAACGTCAATTGCTAACGATACACTACAACAAAACGGCGAAGTAAAAATGCACATTGTATTTACTCCGCGAGATTTAGGAGTTGCATTAAACGAGCTTTACATTTATTATGGCGGTCAACGAAAAATCTACTCTAAAGTAATTTTACGCGGGCGTGGTTCGGGTGCCGAAACAGAAGCAACGGCAAACCCACTCACGTTTATACCGGAGCAAACTACACGCACCATTTACATCCGTAACAAAAACAATAATCCTATAACACTTACATCGCTTGGTATTACACCTGCCAATGGCTTTACTATGCAGAACATTACTACACCACGTGTTATCAATGCGAACGATTCACTTCCGGTAACAATCACATGGAATAACACCGATTCAACTTCTGCACAAATGGTTGGAATATTAGAGCCATGTGCTACGCCACTTTCAATTCCAATTCGTTTATATACTGCAACAGGAACTGTATATATAGAGCGCGTTGAAGCTGACCCAAAAGGTAACGCAACAATTCCGGTGAAGTTTAATACTAAAGAACAATTTTCCTATAATGGCATCAGAACATTTACATCACAAATTTTCATTAACCCGCGTATCTTCCTGCCGCAAGAAGTAACAAGCCAGTACGGAACAGGAAAGCTTTTACGGAATGAAATAGTAGGGGATAAGCGACTCATTGAGTTTTCAGTTGAAGGTAACTTTCCAAACCAAGGTACAGTAGCAAACATTACCGGCGTTGCCGGGTTAGCAGAAATCGATGTATCGCCCATTGAGTTCAATAAACAATCCCTCTTCTGGAGTAAGGCTACAACAGTTACCACAACCGATGGAACATTTCAACTTATCAACTTATGTGGCGATAGGCGTGTTCAGCAACTTGCTCAACTTGCACTGGAACGTATTACACCAAATCCTGTAGCAAACGGCAATGCAGAACTAACTGTGTACAGCGATTCCACCCGCGATGTACTCTGTACCATTGTTACATCAACCGGCGAAGTTGCTTTGCAACAACCATTACATCTTACATCAGGAAGTTCAACACAGATACTTACTATAGCACAACTTCCAAGCGGTACATACACACTCAATCTTCGTTCACCCGATGCTACTGTCTCATCACTACTTGTGGTGGTTCGTTAACATGAAAACACAACCAGATTTACAACAAGTGAAATTATCATCTGCTTCGCAAACCGCACCAAACGGAGAGCAACAAACCAACTCCATCTGCGGAAGAGAATCTCAACTACTATCACAACGGTTATCGTGGATTATCCTGCTACTCACCATTGTATCATGTAGTACATTATCTGCCCAAGATACAACCCTACTGCCTTGGAGACTCATTGCTAACATTTCCGGAAACGGTAACTTTCACTCATCATCGTTTTCACAATTACCCGGCATTCCAAATTGTTGTGTAGAGTTTACCGGCGGAACGGGATTTGGCCTAACACTTGGAGCAGGTGCTGAGTATCTTCCTAAGAAACCATTGCTTGGTATGAACTACCGCCTTGGTGGAATTATCCGCTTCAGTTCCATTGGTGCACCATTAAAAGAAACTAACTTCTTTGCTAACATCATTGTTGGTAACACAGTACAAAAGGGAACATCAGAACATTTGCTGGATGCTTCCTTCTCGTTACTTTCTGCTGAACCTTAC
Source organism: Bacteroidota bacterium (assembly GCA_019695345.1). GTDB lineage: Bacteria > Bacteroidota > Ignavibacteria > Kapaibacteriales > NICIL-2 > JAIBAE01. The sequence continues at coordinate 32,863 of JAIBAE010000007.1, read as the reverse complement.
ATTTACATACAACCAACTTCATTGCCTTTAGGTATCTCACTTGGTATAGAAGCGGGAACTTTTCTTGGCGCATCCTACTCACAGAAAGAAACACTTCTAACTCCTTCTAATGCTGTGTTTGAGACGGGGACAACAACCCGAAACGAAGTATCAGGCAGTATTCCGGAGTCTGCGGGATTATACGCCGGTATCAACCTTGCAGCCCGTTACGATGTATATCAAACGGAATCCCTCACCCTTTCCCCAGAAGTGAGTTACACCTATGGTATAACAAACCTTGTCTCATCATTACAATGGAAAGCATCGGTTCTTCGTGCAGGTATTTCAGCTCAATATCAATTGCGGAAATCATCTCCCATTGTAGCACCGCCACCACCTCCTCCGCCGCCGCCAACACCGCCGGTGGTTGTGGTTAAACCTAAGCAACTTTCAATTACGGTGTTTAGAGCGGTGTATAATAACGTAGCCATTAACAACCACGAAACACTACTTGTTGATGTTCCTTCAACTCAGCACGTATTTACTTCAGTGTTGGTTCCAAAAGTGTTTTATTCTAACAACACTTCACAATTCAATCCTGAGCAACAATCTCTACTCGATGCAGTTGTACAACAATGTTTATCCGACACTACTCTACACATTAATATCCTTGGTAGTGCCGCAACCGATGAACCACCAACCATAGCCACTCAACGCGCAGAAGCGATGGCATCACAACTTCGCTCATCAGGTATTACTGCGCAGCGCATTCACGTTACAACAACTATCAAAGCACCAAGTGCAGTTTCTCGTTATCCCGAATTACTCGAAGAAATGCGCAGTGTAACACTCTCGCTTTCCAATACCGGCAAGCGCAACGTACCAATATCAACTATCAAGTACGATACCGTTTCAAATGTTGTTCCCCCCTCCGATATCCGGGTGCACACGTCGTATAAATCCGACACTACAATTATAAATGCAACACTATCCATTGCCACCAATGGAAATACAACAACAACACATGCCAACGAAGAAAACTACATCAAGCTTTCACCTGAATCTTTAGGAGCTATGCACACGCAGCAAATCGGGTTAACACTTAACGTAAGCGATGGGGCAGGGAACCAAAAAGATTCACGCATACAATTTACCGTTCAACCTAAACGTAACATTGTTTCAACACTTCACAACATTGTGAATACCGATAATGGCGATGTTTCAGAATGGATTGTTGGATTCTGCGATTTTGATAAACCAACGTTTTATCAAATTAACTCGGAAGTCTTTCCGCAGATTCGTGAGTATGTTGCCAAAGGCAGGAAAGTAGAATTGATTGCTTTAACTGACAACCTTGGTACCGATGAACACAACACCACACTTGCACAAGCACGTGCCCGCGAAGCAATGCGACTCATCGGCTTATCAACAGAACAAGTTGTTATATCTTTAAAGCCAAGCGGTATTCATACTAACACTACACCTATGGGACGTTCTATGAATCGTGCGGTGGTTATCAGAATAGCAACGGAATAATATTCTCCCGCATCTGCCGAAGCGACCGCGCCTGCGCGGCAACCCGGTCCGCCCCGACCAATGCGTGGCGCAGGAATCAATGACTCATGTACATACACCACAAACTTGTAGTTGCTAATAGATATTCGCCCGTGTGTTGAGTGATTCTGATTCCTATTCTCACAAACAACAATTAAACAGATTCTTCGCGTTGCTCAGAATGTCAAGCCATGATTTTAGGTGTATGTACAACGGCACACTGTATTATTATAACCGTAGGGGCGAATAGACATTCGCCCGTGTTTTGAGCGATTTTGATTCCTATTATTACAACCTACAATTAAACAGATTCTTCGCGTTGCTCAGAATGACAAAGCAGCAACGGTATAAAGCACGAGTATGTAATTCGTAATCCGTCATTCGTAATTAACAGCGCAGCATATCGTTCGGTTCGCACCGGGTTGGCGCGCTTGCGGCTCGCTTCGGCAGAAGAGGGGAACACTATGCTTCTACTTCTATCATCTCAAAAGCCTGGAAGTACTGTCCGCGTTTATCCATTTTAAAAGTACCGGGATATTCTTTTTCGTACATGGTATTTGGGGATGTACCCGCCGCAACAAACACACTCTTTGCAGGCATTTCAACATATTCTCCGGATGCGTAGTATTTGCCTTCTTCATCAATCTTGTAGCGTTCAAATTCCATCGCTTTTACGGCACCGAATTCATCAAGTTTAGCTTCAACCGGACTCATGTTTTCTAAAATGTAAATGCCTTCTTCCAGTGCCTTTTCTATTTCTTCATGATTCAAGCGATACGCAGGGGAGTCCTGCATTTTTTTACGGTACGCCATTGTTACTCCACCCCACGATTGCAGCAGCGGAATGAAGTTAGGTAACTCATTGTTCTCTGCCGCTCGTTTCCGTTCTTCTTTTATTTGTTTACCATGCTCAATAAATTCCTTAGCAACATCCTGTTCCTCAACGTCAAACAACTTCCAGAACTTCTCATCACCCAATTCTTTTCTTATCACGTCAGTACGTTCGTAGAATTTCTCAACTTGCACCGGATAATATGCCATTGCTTCCGTTGTGGTATCAATACCTGTAAGCCCGCCACCAACCACAACCGCTGGCATTCGTATTTGTAGATTAGTTAACGATATCTTTTTTGCAGCTCCGGTTAGTTGCAATGTCATCAAGAAATCTGATGCTTTGCGAATACCTCTGCTCAAATTATTTTTCATTGACACAAACGTTGGTTTTCCTGCACCAGCTGCAACAGCCACGTGGTCGAAGCCAAGTTCCCAGGCATCATCCACCGTCATTGTTCCACCAAAACGAACGCCATCTAATATGGTAAACGTTTTTCTTCTGCTTAACATTAGATGTAATGTTGTCAGGAAGTTTTTATCCCAACGTACTGTAATACCATATTCACTTACGCCACCAAACCCTTCCAGAATTCGTTCATCTAATGGCTTTACAATTTCACTATTGTAATCATATATTGGCATTGGTTCGGTTGTTTTGTTACCTGTTAGTTCAACCGTCAATGGTTCAATTTTTAATCCATCAACACCAGCAACAGCAAACCCTTCGTTCAACAAGTATTGTGACAATGTGTATCCCGCCGGACCTAACCCAACCACACACACTTTTTTACCATTATATGGTAATGCGTATGGGCGCTCAATGTTTAGTGGATTCCATCGTGTTAACAGCGCGTATATTTCAAAACCCCACGGTAACGCTAATACATCTGTTAGTACTGATGTCTCCACTTTAGGAATGTTTACCGGTTCTTGTTTTTGATATATACATGCTTTCATGCAATCATTACAAATCCTATGTCCTGTACCTGCGCACATTGGATTGTTTATGGTAATCAATGCTAATGCACCAATGCTACTACCTTTTCCTTTTAACGCGTGCATTTCGCTAATGTGTTCTTCTAATGGACAGCCGGCCAATTTAATTCCTAACGGATTACTTTTTAACGAGCCATCTTTCTCTTTCATACCTTTAGAACATGAGTCTTTCTCTCGCTCATGGCATATCATGCAGTATTCAATTTCACCCATGGCCTCATGCATGGTTCCACGGTCATCAGTTAAGCTAAAACCATCTCTCCTTCTCCAATGCTTTTCGCTACCCATTATTAATTCTGGTATGTTAGCATTTGGTCGTTCAACATGTACTAAATGGTTATAGTCTATCTTCTTTGGTACACGTGTACTCATCCATCCTGTTAAGGTTTCGGGCTGTCGTATCTTTCTGAGAAAGTAGTAATCCTCAATGGTATTTAATATTTCTTTCGCTGTGTCCGTTGTAAAATCATTATTTGTACCATCAACACATCTCGATAACATTTCCACAGCTGTTGCTAATGCCACTTCTTCTTTGGTCCAATCTAAGGTAGGGAAGTAGCTTTGTATCTTCTTGTATTCGTCTGTCAATATTGTGAATCTCTGTTCACTCTGATCTTCCGGTTTATCTTTCTTTCTGATAGTTGCTCTTTTCAGGAAGTTACCCTTAAATTTCATCACGTATATTTCATCTGCAAGACCAGTCTTCAACACACTAATTTCTTTTTCTATCCTGAATAACTGCACAACAAATAGTTCAACAACTTTTGCTACTTCCATTAATATTGCCGAAGCAGCTGGTGATGAATCGTTCTTTTTACCCTGAACTAAGGTAACATATTTAGCGCATAATTCTGCGTCCCTATGGCGTAGGTATTCTACGAATTCCGAATATAATTCTGCGAGCTTTACTGAGTTATATAAATCATTAAATGTAAAACCGTCAATACCTAGAGTAAGTTTTTTCATGTGATGATGGTAGTTTATATTCTTTACAAGAAAACCGCGTATTCATATACGCGGTGTGAATCATTTGCAAAATTACGGTATGTTTTTTACTAACTATCTATAACTTTACGAATATTTTTGAAGCACTTTTTCCCTGATAAAAATATCTTATTATATATGTGCCTGATGGTTTATCACTTAGATTAACTGTCTTTGTATCTGTAGTATAAGTTAATAAATCTCCCAAAGTATTGTACACTTCAATTCTTTCACATACAACTGAACCTGTTATTAATCCTTCAGTTGGATTTGGAACTAACGTAACTTTTTCTTCTCTCTCTTCAACTGTAACTACCTTGTTATTATAATATACTTTTACGTTAAACTTTTCAAGATTTGCTGACTTATCTGATAGTGTAAACTTTTCAGTTTTATCTAACGTAAACTTTACAAATAGACCCTCAAATTCATCTGTCACCGTAATCGAATCAATGTTATACGGTAACGGCCAAGCCCATGTTATATCAATTACTTTCCCCCTAATATCTGTTGGAGCGGGTATCGCCAATTTGTACTCATGTGTATAGTTCATATCGGTTTTTCTGTTACGTATATCTTTGTAACTTAATACACGTTCTCCCATATCTGTAACTATATATGCCGCATGAAAACCATCTAGTGGGAAATTTGGAAATGCAAATTCACCCATCGATACATCAATCGAATCTCCCGCCTTTGTATCTACACCACATATTACGGTATACGATTTATTGAACTCATTTTTCAATGTCATACGCATTTCTATCTCTGCATTTCCGGCATACATTGCATTTGCAATAAGTATTAAACCTAAAATTAATAGTCTCATATAAGCTCCTTATTTTACTGTTTTTGCTATCGCTAACGGCAACTTTCCACTGCAACTACATAATCACCATTTGCCGGACTGATCCTCATATCACGATTTTGGCTATTTCGTAAATCAGGATTTTGTCCTGCATTGCGTAGGTTGGTTTGTTGCTTATCGCCATTTTGCAGTTTGCGTTAGCAACACAACTATAAATCAAACAATTCACATAGTAGTAAAAAAAATGGGCAACGGTAAACCCGCTGCCCACTTTAACTTGATTACTTACCTATTAGCGAACGATGTTTACTTTGCGAACTGCAACGAAATCACCAGCTACTAATTTAACTAGGTACGTACCTTCAGCCACATTGCTACCATCAAAGTCAACTGTTGTTGAGCCTTTTGATACAACACCATTTACTAATGTTGCAATTTCCTGACCCATTGTGTTGAATACTTTAACTGTAACGTTTTGTGTTTCTGGTAATGTGAATGAAACGTGAGCAACGCCAACTGTTGGGTTTGGTGATGCTGTTATATCATAGTTACCAGCTTCTGTATTGCTTACAAGAATACGAACATTGCTAATACGCTCGTTATTGATAACAACTTTACCATTACCGTTGTTAACTTGACCAATAACATTACCTGTTAATGGTTCAACAACCGTATATGTTGCCTTGTTATTGTTAAATGTTAAGCTAACAGGATATGTTACACCTTGGAAACGTAAAGTAGCATTATCACCTGATTCTACATATGAGTTGTTTGAGAAACGAGCATCAAACCAATCCATAGGAGGTGTTGGAGGTAATTCAAATTGATTTACATCAATATTGTTACGACCTTCTGTCAAGAATAAAACATTTTCGCGTTCGCTGTTATCACGTACTGTTACACTTGCGCATGATGCTAATACATCACCTTTGGTTACACCTTCAGATGACTTTGTAACATCAGCCTGGATTTTATAGAATCCTTCACCATTCAATTTTACAAAGTAACCTTTACCTGGGTCGATTTGAGATACTTCACGATAACCTTGATTGGTTAAGTAAGTAAATACACCACTTAATCGCTGTGGAGCAGGTGTTTGATTGTTTAGTGCTTGGAAATCCATTTTATCTACTGTTACAGGAACTGACAAACTACCAACTGTATTCCATCCACCATAAACGTGAACTGGGTATAAGTCTTTGTCAATACGAGTTACTAAAATACCAGAGATTGTGATTGTTTCTTTGCGTGGGAAACGGATAAAGTAACCTGTACCAACGCGTAATTGCTCTTCTGCTTGGTAAATATCCATCGAGAATTTGATAGGTGTTGTACCTTGAGCATTTGGATATACCTGACGATAGTCGTTATTTGATGGACGTACAGGTAATGACACAAAGTTCCAACCTTTTTCTAAATCCGATGTACGGGTAGCACGAGCTGGCGTGTATTCGATATCGAATGCAGTAATCTTCTCATCACGAATTGTATATGAACGTGTGCCATCTGGATTTTGTGTGGCTGTTCTCATATCTAAACCAAAGAGTTTACCATTGTCAATATCACGTAAGTACAACTGTGCACCTGCCGGGAATTGATTTGGATCCCAAGTGATAACTACAGGGTAATTGTTCGAGCCACCTGCATTAAAGCGACAACGATAAATTAATGTTTTCTCTTCTGTTATATCACGAACATCACGTGAAGAGAATACGCCTGTGAAGTCACCTAAACCGTTCGACCATTCAAAATAATTTGGTCCTAAACCAGCTGAGTCAATCGCAAACCAACGAGCATAGAAGCCAGATGGTGCTGCTACATCATACGCAAATTCACCAAATAATGAATCAGCTGCACGTGTTGCACGGTAACCTGTTCCAAACATCAATTTAGATGATTGTGGTATTGGTGCTGAGTTACGCACGATAATCTGCATACCTTTAGCCCAATCATCACCCGGAGGAACGCCATCATATGCTTCATCCGGTGTGCGGATATATAAGAACACTACCTTCAAACGAACTGGTGCTATATCTGCAACATCTGATTTGAATGTAATATATCCCACATAACGACCTGCATAATCAACTGCTGGTGTATTGCCTGGATCATCAGTAAGACCAGCTGGGTCGCAAATAATATCTAAATTCAATAATGGGTCAATTGCAGCAGGTAAATTTGCGTTTTGTGCATCTGGATATCCTAAACCTGTTGGTGGTCCTAAGATTCCTTTGTCAATGTATGCAATTCTACCAAATCTTGTTGGAGCAGGAATTGGGTTTTTAGTTCCTTTGGTTTGGAATTTCAACCATGGAGCATCTGATTCGATTGTAACATTTGTTGCGCGCACACCATCGGGTTTTAAAGTTACCTGTATACCAGCGCGTGCTTGACCCAAACTTTGCTGCAAAATTGGATCAAATGGAACAACTCGACGAAGTTGGAACAACGTATCTTTGTCATCAACATTTACTACCGATACTTCGTTTGGATTTCCTGTTGGTTTTGGTAAGAAATCAAAACGACCAGCCTCACGTACGTGAACGTAAATCATACCTTTACGGATATTATTTACAGCTGCAGGTTCAAATCCAAGTCGATCATAGTCAATACCTGCCAACACTTTGTCCAACGGTGGAGGAGCTGGGTAGTTAATGTCCCCTGGGAATGGAGATTCCAATGCTGCGTTGAGTTTATTATAATAAATTGAATCCGGTGTAATAATCATAGGTGTTACGTCACTAACTCCTAAACCCGGACGACCTACAACTTCAAATCGTACATACAATAATGGCATGTACGAAAAACCATTACAATCTTGGTTTCTTGGATCACCGGTTAATGGTAATGGACGTGGTGACTGTGCAGCAATCCGAACTCGTTTACCACGATATTTATTCGGGTTTGTTGTTGTAATCAAGCCACTTTGAACTTGATATGTTGTATCACGAGCTTCGTCCCAAGTAATTTGCCATCCATCAGCTAATGACGCGCTATCACCTTTTACATAACGCACATTAGGATGCGAACCTTCTAACCATGGTCCACGTGTAAGTACACCTACTGGTTTCAATGCAGTGCTATCATATTGTAATTTAAAATTAAAACTATAGATAGGTGCAGCAGTATATGGTGACTTAGATGCCCAACAGTTTTTCATAAACACTGGTACAAGAATATATCTTGGACCATTATTATTATATAAACTTGGATCACCTGATGCGGTTACCCACATACGTCCATCCGGATAGAACGCCTGATTGTATCCACCTTCGTTTCCAGTTAAACTTAAACGCGGGATTTCAGGACGAATTATCTGGGCTTGCATATCAATAGCTAGTAGAGTAACAGCCAGCATAGCAAATACTAATGCTTTTCGCAGTACCCTCTGTAAGATATACCCTTTGTTCATAACCTCTCCTCAGAGTTAATGAGAAATAACTTAATTATTATTTGATCAATTTCATTGTTGTTGTTTTTCCATTCACAAACTCAATCCTTAGGAAGGATATCTCATTTGGAATGTTTCTTTTGTCAATTATCAGTGTTTTATAACTACGTTCGTCAAATTGTCTTATCAATGTTCCAAGCACATTGTAAACTGATACACGTAGCATATCTTCTGATGACTTGAGTTCCCAAACGTTACTATTATGTATAACCTCAATAAGGTTCGGTGGTTCGGAATAATTATCACGGTTACTTGACAATTCTTCCCTCGCTATATATAATGTGTCCGATACTGCTTTTGATATACAAGCACAAGTGTCATAATTAATTATCTGGCCTGTTATCCCAATTGGCTCACCCGTATTATTTATCCATCGCATATATAGTGAAGTTGGTATTGAGCCACCTAAATTGCCTACTTTAGAAACATAATGCAGTATATCATTTTTAATACTTAGTGATACTTTACTTGTATCATTAAGTTTAGCGCTATCAATAACAAATTGATTTTCTAATCCTAATTTTATTGATAACCACTTTGTTGAAGAACCAATTGGTACGTTTGGAATTAGCACACTTTTTATCAGTTCACTCAGTCCTACTTTAATAGTATCGTTTGAGAACTCTATTTTCAAAGAACGTTCAGGTTTATCTACAATTTGCAGTTTTGATTCACCTATTTTACTATATTCAAACTTGATTTTAGCGTTTTCATTTGTCTCAGGTGTGAATCTATTATCAAAATATACTTTTTGATTACACACACCTACATATCTGAATAATAATCCAATTATTGGTTTATTACCTTTAATGTATTTTGTTACATTGAAACCTGATACTCTTACAACTCCGGTGTCTTGAATGCCACTAATAACATATTCTAGATTTTCACTCAAAGTACCAGATTTTAGAACATCTATAAACTTAACCTTACTTTTATCAAAACCTATGCTAAACTCATACAGATTTAATTTGTCATTTTCACTAATCTCGCCTGCATTTATTAGCACTACGATATTCTTATCTCCACAATAATCAATTATTGTGTCAACTTTAATATCGAGTTCTTGTGTTCTCTGTGCCCATGCATCTGTTGTAACAGGAATATAAATCCCTGTTACAACGATACACATCAATAATATCTTATTTATCCAATACAACTTTTCTTGCTGTATTGATGCCAGTACCTTCTAATCTAAAAATATACATCCCTTGATCTAAACTATTTCCAGCATTGTCGTTACCATTCCATTCAAATGTATATTCTCCTTTAACAAGCTCACCTTCAACTATTGTACGAACAATTTTACCAATTGAATTATATATATTCAATGTGTAGAAGCCATTTTCAACAATATTTACCTTGAATGATGTGCTACCTGAGAATGGATTTGGTGTTCCTTCAGACAATATTTCATTTGTCGATTCAGTTACTGTTTTTACAGCTATTGAAATATCATCTTTTTTGAATCCATTAAACTCATTATTCTCAATTTTAACTACTCTATCATTAATCTTTACTGTTACATATGCAATCGGCATTGTTTCATCAGCATTAACACTACCAGCTATAGCTACTTTATTATCTGATGCAACTGCTAATACTTGCATTTCGGATGGTGTAGTTACATTTAATATTTCACCATTCACATTAAATACTGAACTAATTGGACTATTTGTTTGTCCATTCATATTTACTGTTAGTTTATATATGCCTTCTGACAATTTAGTTACATCTGATATTCTAATATCATTTGCTTTAACATTATTTCCTACTTTACCAAACGGTACAATAGAATCTAATGTCCAAGGCAACTGCACAACTCTACCACCTAAATAATGCATAATTAAAGCTGCATCATATGCATTTACTTGAAAATAGATTGCACTATAATCCAATGAATTATCATTTGGCATATCTAAAGTATGATCATTAGATGGAGTACGGAATGTAACTTCTCTACGATATCTTGCAACATCTGCAGTATTTGCACTGTTACGTGTAGAATAGTAAAAACGACCGTTATGATCGACATCAGCCTTATATGCCATTCTTCTATACAAACTATCTAATGGAATATTCGAAGCCACTGAGCGCAACACTGTTAAAGCGTCATTAGCCGTTACAAATTGATTTTGCGGTTTTTGATAATGACGTGCTCCTGGTGCCTGTGAAAAATCTCCATCTCCATCACCCCAAACATCTAAACGTAATCTTGGAATTGCACTAAAACTAATAACTGTATCGCTACCACCTGATGGTTGCCACTGGTTTGTTAATCGAACTGATGTTCTTGCTGCCTGAGTCCCACCTGAAAACTCTAATCCATTAATCCAATCACCTTGATTTGAATTTCCTTTCATACCAACTGCTGCATTACGGGTAATCACAGTAGTTAAAGGTGTGTTTGTATTTCCACCAATTTGTCCGTATGCAAATTCAATATCACCTTGATTATTTCCAGGTAAATTTACTTGTTTGTACAAATACAATTGGAAATTTCCAACGGATGATGGCATTGTCTTATCATTGATATTCAAGTTTCTCCATTCAACACAAAATGCATCACGCCCGTTAACTGTCACTGGTCGTGTTAAAACTTGTGATGCCATATATCCTGGCTCTAAAAATCCACCTACTCTGAAATAGTGATCTCCCCAAAATGGAGCGATTACGTTTCTTGGGAATTGTGAACCATCGAATAGACGAGTAGGTATATGCATACCCACTAATCCTAATGGTACATTCTGATCTGTTAACATCATTACGAATCCGTTTACGTTAACAGCAATCCAATTATAATTCACACCATTATATTCAAATGTAAATGGTAATTGTGATACTGCAAATCCATCATCTGGATCAACGTTTGGAGTCGTTTTGAAATCTGTGGCGGTGTACACAGTTGTAGGTGATCCAGCTTGTAGTTGAACGTATGGACGCCCCCCTATTTTTGTTGCTGGTTGAAACTCTACATAGATCTGCGAGAATAAATTAATACTCGCAAAACATAGAGCTGTCACCGCTAATAATAATACACGTTTTTTCATGGCAAAATACCCTTTGCTTTTTAATTTATAAATTTTGCTTTCAAAAATCATGTTCACTTAGGGGAGGTGTGAAACCTCCCCTCAGTGACAGCACTTTTAGCGTACAAACACTACTCTTTGAACTGTACTGTTAGTACCTGTTGTTAATTTAATTGTGTATGTTCCTGATGGCACATAATCATTGTTTAATGAGTGTCCATCCCATACAATATTGTGTCGTCCAACTGGATATACACCGTTTGCTAATGTTGCAACCTTGTTACCAAGATTATCATAAACTTCTAACATTACTTTCGATGTATTTACCAATTCAAAATTGATATTTGTTTCGTTATCAAATGGATTTGGTGTAACTGGTAGTAACGAATTCTCAACTACATCACCTGTTGGATGTTCTGTAACATCTGTAGATTGATCCCATAAAATATTGAATGTCGAAACTGCGTCCGTTTTAATGGTTAATGTGACCTCGTCACCATTTTCAGTCACTGTAAAGTTACCCTGACTACCACCAATTACTTTATAACCACCAGTATTCATATTAATACTGAACAACGATCCACCTAAACCATCTTGTAAGAAGTATGAAGCACCACATGGGTTTTTCTGAGCGTCATTTGCCGCTGGAATTTCTGACTTCTTCCATTTGAATGTTATTGGAATATAGTTTGAAGTATTTCCATTAACACCACCTGGTTGGAAGTGTCCTTTGTAGATTTCAATTTTCTTATCACCATTATTACATGATGGGAAGAAGTTTCTTAACATACCGTTTTTGGATGGAATAATCCAACGTGCATCAAACACATCGAATGGAGGAATTGGTGGTAATTCGTATTCACAATAATTTGAATCTAATTTACCAATTCCACCTAAGTTAGGATTATCTCCTGTTGTTGCAGTTTTTCCATTACCAAATGATAATGTTTCAAATCCACCTTGATTGTTTGCAATTAGAATGTGTGCAGTCCATTCTGTTTTTTCGGACACATTAATTTTATATACAATTGTGTCTTTTAATCCAGCACGGTCTGTTACTTCAATCTTTACGTCAACCGAAGTTGTATACGGTGTAATGTTAAATGGAGTACCTGATAGGTAAACTTGTGTAGAATCTTTTGATTTCCATCCATCAATTGTAGATGGATTTAGCGTCAATCCAGAAGGACTTATTACACGACCGGATACTGTTTCATCACGGCGCAAGTCTATATCATGTACCCATAAAGTATCGGTAAAGTTCTGACCATTTTCTATACAACGTACATTGGGTGCAGATGTAATATGCGGCGGATGATTTACACCGTTAATCTTTAGATCTAAAGTTTTAACATGTGTTAAACCACCTTCATCGGTTACTAACGCTGTTACTTTTACTGTGGTATCGGTAACTTTTGCATCACCTACTCTTGGTGTTCCATATAAAACACCATTTACATCATTTACCTTTAACCATTTTGGAGTAGATGCGTTTGATATATCCCAATTTCCTGCCTCAGGGAAGCATGCATCTCTTGGAATACCAGCTGTTTTACGTGAATCGTCGCCGTAAATCAACTCATACTTCTGCATAATTTGACCAAAATTTGGATCACTTACAATAATGCGACGCATACTATCAGGTTCTACCTTAGACAAATCACTATTGTAATCCTGATCTTCCCATGCTTCTGCTAACGCAGTGTTCATAATTGTTGGCATCATGTTAACAATAATGCGTTTATTCATTGTTGTTATACCACTGTGTCCATCATTTACAACTATTGTCATGGTTGTATCTGTATTCAATGCATTGTGTATCCGATATATTGGGCTCAATTCCTGTATGGCTGCTGCAGAATCAATTTGAACATATAATTGACCTTTCGTTGTATAGTCAGTTGCAAATGGGTCTGCCTGAGTTGGGTCTGAATACTTACGGAAGTTAGCATTTCTCATCCAGTGAGGACGAACCAATGTTATTTGGTCATTTGCCGTATCCTGTCCTACATCGTTACGATTTTTTGATAGGAATGCATATGATGTACGGCCATATTTAAAGTCCCAACCTTCTGCGTCTGCTGTAGAATCCTCTAATTCGTCATCCGATTGAATATCGAATTTCATTCTCAATTTATCTGTCACATTCGCATATATAGCATTGTTTGGAGCAGGGCATGGATTAATAATATCCACAATCCTTGGCAAACTATCTGTTACATGTATCCAGAAAGTATATGCTGTGTCATAATTCCATCCATAGTTAACCGTATCTTGTTGCAACCAACGTGCATTTGTTCCATCGTACTGTTGATTTGCAAAGTACATTGGATAGAGATAGATATATTTTGCAATCACACTATCTGCAACACCAGCTGCTTTCATTGAATCTAATGTGCGGTAAGTTGGTGGGAAGTTTCGAGCTGTAACAACAACACGTTCTCCACCTGGTACAATATATGGATTAGAAGGCTGACCTTTTAATCTAACATACCCTTTTGCCTGCCACCAATCATTTAATGGAGCTGTTTGATCAGCTTTGATTGTATCAGCTTTTAACCAATGTGATAATCCTGATCCTGCATCTACACTCCAACCATAATCTAAGCGTGTAAATCCAGCTGGATTCAATATTGCATTTGGATTGTAGAACAAGTTTGTATCACGTGCAGTAATTGCAAAAATCGTGTCACGTCCTGGGAATCCGGCATTATTTGGATCACTTGGGTCTCTTGGATAAACTCGATCCTCCGATACAAATATTCTGTTTCTGAAGATAGGAGGCACTGGTGTACCATTTTGTTGCAACGGCAATGCTGTTGAAAGTTTATTACCTGTCCACACTGGAGGAGGTGTTGATGTACCTACTCTGAACATTAATGCTCCAGCAAATGCATCATTATTTGAACCAACTTCTCTCCAAAGTGCTGAACGTGAAACGATAGCGATATTATCACCGGCTTTTGCTGGAATTGCATTATATCGTTCACCAGCGAAGTAAGTTTCCGCACCACCGTTAGATGCAGGTAATGTTGGACGGTTTGATAAGGAGAACCCTGAACCACCCAATTGACTTCCAGCTGCTGAGGCTTCGTATTTTCGACCTTGTAATGTACCTAAGTCTTCATTTTCAGCATTGCGTTTAATTGCTGCTAAAATCGACGCTAAGTCTGTACCAAAGTTAGCTAAACCTTCAGCATTTCTGCGCGCTTGGTAACCACTTTGGAATTGTCCGCCATTTGTTGAGTCTGGAACAATATCTACCCTTGCTCTAAACACTTCACTTGTGTTATCTAATTGTGCCATATTTACTCGAATATAGTCACCTGTCGAAGTATTTATTACAAAGAACACTGTTTCATTTATTGAACGAACGTCGTTGTTACTAATATTTACATCTAATGATGAATAATCTGCTTGAGCCTCTAAGAACAGTGGGTAACCGATTGGATGATCACCTTTGAATTCTGTTTGTAATACATTGATATTTGGATCAACTTCAGCTACAAATGGATTACGTGTCCATCGTTTAATATACTTGTTGTATGATGGATTTTTCGCATCGCTAACTGTTGAATATTTGCGTAATAATGTTGGAATACCAACTGCAAAATCTTCAATTGGAGACATACGACGTGAAGCATAATCTAAGAGTTTAATATCTGTACCCTTATCATATGAGTCATATACTCTACCTTGTTGCAACAATTTTTCTGGTATAGATGCTGTATTAACCGTGTTCTCATTCGCACCATTTAATACTGGAATTGGTGTGTAATTATAACGCAATGGGCTTTCGAATGGACCTTGGTCTTTACCTGATCCACCACGCATAAATCTTAATTGTTGTGTTCCATCACCTGCCCAGAAGAATGTTTCTTGATACACCGAATCTGCAGGATTACCGCTTGTATCATAACGATATACTTTTGTCGTTACATTTGCTTCAGTACGTCCCCAATAGTTTCCACGCAATGTATCTACACCACCGTATCCAATTCCTGTCGTCCCAGCTAAAACCCCTTTAGTATTAGGAGCATCTGGCACACGAATTAAGAAACGTGCATTGTTATCATACATTGAATTACCAGCTGTACTATAACTTGCTTGTGGTACTGGACCAATTGCTTCACCATATATAATCGCACCAGCTAAATCACTTGATGCTGCATTATATGTGGTTGTGCCTAATGTAATCATTGGGCCTGTGATCCCATTTTGTGTTGCACCAACATTCGATGTTGCCGTGTTATTAGCAACAAAACTTCTCAACATAACTAATTTTAAGTCATAGTTATCTGAGTATACTGCTGCTCCACTATATGCTGATTGATTTTGGAATCTTACACGATTAAAGAAAATTGAGTCTAAACGTCCTGCTCTTGCTGCTGTTATTTCATCTAAAATATAAACAGCACCACCAAGACCTGTACCATTTTCTTGTAACTGTGTTCCGCCTATTCCAGCATCTGGACCAGTTGTAACACCAGTACCTGGGTGACGTAGTGTTATATTTCCAGCCTGTGTTGCACCACTACCCATTCTAGCTGAATTTTCTACTGCTCTATTATCTAAAAATCTTGTCAACATGTTAACGTGAGGAGGATACGCGCTATTTGGATTAAATGTAAACGGATCGTTTACTGACTGGAATCCAGTAACAAATGCTGGATTTGATCCATATGTTACTACATCTAAATCTGTAGCGAATACGCGTTGGAAGTTACCTGTTGCCGATCCACTAGTTGTAAATGATGGGCGAGGATTAATTAATGCAATAGCACCACCATTACCCCATTGTGCAAGGTTATTATTAAATCTTACACCCTGTATTGTTTGCAACTCTGCATTTAAAGCATACAATGCTCCACCACCACGAACACTGTTCTTAGCAGCTGCGCTTGTATCAATATTTTCACCTACACGGTTATTATCAAATATTGCACGAACAACACGAATATAACCACGCTCAGGCTCTGTAACTCCTGAACGCATATGTGTTGCAACTGCACCACCTGAATAACCCGCAATATTGCCACTTAATTCTAGTAAATGCGCTGAAGTGTAACCTAATATTACATTACTTACTACTCCACCTGCACCATACATTAAGTAATTGCGCTTTGTGAAAATTGCACCACCATCGTATGTAGCAGTATTGTTCTGTAATTTGATATTATACCCAAGATTACGTACTTGAATATTATTTACATTGTTACCACCAATATGTGGAGATGGGCGATTAGGATCTGAGCTAAAGTTTTCATCTACATAAATTGCACCACCACGGTCAGATTTATTTGATGTCATATACATTGGTACTTGTACATCCTGACCACCACGCAACATTAAACGGCCTGCTGTTGCAGCCATATAAACTGCACCACCTTGATTCAAAGCAGCAGAGTTATATGTATTGGTAATGAATTTTGTTTCAGTCATATTTGAACGATAACGTCCGGTTGTTACAAGCGAAGTAAAACCTGTTACATATATCGCTCCACCTTTAGAACCACCTGTACTAACACCACTAGTTTGTTCAGGCTGATGGTTTTGAGTTTTATTTCCATCGAATATTACAAAGTCACGACCTTGGAAATCATTAACACCTAAACCGATATCTATGCCCCAACGTCCACTCATATATACAGCTCCACCATATGCCTGATTTTTAAATAATCTATTGGCATTGGTCTCAATTGTAGCTGCCGAACTATCATCATCAGTAACAATTACACCTAAACTTGTTACTACTTGCTTAATATTTGCATTAAGTACTTTGTTTTCTGTAAATGTTAACTGACGGATACGTCCTAAATAAACCGCAAGACGACCATCGTCAATTAACTGACGGTATTGATCATCCATTTCTTTTAATGTTGGGTAGTATAAGTTATCATGTGCACGCACATACAACATATTGTTAGGATCTGAATTTATTCTTGGTGCAGGTAATAATGTACTAGTATTCGAGGTATTTTGTTCAAACAAATATTGATTTACAATAATTGGACCCGTACCTACTGAATTACCTAAATCTGCTGGTTGATATGATGCTGGCAATGCTAAGTATTGGTTGTTTGCCGCAGTACCTGTTGTCAATGTTGCAGGATACTGAGTTTGACCTGTAGGTGCTACTGGTGCCTGTAAGAATTGTACTGCTCCACCATGGTAGCGTGCCATATTTTTCTTAAAGTTACAGTTCACCATCCATGTACGTGATGACAATATACTTAACACACCACCTGAGCCTTGCGTAGATGAAACTAAGTTAAAGTTTAATGTACCAGGTGCAGATGCTGATCCACCTGTACCTTGGTATATATCTACGCGGTCTACTGTTGTATCTTTTCTGAAGTTTTCAAAATCACAATCGCGGAAGAACGCTGTACGCGCACCTGGTAACACAATCATATGTCCCCACTCACGTGAGAAGTTATTTATTGCTTTACCTACAAAACGAATTCTATCAACAGCGCGGTTACCACAAATTACTCCGCCAATATTCACAGCAGTTGCACATGAATCGCGACGGCCAACACGGCGCCATTGCAATGTTCTAATTGCAGGGTCGCTTGTTGGATCGGATAAACGTGCTGCAATCCATAATAACGCTTGTTCGTACGTAACAACGAATTTTGTGTTATAATACGATGTACCATTCATTACAGTTGCAGCCACAAATGGCGAAGCAAATGTTGGTACATATGTGTTCGGAGGAAGCGTTGGATTTGCTCCCGGGTTTAATGGATCCGGATTGATTGCAATTGGCCAAGATGGATATACCGAACCAGGAACCGCAGGTGCAGCTAATGGAGCAGGCAAGTTCTCAATCTTACGTGCCAATGTATCTAACACAACGTTAAATGTAACGTCGCGTTTTGCGCTGTGAATAGTCGGCTCAATTTGAGATGAAACCGAAACAGCAGCATTCGACATAAAATATGCCGGATCTGAATAATCATATGCTAATGCGCCCGTTGGACGGAACACATTAGTATAATTTGTACCCGAATAGTTCGCTCTTGCACGACCGTCGGCGATAATTCTACCACCAACTGAATCAATTAAGCGACCGTTCGGTAAGAACTCTACTGTAGTCCCCGGTTCAATAACCAATGACCCGGCTACAATGTAGGGCCCGCTGATACGATAAAGAGTATCACGGACGAAGATACGCACATCATTCTGTGCTATCCGCCCGGCAACATCTTTAACGGGTAATTGTGCAACACTCACACCTGTCGCTAATACGAACAAGGCAAGCAGTGTGCTCAAACGAAACCAACGATGCATACTACCTCCGAATGGATTAATACTACTAACTATTAAAAATTTATTTTTATTTATCACTTTTGGTCGTCTTTCCTTAGATGTTTTTGCGGTTTTGCCGAATTTCATCTGAATTTTGTCTCTGTTGTTGTGTGTCAGGCGCATTATTTTACACCGTAGCAATTACTACCTTATTCAACAACCATGCCAAGCCTTACTAATCCCGACTTTGCTTCCCCGGCATATTCAGAATTTTCAAACTCAGCCAGTAAATTTCTATACATTTTCTCTGAATTCACTTTATCACCCAACTTTTCATAACACAATCCTGCATACAATTCATATCGATCTTTGCCGCCAACCTCATCAGCCATTTCTAACAATTTTTCGTAAATGTCGGCCGCTTCTTTATAGTTTTTCTTTGACTCCAAACATCCCGCAAGTCCTGATTTTGCACCAACTACCACGATTTTCGAATCTGCCTTCGATGCAATCTCAAAGTACTTTTCAGCTTCATCCATTTTCTTCAACATCACAAACGCATTACCAGCGTATAATGCCGCAGACTTCCCAGCTGATGTTGACTCGTATTCATCAACTATTGACTTCAAACCAATTATCGTCTCGTTACGGACTTTTTTATTCGGGTCGCCATCTAATGCTTTTTGCCACTCGCCTGCATCGTAGTAAGTCTTTACTCTGCTTAGAGCTAAGCTTGCTACCTGCTCCTTCTCCTCCATATTACTACTGTACCATTTTATACCAAAAATCACTAATACAATAGCAATCACCCCACCTACTATATACATAAGATTACCTTGCAACCAATTTGAAGCATTACCGCTCCCCTGGGTTGCTTCTACAACATTTTCATCTTGTTGTTGCAAAGTATCTGACTGGTTCTCGCTCATAAATAAAAATTCTATAAATACCTATAAATCAAAAGAGTTAAGTACGCCCGGAGGGACTCGAACCCCCAACCTTTGGAACCGGAATCCAACGCTATATCCATTAAGCTACGGGCGCGGACATGCGCAGTGTACATGCTCATAATACACCAAGGCACGCAAATATAGATGATAGCACCCTAATAACAAGATATATTTATTAACTCACTTTCAACATCTTGCAATTAGATTTTTACCACCGTTAATACAAAGTGTCAGATTTACCTTACAGTGTGTTTTCCACACCACACTTTATTTATTTAATTTTTCTTCTGCTTTCGCAAACCGCTCCGCAACTTCTTGTAATCACACCGGTTTCCTGCGGGACAGATCGTCACCAATAAAACGAATACCTACTATACGAATAACGCTTTTCTGGAAAATAGCCACGCTGTCCGGCAACGCTTGCTACCTTTCAGCTGGATGTGCTATGCCGTCCTGCGGTAGCAAAACCATTAGTAATTACATACTTTCTTAACAGACTTAACAATATCCTCGGAATTGAGGAGTATTGCAGTTTCTAAGATTTTTGAGAATCCAACAGGAGTATCCTTAGAGGCAATACGTACAACAGGTGCATCCAACCAACGGAAGCATTCTTCTGTTATGCTAGATGCAATTTCACCACCAAAACCACCTGTTAAATAATGCTCGTGTGCAACTACAGCTCTGCTTGTTTTCTTTACCGATTCAAACACCTTCTCTTTATCCCAAGGGCGAAGAGAACGTAAGTCTATTACTTCTGCACTAATACCTTCAGCAGCCAACTGTTCTGCAGCTTTTAAGGATATATGTATAGCATTTCCGTAACTTATAATTGTAACATCAGTTCCCAAACGGCGTACTTTTGCTTTGCCAAAAGGAATGATAAAATCATCGGCTGGTTTAGATGTTGAGCCTGGACGATAATTATATAGATACTTTGGCTCAAGGTACATAGTTACTCCCTGCGAACGGATACTATTACGCATTAAACCAATTGCGTCATCGGCAAAAGCAGGGCACACAACACGAATTCCCGGCAGGTGTGCAAAAATTGCATCAAGGTTTTGAGAGTGGTACAAACCACCTTGTATATAACCACCACTTGCCAAACGTATTGTTATATTAGGCGTAAACTGACCTTTTGTGCGCCAGTAGTCGTGCGAGCATTCTAACAACTGCTCCATAGCCGGCCAGAAGTAATCGGCAAATTCAGCACCTTCTACAACAACTCGTATATCATCGCGGTATCGGCACATACCGTTTGCTGTACCAACAATATAGTCTTCGGCAATTGGGGCATTAAACACACGGTCGTTGCCAAACTCATCTAACATTCCCTTAGGAACATTAAAAATACCTTGTTTATTTACCGATGCCACATCTTGCCCCCAGAGGAATGTATTTGGATTCCTGTGGAACTCTTCTTTCATTGCAATATTAATGCCTTCACGTAGTGTGTATTGTTGTGCATTTGGGTCATTAACAAAACGGCTTTCGGAATTATCGTTATAATCAACAACAGAAGGTGGAAGTAGAAACTCAGTATATGACTCTGGACTTGGGTCGGCAGATGCCTCAACCTTATCACATGCGGCATACATGTTATCTGTGTTTTCCTTTTCTATTTTTTGCAACTGCTCTTCGGTAAGTATCTTTTTATCCAGAATTGCTTGACGGAATAGGTGAAGAGGGTCGCGGACTTTCATTGCATCAATTTCCTCTTTGGTGCGATACAACTCGTGGTTATCAGAATTAGAGTGCGAGCCAATTCTATCGCACTCTGCATGCACCATGGCGGGTCCTGCACCGGAGAGTACATACTCTACTGCTTGTTGCATAGCACGGTAAGAATCAAATACATCGCGCCCGTTACAATTAATGATTTTTAGGTTCTTGAATCCTACAAATTGGTCAGAAACTACTTCGGAAGCAAATGCTTCGCGCAAAGGTACCGATATACCAAAATGATTATTTTGAATAACAAAGATCACCGGAAGTTTTTCGGTATTTGCACCATTTACAGCTTCGTAGAAATACCCCTCAGCTGATGCAGAATCTCCACCGGAATAAATTACAACCTCATCACCTTTGTATTTTTTAACAGCCCTAGCAGTACCTGCTGCGTGTTGACAGTGATTTCCGGTACAAGATGAACCATTCTGTATTCGGATTGAAGGCTTTGCAAAGTGATTACTCATATGGCGTCCGCCTCCGGCAACATCACCATCTTTGCTTAAACCATTTAACACTATCTCCTCCGGCGTTAAGCCCGCCGAAAGACATGTAAGCAAATCACGGTAGTAGGGGAATAAGAAGTCTTTACCGGCACGGAATGTCTGACCAATAGCAATCTGAATTCCGTCGTGTCCGGCACAAGGTGCATGATACGACCATCCTTTTGCCATCTTTAAGTACATGGCAGCCTTCTCGTCGAGCTTTCTACCAAGATGATTTATCGTGTACCACTTGATAATTGTCTCGTTATCAAAACCTGTAAAATCAAATGCTGATATTGATGATACACCGGCTGGTGAAATGCCGTTAGCACCATTAGTTTTAGCTGTTGTTTTCTTTGTTGTTGCAGTTTTTGCCTGTGGCATAATACATAATCTCCGGTTGTGTATTTCCAATTACTCTACTAAGAATCCTACTTATAGTCTATCGCTTTTACTTTTTGCCTGTTTTCTTTTTAGCACTTTTTGAGACAGAAGTGGTTTTCTTACCAGAATTAATAAACGTAAGCCAACCATGTGGGTCTTTGCCATCTTGAATAACAGAGAAAAATGCTTTCATCAATTTTGTTGTAATAGGTCCGGTTTTACCGCTACCTACTGTAAGTCTATCTACCGAACGAACAGGAGTCATCTCTACTGCTGTGCCAGTCATAAACACTTCATCGGCAACGTATAACATTGCGCGTGGAATAGTTTGTTCTTTAACCGGAATTTTCAAATCGTGGGCAAGCTGAATAACTGTGTCACGGGTAATACCGGGTAGTAACGAAGCACCTGCCGGTGGTGTAATTAATGTACCGTCGGCTACAAGGAACACATTCTCACCACTGCCTTCGCTTAGGTTACCGTAAGAATCTAACGAAATACCCTCCGAATATCCGTGCCGAACTGCTTCTAATCGCACAAGCTGAGAATTCATGTAGTTAGAAGAAGCTTTTGAGATTGATGGCATTGTGTTGGGTGTTAAGTGATTCCACGATGACACACACACATCTACACCTTCTTCTAATGCTTCTTTACCCAAGTAACGACCCCATTCCCATGCTGCAATAATCAACTCCATAGGGCAGCCCAACGGATTAACCCCCATCTCGCCTAAGCCACGGTATGCTAAAGGGCGTATATAACAACTCGCCAGCTTGTTTTTCCTTACCAACTCAACCGTCTCATCGCAAATTTGCTTTTGTGAGTAGGGGAGTTCTGCGTGATAAATCTTTACAGAGTTTTCCAAGCGTTTGATGTGCTCTTTTAACCTAAAAATAGCAGGACCTCTTTTTGTGTCATAACAACGGATTCCCTCAAACCAACCTGAACCATAATGCAGTACGTGCGATAATACATGCACTTTTGCATTTTCCCATTTAACATATTCTCCGTTCATCCAGATAAATTCAGTTCTTGGTACCGGCATACTATTCTTCCTTTACTATGTTGGCAGCACAGAAACATCTGTTTGCCAGATATTACTTAAGTATATAATTACCCTTTTATTGCATCTTGCAGTTTCTGGGTCAAAATTTCGTTTACAAGTTTTGGGTTGGCCTTCCCCTTAGTGGTTTTTAAGGCCTGACCAACTAAAAAACCAAACACGTTGGTTTTACCGTTTTTGTATTTTTCAATGGTATCCGGATTTTCAGCCAAGATATTAGCTATCACCTCGTTTATCCACGAAACATCCGAAACCTGCGCTAATCCTTGTTCTTCTACTATAGCTTTTGGAGATTTCCCTGATAACACATCCGGAAAAATCTCTTTTGCTACTTTGCTGCTTATCACATCATCAGCAAAAAGCTCCACTAACTCGGCTATTGATTGCGGCTTAACATGGAATTCTGCTGCCAAAAGCTTCTGCTCCGATAAATATCGCATTACTTCGGTCATCATCCAGTTGCTTACAAGTTTATACCGGTCGTTACCTTTTTTCTCTAATGCCGAACATGTGCTTTCAAAATATTCAGCTAACGATTGCTCTTCAACAAAAATCCCGGCATCATATTCAGGTAAACCATAGTCCGAAATAAACCGACGTTTACGCGCCAAAGGCAACTCCGGGAGCCCCCCCCTTACACTCTCTACCCATTCGTCTGCAACATGAACACCAACTAAGTCCGGTTCAGGGAAATATCGGTAGTCGTGGGAACCTTCTTTACTTCTCATCCCTTTTGTGGATAGAGTTGCGGCATCCCACATTCGGGTTTCCTGATGTATGACACCACCCCCCTCTAAAACCTCAATTTGCCTTGAAATTTCGTATTCTATAGCTTTTTCTACATTCCTGAACGAGTTTAAATTCTTAACTTCGGTCTTTGTTCCAAACTTCTCTTGCCCCCGGGGTCGCACAGAAACGTTTGCATCGCAACGCAACGAGCCTTCTTCCATATTTCCGTCGCAAATTCCAAGGTACATCACAATTTGGCGAATAGCCATAAGGTATCTGTACGCTTCGTTTGCGGTGCGTATATCTGGCTCGCTTACAATTTCTATAAGGGGGGTACCACAACGGTTCAAATCTACAAGGGTGTCAACATCCAAATCGTGGATAGACTTCCCCGTATCTTCTTCCATATGAATTCTTGTAATACCAATTTTCTTGGTTTCGCCCTGCCCAAGTTCAATTTCTATAAAGCCGTTGTAACAAATCGGGTCTTCAAACTGGGAAATCTGGTACCCTTTAGGCAAATCGGGATAGAAGTAATTTTTACGGGCAAATGTAGAATGCTCGCGGATGCTGCAATTTGTAGCAAGCCCCATACGTAAGGCAAATTCTACAACATTTCTGTTAAACACCGGCAACGCGCCCGGATGCCCCAAACATACCGGACATGTATTCACATTTGGGCTTGCGCCATACTGTGTAGAGCAACCGCAGTATGCTTTGGTAGCTGTTTTTAGTTGCGCATGCACCTCTAAGCCGATAACTGCTTCATATTTTGATAGTACGTCCGGTTCTGCCATGAATATCTATTGGGCTGGTTATAATCCTAAACAAAAAAATCGAACACAAACTTACGAAAAATAGCTCACGCAGTTGGTTACCTCGGGTTATGAAATTCGGGAAACATCCTATGCTATCGCCCGACGGCTCCAAACAACAACAAATAACATAATCTCAACCTGCCGGAAGCATCCTCAGCTTCCTAAAAAGCAAAAACAAAATAGCTGTTACCTATCTTTGCAACAAGTCTGCGGCAGAACTCTAACTAACTATACAATGGAATGGGTAATATAAAAACATACAGAATCGAAACCGAACGCCTTGTAATTCGATGTTATCAACCAGCTGATGCCGAGTTATTATTCAACAGTTTGAACTGCGGAACCGAGCACCTGATACAGTGGTTACCGTGGGCTAAAACCGAACCGGTTGGAATAGAAGAACAAATTGATAAGCTCCGAATGTTCCGCGCAAAGTACGATGCCGGACAGGATTATATTATGGGAATATTTAACAGCGATGAATCCGAACTACTTGGCGGCACGGGACTGCACCCGCGGATAGGGAACAATGCTATGGAGATTGGGTATTGGCTAAGTGCATCACATCTGCGCAAGGGAATTATCACCGAATCCACACAAGCATTGGTGCGAGTTGGTTTTGAGGTTGAACAACTGCAACGCATTGAAATTCACTGCGACCCCAACAATACAGCAAGTGCAAACATTCCACACAAACTTGGCTTCCTGCACGAAGCAACCTTGCGTAACCGCAGCACCGATGTTAACGGCAATCCACGCGATACCATGATTTGGACTATGTTCCGGGAGGACTACACACAACACTTCAGCAAGCAGCTTCCGCTACAAGCATACGATTGTGCCGGCAGAAAGATTGCTTCGATGTAATTTTTGTTGCTAACGCAAAACGGCACCAACCAACACATTCCAACATAACCACAGCTTGCCGGAAAGAATATTACAACTACACGATAACCGTTTAACGTTTATGCGAGCTTTTATCCCGCAGCTGAAGGTAGTTTGATGTACAACGTGTGGTGCGGTCGGGCGATAGCAAAAGCACAGCCGTGAAGTACTTAATTTTTCCTATACTCGGAAGAAGATGTTGAAGTAGCAGAAGAACTGGCTACTACGTAGGAGTTGTTGTGGAGAAGCTGTACATCTGTTGTTTGTTGTGGTTGGGCAATAGGAAACTCTACATAGAACTCACAGCCGTTGCCTGGTTCTGATTTGCACCAGATGTTGCCGCTCATCAATTCTACATAGTGGTGTGTAATTGCCAACCCTAACCCCGACGATTGCTCGCCTCCGGTTGGGCGGGCTGATAATTTTGAAAACTTCTTAAATAGTTTACTTTGTTCATCGGGTCTGATGCCTTCGCCTTCATCCTTTACCATAAACTGTACATGCGTTGGCGTTACATTAACTCCAACCGTAACAATTGAATGGTATGGTGAGTATTTTATAGCGTTTGATATAAGATTTTCGAAAACGTGCACCACTAACTGTTCATCTACCATAACACTTGGCGCATGAGTAACTATGTTTTGGTATAACGTAATTTCTTTATGGTCTGCCTGTGGTTTAAATTGCTTTACAACGTAGGCGAAAATGTTTACTGCATCCATGTTTTGTAAGCTTGCAACAATCTTTCCCGATTCTATTCTGTGTAAATCTAAGAAGTTGTTAATCACCGACTTCATTCTTTCGGCAACGCCATATATAAAAGTCAGGTTTTCTGAGGTTAACTCTGTATCGCCTTTTTCCAGACCTTTTTTTGCATAATTAACGGCTAATGCAATTGAACTTAACGGACTTCGTAAATCGTGCGCGGTTACTCCCATTAGTTCATTTTTTTCGTGATGTAGGTGAGTTAAATCTGCATTTGCAATTTCTAACTTATGCTTTGCTTCAGTATCGGCAATAAATGTTTTACGGAACTGCACAACCATTGTTAGCGCAAGCACAAATCCGGAGAGCGCGTTTACAACAACTGCTGTAAGTACATCCGGATTTGATGTAGTGAGAAACGACATCACGATTACAGTACATATGTTTACCAAAAACAGAGTAACTGCTGTTGTGATTTCTAACAAAAAGTAGAATGCAAAAAACAACGACACTAATATTGAGAGTGATGTTTGTTGACTGGCAAATATATCGGTGATACTATTGGTTAGGCAAAGCATATAAAACAGAACAAGCCATCTTTGAAGCGAGTAGTGGGATCTCTCTGCATCTCTTTGGATTTGTTCCGGAGTACAAACAATACGTTCCCGAAAGACTCCTATGGCAAACATTCCAATATTACAAGCCAACATTAACCAATATGCAAAGAGTTCTGACTTGCCTTGTAACATAATTACATTAACTATTATTATTACAGGCATGATGTAGGAAACTACCTTTAAAAATGAATCAACCCTCAGATTATTATGGTTAATAATCCGTTGCTGATACTCCGGTGGTAGTATGTTTATTCTATATTTCACAAGGTGTAGTTACTCTTAGCATAGTACATTTTTCGGCGTAGTTTCTTAGTTGGGATTCTACGTGTACTATCGGCTATTTTCACCTACTATTGAGCAATCTCACTACAAACTTCCTAAATCCAAGGATTTGTCCCGTTTAAGGTGGGTTATTTGATGTAGAATTGCACGGCACGGCAATGCGATAGCAACTTACTTAATAACTTTCTCTAATGTACGGAATGTAAAATCGTATTGATTCTTTTCGTCGGCAGGGAAGTCCAGTTTGGAGGTTGTTTGCCACTCTTGCTCATCTATCTGCGGAAAGAACGTATCGGCGTGAACATCGGCGTGGACTTCTGTAAGGTAGAGTTTATCGGCTACATCAAGCGACTGGTTATAAATCTCAGCACCGCCACAAATAAAACATTCTTCTTCGCCTGCGTTGCGGGCAACGTCTATTGCTTGTTCTATGGTTTGTACAACAATGCAACCTTCGGCATTGTATTGTGTGTTGCGTGTTATAATGATTGTTGTGCGACCGGGTAATGGCTTGCCAATACTCTCGTATGTTTTTCTGCCAAATATGATGTGATGCCCCATGGTTAATTGCTTGAACATCTTCAGGTCGGCCGAGAGCCGCCAGGGGAGCGTGTTGTTGATTCCGATGCCACGGTTTCTGTCCATTGCCACAATTAACGATACTATCATAGTGTACTTACTGG
Source organism: Bacteroidota bacterium (assembly GCA_019695345.1). GTDB lineage: Bacteria > Bacteroidota > Ignavibacteria > Kapaibacteriales > NICIL-2 > JAIBAE01. Next base: position 4,642 of record JAIBAE010000007.1, on the reverse strand, counting down.
GGTTGTGTTTGTAAAAAACAAACGGACTCTACTGTAGTAAAGCCCGTTTGTATGGTACTGTTGTTATAGTCTTATTCGGTATAGCGTTTCATTGCAATAATTGCGTTGTGTCCGCCAAAACCAAACGTGTTACTTACTACTACATTGATGTCCTTCTGAACAGCCGTATTAGCTGTTACATTTAAGCGAGCATCAATTGCATCATCGCGTTCTTCTATGTTAATAGTTGGGGGAACTGTGTTGTTGTGTAATGCAAGAACACTTGCAACCGCCTCTATTGCACCTGCTGCACCCAACAAGTGTCCCGTCATGGATTTTGTTCCGCTAACGTGGAGTTTATCTAAATGGTCGCCAAACATCCTGATTATTGCATTTGCTTCGGCGGGGTCGCCTACGGGTGTTGACGTAGCATGTAAGTTAATGTAGTCAACATCTGCCGGTTGTAGGTTTGCTTCGCGTAAGGTTTCTTCTAACGCTAACATAACACCTAATCCCTCCGGGTGGCCTGCCGTAATATGGTAGGCATCGGCTGTTGCACCGCCACCAACAACCTCGGCATAAATTTTTGCGCCGCGGCTAAGTGCGTGTTCAAGTTCTTCTAACATCACTGCGCCAGCGCCTTCGCCAAGAACAAACCCGTCGCGGTTTTTATCAAACGGACGTGATGCAGTTTCGGGGGAGTCGTTACGCTCGCTTAGTGCTTTCATAGCGTTAAAACCGCCAATAGCAGAATGCGTAACAACTGCCTCGCTGCCTCCGGTTAACACCGCGTTTGCTTTACCTAAACGGATGTAATTATATGCATCTATAAAACCGTGGCTGCTTGATGAACATGCCGATACGGTACAAAAGTTAGGTCCGCGGAAACCATAGCGAATAGAAATTAATCCTGCGCCCATATCACTAATCATCTTAGGGATAAAAAACGGACTGTAGCGCGGAACGCCATCGCCTTTAATAAACTGACCGTATTGTTCTTCTAAGGTAATAAGTCCGCCAATACCGGAACTCCAGATAACCCCAATCCGATTTTTATCTACGGTCTCTAAATTCATTCCGGAATCGGTAACACATTCGCTGGCGGCGGCAAGTGCATACTGGCAGTATAAATCATTTCTGCCAACCTCGCGCCGGTCCATAAATGCAAGCGGGTCAAATCCCTTCACCTCGCACGCAAATTTTGTTCTAAAATGTGTGGTATCAAAACGGGTAATAGGTGCGGCACCGCTTTTCCCCGAAGATAATCCTTCCCAATATTCCTTTACTGTATTCCCAATGGGTGTTAAGGCACCCAAACCGGTTACTACAACTCGCTTCATGAAAAACAAATTAAGTACTACAAAATGTCTGCAACATTACGAAGAATTCCCCGCGTGGCAAGCAGGTGGGGGCTTTGCTATCGCCCAACCGCCCCAAACCCCATCGCCATAAACTGCCACATTCTGCGGGGACAGAACCATATACACACCACACCGTTAATCGTTTAGGTTGGAATAGAAATGATTGGTATGTTTGGAGTACGTAATAATAGTATTGCGCAAATCCTACCTATATTAGGTGGGTTGCCGCAAGTTTATTTCGGCTATTGGCAAAATTGCCGCCATACGGCAATGATAGTGTTATAGGTAAATTTAGGATGACCACAACTGAAGACATAAGAGATATTTTTTCAATCCTACACGATGGGACAATTTCTGCGTGGACAGGAGGCAGAAACTTGCTGACTTTAACAGTTGACTGTTTATATTTGGCGGAACGAATTGAAAAGTCATTTGACAGGTTTTACGTGGTGCTAATGAATATTGACAAATTAGAACTTGACCCGTGGACAAATCTAATTGACCTTCCAACTGTTGTTAAGTCTGACTATTCTGATATTTTTAAAGCAGAGCTAGAAATACTTTCAGCCAACATTAATGATGACGTTGTTGTTGTTGCTTGTAAGCAACACGACACGAATTTTGACTATTGTGGCGGCAATTTGAGTATTAGTTGTCAGGCAATAAAAGTGTTTGACCAAAATCAAAATGAATTGACAATTGACCAGTTCGGAGAAATAAGTAAAAATTATTGGGATGAACGAAGCAAGAAATAAAATCTGCCTATAACACGTATTTTGCATCAGGCGGATAGCGTATGAACTCGGAGTTCTATACCTTTAATCTCCTTTAGGAATACATTCGAGTTTTGTACACCTAAAACCCGCCCGAACGCAAAGCCCGAAACCGTTACAATCCAATCCACCTTAACCAGCCTTTTATACACCAAGATTCTCTCCCGCAAACACAAGCGCCCTGCATTGCTGCAAGGCGCGGTGCGGTCTGGCGATAGCAGAAAATTTATTATTCGCCTACGCGTACTACTTTGTTTACTAAATTCCCAAGCAAGTCAATTTCGCATTCAACAAGGTCGCCGTCCTTAAGCCATAGTGGGGGATTAAACACCTTGCTGCCATTCAGTTCCAGAAAGCAGCCCGTGCCGCATGTGCCGGAACCAATTACATCGCCCGGATATAATGTTACGCCATAACTTGCGCGCTCTATTATTTGCGCAAACGTCCAAGACATATCTTGCACGTTGCCGCGCGATACTTCATTGCCATTTAAGCGTGTTACCATTGTTAGGTTGTATTTCTCGCCGTTTGGTGTGGAAACTAAACGCGGCTGAAGTTCATCGCGGGTTACAAGCCACGGGCCAAGCGATGTTGCAAAGTCTTTTCCTTTTGCCGGACCCAAGTTCAATTTCATTTCGTGCATTTGTAAGGCGCGCGCACTCCAGTCGTTCATTACGGTATAACCAAAAATGTAGTTATCAGCATCGCTCGCTTTTATGTTCCGACCTTCTTTACCAATTACAATTGCACATTCCAATTCAAAGTCCAATTGGTTTAGGTGCATATCCTGTACGTCAACTTCGCCCGGGCCGGTTACAGCGTTATGGTTGGTAAAGTAGAAGATAGGAATTTCGTCGAACTCGGGAATCATTTCAACGCCACGGTTGCGGCGAGCGGCTTCTACGTGCTGGCGGAATGCGTAGCCATCGCGCATGGATGTTGGGCGCGGAACTGGTGATAGTAGCGCAACATCGTTTATGCTTTCGGTTATGCCTTCGGGTTTTGTGGCATTGTACCACGCAAGTGCAGAGCGTAAGTCGGTAAGTGCCGCATCGCCCAGTTCAAGGAACTCAATTATTTCTGCGGGTAAGTATCCAAGGTGCAGCTTTGCACTTCCGCGGGCTGCATCGTGTACAAGTGCTACATCAATTATGTCATCGCCTTCTAAAACGCCAAGGCGCGCATCGTGTCCCGATTGATATGTTACAAATTTCATTGCTCTACCTTTTAGTATCGTAAAAAAGAATCCGCAAAAATAAGAAGGTATTCTGCTTTCTGTTATGGAGTGTGGGTAAGTTCTTTTGCTTGCGCATTACGGCACCGCACGTTTTGCAAACCAAAGCGGCGTACTGCCGGAAAATATGGTTGTGGTTTATACAGCCGTTATCGTTACTGATTGTAACTGCGAATAACACAATTACACACTAAATCAAACTGTTCTACTATTTGTGAACTCTATGTTTAACTCTGTGAAACGCTGTGGGAAATTCTCTACGTATTGGAAATATTACACCTCCACGATAACCGTTGTTTATTACAGGTGGTTCTATCCCGCAGATGAAGGATATACCATAGTGCATGTTTGGGGCGGCAATGCGTTAGCAGAAAACTACTTTACGGAATATGTTGTGTTGAGTCTGGCTCTATTCTTTGATACAGCGTCATGGAACGTAACGGCAACACTGCGCGGAAATGCTTGGTAAAATACGGATAGATTGCGGAGTCTTGTTGCAGCGATTGCCAGCTTGTTCGGTCGTGCCCGTTTAGAAAAGGATAGACATCGTTGGTACACACTACTATCCAATGGGCCATTGTTATTTCCTGATGATAGCGGTTAACCCAAATTGGCGGGGCATACGATGAATGATAGAAATGAGCTTCACCAAAATACGACCACACAGGTTTATGTACATGAATATAGGTTTGTGAAATGCCATTTCCAATGACAAGTGTTTTATGCGTTGGCTCTGAATGACTATTTATATATGCCGCAATTTGTTTTTCTTGCACACGGTCGTACCCAATCTCGCTTCGTTCATACACTGTATCGAACTTTTGTTGGTTACTATGATAGGTTATAAAATTCATAACATGAACTACATAACGGGATACAGGGCTCAATGAAATAAAAAGTACAACTGTGCTACAAACTAACCCCGATATAAGTATATTATTCTTATTCCATTGTAATGTTTTAACCCATTGTAATATTAACGCTACCGTAACTCCGGAAGCTATGCTTAGCATTCCATATATCCGATAAAAATGATTGGGTAAGAATTTACGTTCTATAATGATTGAGCACCACAAAGCAAGTGCATACATCAGGGCTATTAGTACAACTTTATTCCTGGCTGTAATGTTATTCCACGTTGTGCCAACTGATTGCCGTAGGGCCAACACAAAGCCTACCAAAGCACAAAACATAAATGGTAATGAGTAGTTATCGGTAAGAATGTCTGTTTGCGCTTTTACCGTTGACTTAAAAAAATCAACTATGGTAAACGGTGGAAAGGCAGCGTATTGTGC
>JAIBAE010000059.1 GCA_019695345.1 Bacteroidota bacterium | reverse complement strand
GTGCACCACTGATAACAAATTCTGAGTTATTAGATGTTATACTCGAAACATTTAATGTAGAATTTCCCGTATTCTGGATTGTATAGGTTGTCGCTACACTCGTTCCAACTATTCCACCTAAGTCTGTTCCATTTGTAGTTGAAACTGTTGTACTTCCTGAAACAATATTCGCTAACGGTGAACCACCTTGAACATTAATTTCGTTGATACCACTTAATCTGGCCTCCGCATGGTCAATATTAGTAGATACAATATCAAGTTTGCTATCTGTATTTACATCACCTAAGGCAATGTTTGAAGGAGAATACAAACCACCTAACAGGTTTTGTAATGAGCCGAACGTACCATCACCATTACCTTTATACCAACCATTATCTTTAATAATATCAAGTTTACCATCCCCATCAAGGTCTCCATTGTTTAAGGCGTTTGTAATTGGTGCGCTTAGTGAAACACCCGATGTAAAGGTACCACTGCCCGTACCTAACCGTATATCAATAACCGGAAGCGAAACAAAGCCAACAGCAAAATCCTGATTGCCATCAGCATTAAAATCACCAACGGTAATTGCTGAATGTCCTCCTGTGCTGACTGTAGTTGTAGTTGGTGCGGCAAATCCGCCATTTCCATCGCCTATCAACAAGGCCACAGAATTTGTTCCTAAGTGTGCAATAAGAATATCAGCTTTACCATCATTATTAAAATCACCCGACGTAATTAACGAAGTGTTTCCGGTTACGGCTGTGTTTACAGTACTACCAAATCCACCACTTCCATCTCCAACCAATAAGCTAATACCCGATTGGACTCCGGCAACAATATCTAACTTGCCATCGTTATTAACATCAGTTAATACAATTGATTTAGGGGTTGATGCAACCGTGTAGTTTGATGTACCAGTAAAACCACCACTACCATTGCCTAATCGAACCGAAACAGTGTTGCTTGTTGTATTTGTTACAACAAAATCCTGATTACCATCGCCGTTAACATCACCAACCGCTACATGATATGGGTCAGTGCCTACGCTCACTTCTGTTGTTCCGGCAAATCCACCAACTCCATCTCCTAAACGCACAGAAACTGTATTACTACCTTGATTTGAGGCAACAATATCTTGTTTACCATCGTTATTAAAATCACCCAAGGCAATTCCATACGTAGAAGTTATTCCCGGGTTTAATGATATTGAGGTGATACTTGAAGTTCCGCCCTGACTACAATCAGGATTTGATACTGTTAAAGCAAATGTAGTTGTTGTACTTACAGTCCCGATGCCGAATGCTTTAACAGTTACGGTATATGTCCCCGCAGGCAACGCATCAGTTATGCGCACTACACCTGTGGCCGGGTCTGCGGTTAGCAATCCATCAAAATTTGTATTTGTGTAAACAACCATTGAAGTTATACACCCTGTTGGTGCTGCGCTTGGTGTTACAGTAGTGTTTTTACCTGCCTGTACTGTTGTAGCAGAATAGGTTCCAACAGTTAAAGTAGAAGATGCCTGAATTGCAAAATCATATGATGCTTCATCACAATCATTATTTGTAACGATGATTGTTGATGATTTTGTTCCGGTGGTAGTTGGTGTAAAGTTTACGGTAAATGTACCTGAAGATGTTGCGGCGATACTTGTTGGATAACCACTTGCAATACTAAAGTCAGTTGTGTTGCTTGTGGTAATTCCGCTTATTGTTAATGTAGTATTACCGGTATTCTGAATTGTATATGTTTTACTTATTACACATGTTCCGAAGTCAGTTCCGTTAGTTGTGCCCGGTGTAGTTTGGCCATCTGCAATATTGTTACTATTTCCTGTAACATTAATCTCAGGCGCAGTAATACTTGCAGGACAACTTGTTCCCGTTGTTACTCCACCCGGACTTGTCCAGTTAGATGTAGTATTTCCATTTGTCAGGTTGAAGTTTGTAAGAGTACCGTTAGTACCACCGCTAACTGCATTTGTAAGAGTTGTAGTTACCGAGTTTGTACCATTAACTACACCTTGGTTGAATTTGTAATAAGCAACCAGCCCTGTTTCGTTTCCTGCTAATTCACAATTACGATAACCAGCAATTTCATCACAGCTTCGTGCCGTATTCCAAATACGCACTTCATCTACGGTAGCGTTCATTCCACCAGCCCAGAAAAACAACGATGAAGGGCCACCCATTGTAACAGGAGAGGTTGCCGTTGATAAGGAAAGCGGAGTTGTGTTATCCAGTACACCGTTTATGTAGAGTCTTATATTAGTACCATCATAGGTAACTGCAAAATGGTACCAGGTATTCGGTGATAATGTAGTATTAGAAATAGCATCTGCATTATGTCCCCAGAAGAACAGCTTACTGTTTAGAATACCCATATGAAACTGCGCTCCATTACTCGTTTGCCCATAGCCAACTATTCTTGAGTTGGTAAATGCAGATGGTGTCAAAACATATGCTTCAAGTGTACGCGATGTGTTACTTAAAGGTAAATTAACAGGAGTAGGGATAATTATGTTGTCATCAACTCCATCAAATGCCAACGCACTCGCTTGTTTACCACCTTTAACAGCAAAACTGAATGCAGGGTTTGTACAATCATCGCTGTTAATAGTAACGGTTGCAGTTCTGTCGCCATTTGCACTTGGTGTAAAGGTAACGGTAAACGTTGCTGAACCTCCGGCAGCAACTGTAGTTGGCGCGCCGCTTACAACAAACTCACCCGAATTCGATGATGTTATACTTGAAATGTTTAGGGTTGCAGTTCCTGTATTGTTTATTGTATATGAATTTGCCTGGCTGGCAACACTTAATGCACCAAAATCTGTGTTGTTTGTTGTACTAGGTATTGTGCTACCTGCCGTAATTGGTGCGCTGTTTCCGGTTACACCTATAATTTTAGCACATTCAACAACTAACGATACCTTACCTGCTGAAGGATAATTATATTTTGGAGTTAGTACCAAACCACCAGTTAATGTTGGCGCATTGTACGTACCAAATGTACCACTTATGCTTACAGCGTTAATAATAGTATAGTTATCGCCTATTGCATACGTTGCATCGGTAAATGTTGTTGCATTCAATGTTCCACTAATTGTAGCTGACCCCGGTGTACCATTTACAATAATCTGGTCATGCTCGGTGCAAGGAGTGTTACCTGTAATTTCTGCTGTGTATGTACCGCCACCATCATTATAGCTTCCGGTAAATGTTAAACACCCTGGTGAGGTTCCCGGTGACATAACACCCGCACCTGCATTGTACGTACCAACATACGTTCCTGTTCCCATAACTGTACCACCATTGGTAAATGTACCCGGTGCTGATACAGTTAATGTTCCCATAATACGGGTAGTGCCATTATTAGTCCAGGAACCTATATTATTGTCCATATTGTTTAAAATCATCGAACCTGAATTTGTAATCGAGCCAACATTAAGAATAGTACCTGTACTTGGCGAACCTAACTGTTGGAAGTTAGCAGTATTACTTAATATCCATGTTCCGCCTATTGCATTTGTTATAGAACCAGACTCGGACAAAACGCTAAATCCATTTATCTGTAATTGCCCACCATTTCCTAATGCAGCATTCTGTGATAAGAATAATGAACTACCAATCGTCATAGTACCATTGTTAGTCACAATGTCCTGAAACTCAATTCCGTTTGCTGTTGATAATGCAACAAATCCACCATTATTATTGATAGTGTTATGTGGTCCAAATGGCTGACCTTCATGGAAACCACCACCTGCATTGGCATTAAATGTTGCGCCAACAGCGTTTGTAAATGTTGCCCCGCCCGATATTGTCATCCGCGACTGATCATTAGAATTAATCGTTCCATTATTAACTACAGTATTAGAGCTACAATTCAAATCAACATTGCTTCCAAAACCCTGGATATTGATAGTTCCATCATTTGTTAACGTTACTGGTCCGGCATGAACAAACAATTTATTGATATTTAAAGTAGCTCCACTATTAACAATAATGTTACCATTTCCATAAACAATGCTTGTAGCTAACGAACTCGGAACTGTACATGTACCGTCAATGATAATAGTACAACCGGTATTAGAGTTAAATGTTAATCCCGGTGAATGCGGTGTCCACTTCGAATCATCATCCCAATTACCAACTCCGGTAAAGGTATAAGTGTCAACAATAGTTGCATCCATTGCAAACGTAAATGTTGATGTATTTGGGTCGTTACTTGGAATTGTGATTGTTGAGACAGGCGAACCGGTTGTAGCCGGATTCAATGTTACGGTAAACGTAGCGCTGTTACCCGGCGTTATGGTAATAATCGAAGCATTACCACCAATAGTAAATCTTCCGTTGTTCGATGAAGCTATTGCATTTGCTGCTATTACTAAATCTGCATTTCCGGTATTCTCAATAGTAAATGTTTGTACCGGACTCTGACACTTACCGCGTGTACCAAAACTTGTACCATCGGTAGTACTTGGTGAAACATCATTATTCGCAATTGTTATACTATTACCTTTCACACCAATAATTGGCAGAGGTGTTGCTTTAATTGCAAAATCATACGTGCCTTCATCGCAATCATTATTAGCAATATTTACTGTTGCTACGCGAACGCCGCTACCCGACCCCACAAAACTAACCGTAAATGTGGCGGAAGAACCCGCAGCTACGCTTGTAGGTGCACCGCTTATGCTAAAATCAGAAGCATTTGTTCCTGTTAACGTAATACCTGAAATGTTCAGTGCAGAAGAACCTAAAGTATTCTCAATAACAAATTGTTTGCTTAATGCAGTACCAAAGTCTGTTCCGTTGGTTGTACTTGTAGTTGTTGTACCATCAACAATATTGTTACTATTCCCTTGTACATTAATTTCAGGTGCTACTATTGTTCCACAACTAGTTCCTGATGTTACACCACCCGGGCTTGTCCAGTTGGATGTTGTATTACCATTGGTGAGATTGAAATTTGTAAGAGTACCTGTTGGGCCGCCACTTACGGCATTGGTTGCTGTGGTAGCTGATGTATTTGTTCCGTTTGCAACTCCTTGGTTAAACTTGTAGTACGCTACAAGTCCTGATTCATTTCCGGCTAACTCACAGTTACGTAACTGAGATATTTGATCGCATGTTTTTGCAACATTCCAAATACGTACTTCATCAATAGCACCTGCAAATTGTTCAGTCATTCCTACAGTAGTACCAATAGATAAGCTAGCACTTTGATTCAAAATTCGATAGGTGAATGGTGAACCTACTGCTACGCCATCAAGATATAATTGAGAGCCATTCGTTACATTATCTTGAAATACAAATGCAACGTGATGCCATGTATTATTAGCAATGTTAATTCCTGTACTTACCGGACCTGCAGTCCAATCATAAACACCAAGAATATTGTTGTTAGTAAACAAACCGTATGCAAATTGTTTTACTATAATTCCTCTATACAAATTACCTGCATTACTTGTTTTAACCCATGCTTCAACAGTACCTGTAGTTAGTTGTACATCTGCCGTATTGCCAATTGCAACGTAATCATCTACGCCATCAAATGCCAATGCTGCACCTTGTTTACCGCCGCTTACTGCAAAGTCATACGCTGCTTCATCGCAGTCATTGTTATTCACTGTTATCGTTGCTGTGCGTGTGCCGTTGGCTGTTGGCGTAAATGTTACGGTAAACGTTGTTGAGCCGTTTGGTGCTACTACAGTATTATTGGTAAATCCACCAACTACAAACTCACTTGAATTTGCTCCGGTTACTGCAATTGTAGAAAGTGTAAGGTTTGCATTACCCGTGTTTTGTATGGTGTATGTTTGAATTGAGTTAGGACTAGTTAAAGTACCAAAATCTGTTCCATTGGTTGTACTTGTTGTTGTTGTACCATCAATGATATTGTTACTATTACCTGTAACATTAATCTCCGGTGCTGTAATACTTGCCGGACAACTTGTACCAGTAGTTACACCTCCCGGGCTTGTCCAATTTGAGGTTGTTCCGCTTAATGCAAAGTTTGTGAGTGTACCATTTACACCACCACTAACTGCGTTAGTTAGTGTTGTTGCACCTGTGTTGGTGCCATCAGCTACGTTTTGATTAAACTTATAATAGTGTACTAAGTTCGCCTCATTACCAACTAATTCACAGCTGCGTAATTGTGAAATTTGTTCACAAGAACGTGCAGTATTCCATAAACGGAACTCGTCAATCAGACCGCCAAAGTATTCTGTACCTTGTCTGTAACCAATCATCATCGGGATAGCTGGTGGCTGACAATCAACAACATTAGATGATGTTGCAGATGCACGTGGCACTCCGTTGATATAAAGAGTATGAAGAGTACCACTACGAACAACCGCCACATGAGTCCACGTGTTGATAGGAACAGAATTAGTAGGAGTACTGAAATAAACTCCATCGGTAGATGTTGTATTGGTAAAACCGAAGGATACATTCTGATTCGATCCGTTCCATTCTAATCGTAATTGATTTTGACTTGCCCCATTTTCTCTATTCCAAAACACACTAAACTTTGATACTGTAGGTTTTATCCATGATTCCACTGTAAAGTCCGTTGTACCTGGTGTAAAGGTGTTTGTACAATTTACATAATCATCATTTCCATCAAACGCCAATGCACTTGCTTGTTTACCACCTTTAACTGCAAAGTCAAATACACCCTCATCACAATCATTGTTGTTTACAGTAATTGTTGCTGTACGAGTCCCGTTTGCCGTTGGTGTAAATGTAACCATAAATGTGGCGGACCCACCCGCAGTAACGCTTGTAGGTGCACCGGACACAACAAATTCACTTGCATTCAAACCGGTTACTGCAATAGATGATATAGTTAATGCTGATGTACCTGTGTTTTGGATTGTAAACGTTTGTTGTGCGGTGGTTGTAACTTTACCAAAGTCAGTTCCATTTGTAGATGTTGGAGTTGTAGCTCCATCCAAAATAGTAGCTAAAGGTGTTCCTCCCTGAACATTAATCTCGGGAGCTTGAATAGTAACAGTAAATGAACAAGAACTCGTGTTATTTGATGCATCGGTTATCTGAAATGTGTTTGTAGTTGTTCCAATAGGAAATGCACTTCCAGATGCTAATCCTGAGGTTTGAATTATTGGTAAAACTGCATTAACTTGGAACCACATATCATTCGATGCTTGCGATGATCCGTTAAAAATAATATTACCACCTGAGTAGGGGTTTCCGTTATGTGTTTTTACAGTGAATCTTGTGTTAGTTGGTGAATGTGGAGTTAAGGCATACATAGTATTTGCGCTAAGTATTACATTATTGTATGTAAATGTAATTACTCCATTGTTTATACCAGGGTTTGTTATGTTAGTCTGGTATCCAACAATAGTACCTAACGCCGAACCATTCCATGTCCATATTTCCATAGCAAGTTGACCACCACCACACTGTGTTCCTCCTAGTGAACAATCTAAGTTGATATCAATACTTGACACAGCAACTGGAGAAGTTCCGACTGTAAACGTCTGAATGATAGTGTTATTAAAGTTAACTATCTGGTATGTATTATTTGAGGTATTTGCTAAACTACTAACAGTTAGACTACAATTATCACTTGCAGTTGGTGTGCTATAACTAACCACTTGAGCACAAGTTCCAGGACTGGCAGTCTGCGTGATATTAGATGGGCACGATATCGTTGGATTTTGGGTATCATTAACGGTAACTGTGAATACACATGTAGCACTTGTACAAACATTTGTCGCAGTAACAGTTACATTAGTAACACCTTTATTAAAAGTAGAACCCGACCCTGTTCCGCTACCACTTCCAGTAGTTGCACCGGTAAACGTGTATGTTAACGTAGGCGTAGGAGTACCCGTTGCAGTTGCTGTATATGAAACCGTAGCAGAACATGTGTTAGTTGCAGTATTAACTGTAGTGTTTGATGGACATGCTGTAAATGAAGGATTTATACAAATTCCAGTACCTTTGATTGCATACGTATATAAGTTCTCATCACAATCGTTGGTTACAATACTTACATTGGCGGTTTTAACTCCACTTGATGTTGGTGTAAACGTAATAGTAAATGTTTGAGAACTACCAATACCAATAGTTATTGGTAACGTTATTCCGCTAATTGCAAACATTGAAGCAGAAGTTCCAGATAAAGTAATTCCATTCGCAGGAATAACAAGAGTAGAGTTACCTGTGTTTAAAATTGTAAATTGAGATATACCGTTTTGAGTAACAATAATATCACCAAAGTCTGTTCCATTTGTTGTACTTGGTATAGTTTCTCCGTTAACAATATTGTTTGTACCATTACCTTGTAGGTTTACCTCCGGTGCCGTTATGTTACCACAACTCGTTCCTGTAACAACTCCTCCCGGACTTACCCAGTTACTTGTTGTACCAGTTAAGGAAAACCCTGTTAATGTTCCGTTTGTAGTTCCGGTTGCATCGGTTAACGATGTTACACCGGTATTTGTACCACCTGCGGAACCTTGGTTGAACTTATAATTTCTAACTAAATCAACCGCTGTACTTGTTATCTCGCAACTGCGCAATTGGTTAACAGTATCACAACTCTTTGCACGGTTCCATACACGGAAGTTATCCATACTTCCTAAAAAGTTGGAGTATGTTGCATTTATATATTTACCAAGAAAAAGACTACTTGAATTGATATCGGTTACACTTGGAAAAGTACCATTAAATGTAAGTGTCTGTATCTGACCGTTTATATACACTTTACATCGGTCGGCATTAGTTGCACCGTACCCATCAAAAACAACAGCAATGTGTTGCCATGTGTTTGCAGTTAAACTACCCGTGGTTGTACCATACGTATCAGTTGTAGTAGCAACTTTAAACACTAACTGCCCGGATGTATTTATATGTAAGGAAAGTACTGGAAATGGATGAGATGTTCCCTTACTAAAAATTGCTCTATTAGCTGCAAAGTTTGTTGGGTTTATCCAACCTTCAATAGTAAATGTACTTTTGTTACTTAAATCCGTAATGTTAAACAAATCAACAAAATCATCACTTCCATCAAATGCTAAGGCAGCACCCGATAATGCGCCCTGCACTGAATAACTATACGCCGACTCATCACAATCGTTACTATTTACAGTAACAGTTGCTGTGCGAGTTCCATTACCTGTTGGGGTAAATGTTAACGTAAAAGTAGCACTGTTGCCGGGTGTTATCGTTGCCGGAAAACTCGCAATACCACTTGCTACAAATTCTGAAGCATTGGTACCGGTTACACTTATTCCCGAAACACTTAAGTTAGCCGAACCTGTATTTTGAATAGTAAATGTTTTTGCACTACTACTCGTAGCTACTGTTCCAAAATCAGTGTTGTCAGTTGTAGTGGGTGTTACGTCACCATTATCAATGGTCGAACCATTTCCTGTAATATTAATCTCTGTATTTGTCTGGTCAGAGCCTCCGGGCGAAACCCAGTTAGACGTTGTACCTGTTAAGGCAAAACCATTCAATGTACCATTTAACTCATTGGTTGTTCCATCATATAAGGTTGTAACACTACTATTGTTTGCACCGGAAACACCTTGGTTAAAACGGTAGTATGCCTGTAAGCCGGATGTTGTAGGAGAAATTTCAGTATTATAATTAGCCGCAATTTCCGATGCAGTTCTACCAAGACTCCAAACGCGAACTTCATCTATTTTACCATGAAAAAAATGTTGAGCATCGCTTAACGAACCAATGTTCATCGTTACCGTATTGGAAGCGGGACTAAACCCTGTTGACGACCACGGTTGTGAACCATCAATTGGGTTCCACTGTACTTGGTTACCATTAATATATAATACTGGTGTACCCGAAGTTACCGAAACAGCAATATGAGTCCAGCAACCTACAGTTATTACACCGGGATAACTTGCATAATGCACACCCTGTGTTTCAAAGGTTACGATCTTATTATTATAGTTTTGTCGGTCAACAAACAATGCCCATCCTGCATTACCATAACCATCATTTTTCTTTGCAGCTATAGTATTAATGTACGGAGCAACATTGTCGCCTTCATAATTAACCCATGCCTCAACAGTAAAGTTATTGGTTACGTTTAGGTTTGTGTTATTAGGAATGGAAACATAATCTGCTCCATCAAAATGTAAGGACTTGCCATTCCATACAAAACCTCCTACTGCTAAGTCGTTAGCGGGTGATGTTGGACGACCTAATGCAAAAGTTCCATTTGCATCAGTGGCGCCCCAACCGTATAAGCGGAAATACACAGTTGTTGTAAATTGTATGGCCGAGATGGTTGATAGGTTTATCTGTGATTGAGCAATACCATTCGCATCTGTCCCTGTGTAAGAAAATGAACTACCAATAGTTGTAAAGTTAGTACCATCCAAACTGTATTGCCATTCAAATGTAGTCGGTCCATTACTTGACCTTCTAAAATTTGCATCCAGTGTATTAAGCTTCAGAACGTAGCCGGAGTTTGCAATAACCGTAAAAGCCAAATAATCATTATTTACAATTGCTGCAGTTCTATCACCATTTACAGTAAAATTCTGTGAACTAAATGCATCATTTAGTAAATCAGCATTAATACCGCTCCCTCTTGTTAACTGCGAAACAATTAAACTGGAATTGGTGGTTGTTGACGGATAACTAGCTTGTGTTGTTATGTTCCCATTAAAATCCCACGCGAGAATTTGCGCTTTCAATTGGGTTACCGATAACCCCGCAAGAACAAACAATACAACAACAATGCGTTGAACAAAACGCAATTCTACAACGTTAGCAATAGTATTTTTCATGGTATCAACCATTAATAATGAAATACAGTGTTTTTTAATATCAATGTAAGATGTATGGGGTCAATCCCCTTCCCATACATAATAATGCAGGAACAACCAACCGGAGTATGTTCGTCTTGTATTCAGATTGCCTGAGTTCGTGGGTATCCGTTCTCGGATTCAAACAACCTTTGTATTTCTATCTATGTAAGACGCTCAAAAATCTCGGGGAAATTCTTGCGCCTCTTTATGCTGTATCGCAAGTTAACAACCGTTGCTTGTTCCTACAATAGTTAATTATACGTACAACCTTGTAAGAAACAATCTCTTATAGATGCTTATTAAGACTATTCACTCCAATATACTCTCCTACACGGCTTTAATACTACATTGTCTTCAATTGTTCCTATTCTACCACAGGTACCAACGCAGAAAAATATTTTTACCAAGTAGAGGAATTGTAGGGTTAATATTTTTTCATGTAGGAAAATTTCTTACAGATTACGTACATATACGTAGCATAGATTTTTTATTTGCTATCGCAATCGGCACCCACCCTTTGCTATTGGGCAGAAAATTTTCTGCCCCTACAACACCACATCTTGCCGGAGAGAACCTCACCCATACCAAACCCTTTATCGTGATTAGTGTAATTATAACAACCGTCTGTTTTCAATTCTTACACTATAGAATGTAGCATGGAAAAACTTCAATCAGAACACCTCTTCAACTACATCTGTACGATGGTGGTATGTTAATAAGAGCACGTTCTTTCCCGCAAGGCAAGGGTGTACAAGTGTTGAGGTGTGGTGCCGTCACGCGATAGCAAAAAGAATTATCATATGAATACGATAACCATATTTATACTTATTGATACTATTGGTAGATTGCTGTAATTAATATTACAAGTATTTTAGTTGGCAGGAAATAACACAAGCATTGAACAATGGCAAGAAAACAAACCGATACAGCTGAAACATCCAACGCTGATGTTGAGGAAATAACCAAACTTATTCAAACACTTCAGCGGACAGCGTACATTGGGAATGAACAGAAGTTTACCAACCTTGAGCAGAAGTTATTAAAGAAATCAACTGCGATACAATACAACTTCGGCATTCTGTATGCAACGTATTTACGCGCATTCAAGTTAATGGAAAACGGCCAGTATGTAACAGCAACATCATTGTTCGAAAAATGTTTTCAGTTTTACGCACCTACAAACGACTACTTACAACTTTCAAAGATTCGTAGAAATCATGCATACTGCTTGCTTAAACTTGGCTTATATACCCAAGCAGGAAAGTTGTATCACCAAGCACATGAGTTAACATTAAAAACCGACGATAAAGAAATTACGTCGGCCAGTTTGTATGGTATTGCAAACTTTTACCATACCATAGGGAACTACGAACAGTCTGTTGAGTATTATTTGCAAAGCCTAAAACTAATTGAAGGTATGAATCTACTTGCAAATGAATCCACCACATACAACAATATTGGGATAGTATATCAGGAAAGCGGTAATTATACTTTAGCAATAGAATACTTACACAAAGCGTTAGCGTTAAAACAACAATTAGGCAACGCCTTTAGTATTGCATCTACATTAACAAATCTAGGAAACACGTATGTTTTATTAGATGATACTAAAAATGGCTTTGAATATTTAAACAGGTCATTAGAAATAAAGCTAACACTCAATAACGAAATGTACTGCGTGAGCTCCTATATGGGTTTATCTACTGCACATTTTAAAAGTGGGAATGTACAAGAGGCAATGCGTAACTGCACACAGGCATTGGCAATTGCAGAAAAGTATAATGATTTCCGTCTTATTACAGATTCTAAACTATTATTAGGTAAAACTCTTGCCTTAGCAAAGGACCACCAACAAGCGTTTACGGTATTAATGGAATACATTGACCAGAACAACGCACACCATAAACGCGAGTTTAAACAAACGCTTGCCGAACTATCGGTTGCGTTTGATGTTGAGAATTCAAAACGCGAGGCAGAGCATCAACGCCTGCTTGCAGAAAACCTACAACAAGAACTTGAGTTAAAAAATCAGGAGCTTACAGCACAGGCCTTAATACTTGCACAAAAAAATGAAATGTTTGGAAAGCTAAAAGAACAGATTCAGGGATATAAACAAAGCAACACAAGCAGTAACCAAATTTTACAAAAGCTTGAACAAGAAATAGAATCGAACATACAAAGCCATAGTAGTTGGACTGTATTTGAACAACAGTTTAACACTATCCACCAAACATTTATGCAACGCTTATCTGAAAAATATCCAACACTTTCCCCAACCGAGTTACGGTTATGTGCATTGCTCAAAATCAACCTGCGAACCAAAGAGATTGCCAATGTGCTGTGCCTCTCGGCTAAATCCATAGAGATTTACCGTTTCCGCCTGCGGAAAAAACTTGGCTTACAACAGGATGTTAATTTAACAAGCTTTCTTTCTGGGTTGTAGTGGTTTATGTGGAATAAAAAAAACCGCAACAGATTTCTCCGTTGCGGCTTAGTGGTCCCGGCGAGACTAAGCAACCTGACTTGCAGGCCGCTTCGTTGCTACATCTCGCCAGATTTGAATTTTACTCCGTACACTTTTCCGTACAGTTTTGGTTACTTTGATAGATACGTTAACTGATTTACCGAACAACCATAAATCTCGATGTTATCAGCTGGTTATCTTTTTTAACTACACAAGTGTACACTCCTGTTGGTAACGTTGATGTACTTACTGTGTAAACATGCTCTCCCGGATCTATCACCCCAATATTTGTTGTAACGACTACATTTCCAACCATGTCGTTCACTTCAATGGTAACAGCATTAGTAGACTCAGTTGTGAAATGTACTTGTACATTATAATCGGATGGGTTTGGATACAATAACATTTTTGTATTGCTCACTTTATCATCAACATCTGATAATCCTGCTAAATTCTCCCATGCACTGCTTATACCTATTCTGGCATAATGCATCTCTAATGGTTTTCCATTTTTGTTTTCCGAAGGTGTACGAAATCCGGAAACAATCAAAACTCCCTTTTGACCGCTATGCGCACTACCATCAAACTTTCTTACAGTAGAATCAATATCATCTTTATACTTAATAGATATTGTTGTTGGGTTTGGATAAAATGGTCGTATTGGTACTCTGTATTGTGAATAATCAACATCTTTAAACTGATGCGTCATTCCTTTATCGTTAATGTTTATATCACAAACAGGTGCATCGGTAGAAATATGCAGAACCTGTGTGTTATTAGAAGTAACAAAATTGCCTCCAATAATAGTGTTTAACATAACAATATTTACGCTGTTGTTTCTACCATTAACGGTCTTATAGCCATCACCACTTACCCCATGAATCACAAATGTAGAGGTACTACATATTGATATAGGAAAATCTTTTGATACTAAAACATTATCAGTTATACCGGAACTTTCACCTTTTGTTATAGTTACTTTGCTTGTACCTTCATGAACCCAAATACTATCAACCACCGATGTTCTGAATTCTACATTATCTGCAACTTTTTTACCGTTAAAATAAATATCAATGGTAGGTACATCAGGCGAAGCAATACCATTCATAAATGTTAAAGGCGCCCGTACCAGAGTATCTTGTAAACGTTGCATAGAGGTAGTTGTACCATCCTCCCAAGCCATAAATATTTGTAACCCCGGACCATTCTTATTTTTTAAGGGATCAATAAATCCTGCCACACATAACATTCCTAACTTCCCACTGTAACTGCTGAAGTTAAATGTAAAACTCCCCATTGTTTGGCAAAGTGTATCATAAAATATGGTTATAGTATCTCTATTATCAGCTAGTCTTTTAAGACGAGAAGATTCTGTACTAAATTCTACCGGATCAAAGTAGTGGTTCCAATCGGATATTTTTGGGAAAATGAACTTACTATCGGTAACGGCACTAACAGCAATAAACTCTATATCATTTGTTGCGGTAGATTGCCTCTTATTTAGGAACGTTAAGATGCCTCCATATTTAATACTTTTACCTGCCGGATTTACAGCAAAGCCTTGGCTAAGAACTCCTTTAAGGGTTACACATAGTATTTGCCCTTTGCGGAGCGATGAATATGGTATTATAAATGCCCCAATGGTATCTGTTATACTTGTGCTATTAGGGGGTGCAGCACATACTTTTGTATTTATACTTGAAGGTATTTCAACATACGGGGTACACCTTGTAAAGCCAAGGTCATCGGCTACTTTAGTAATGGTGGTATCTTGTGTTGTACTTTGTATTACCCAAACATCCAACACAGGGTATGCAGGGTCTGCAATGCAGTTAATAAATTGTACCTTTGTTTGTGCATTACTAATTACTGCACCACATACTAAGCTCAGAATTACAAGCCATGTTCTCATTGGTATCTCCTTTTTAGTGTACTATTTTTTGCTCACGCGATGCCGCACCGCACCGTAACTATGTAATATCGTTACAGTGCGGGACAGAACCGTACTAATATCTATAACAATTATCATTTTGTGCATCTACCTATTGATGCAAACCTTACAATATCTAATGCCACCACTAACTGTACAATGTATATTGCAGAGTTAGAGAACCTGACGAAACTTGATAAAACATCTACGCATTTCTGACTCATTGTATGTTACTTCATTATGTGATTTTATGCAAACACAGCTTTCCTTTTTACGAACTTTTCGTCATGAGCGCTTCGCTGAACTCATGACGCAACTTGAAAAAGTATTTCTCTTAATTTTACAACTAAAGTTTTCTTGTTTTAAGTTTACCAGCAGTATACCAAATGGTAATAATCAATATATTTATCATAGAGGATTTTATGTAATACTTATAAAGTGAGTAATCAAGCTCGAATACTATTGAGTAGAGAACTAAACTGAGCTGAACCAGAGTTACGACAGTTAGATAATTTTTACAATAGTAAAAATGTAACTTACATCTCTTCCATGTTATGTTCCATTGCGTTAACTGAAAATCTTCGCTCGAGATTACAACTTTAATAAATACGATTGACCAAAAACAGATGTTTACTATATAAAAATAATTTTCCATCTTAGTACTCTCACTAACAGCACCAAAAAGCGAGTTATTCTCAGCCAAACGTGTACCTAATAGCAAGATTAACATCGTAATAAAGACAGAAACTGAGACTTGTCTAACTTGCTTATCCATGATTTTATTGTTATATCTAAAGAATAAATACTTTTACATGATTGATGCTATAGTTACATGGTACCCAAGTCATTATAGAGTTTATAAATATTAAATATTATTTTTTGTAAACCCCTGAAAAGTATGATATTCAGATGTTACAAAAATTCTTTAGACCTAAAAAAATCATATAGTTAAGAATATTTTAGCCTTAGAGTACTCTTATTATAAAACATAATCTAAAATCAAGATGTATATTTTAAGCTGCTTTCAAGTTAGTATAAAATCAACTTTAACTTAACTACTTTTTACACTTAACACTAATTACACTCTAGAAATTGTTTAAGCTTAACAATTTTATGTGGCATTGAGTAGTTATTTCTCTTAACATTTAAATTTTCAATAGAAATAAATCAATATTACGTTATGTATATCAAACCATATCACTTTGCACTATGCTCAATCCATCTAATTTAGTTTGATTTACAATTTATTAATGTGTACTTAGGACATTGGAGAATAAACCATTAAAGAAAACCTTCTCGATGTAAACATTAATAATATGAATAAACTTTAGCTAATATGATAAATAATTTACAATCTGTTAAGTCTATAATATAAAATCTATCGAATTCACTTTTTCTTGTTTTTGTTCCCAACTGGCTGTTTGACTTCTTTATCTTTTTTTTCTGTCGTTTTATCAACGACTTTCTGAATAGCGGAATTAGTTGCTGAAGCTTTAGGCCCCGAACCGAATGTACTAGCTGCTTTTGTAGCTGCTGCAGCTCTTTGTGCCTGAGCGGTTCTTGGCCTACCTGTATTATTTGCATTATTGGACCTCCTTGCTTCATTAGCTAACTTTTTGCCCGCGTTAGTTGTCTTGGCATAATCTGAGGCAAGTTCCCCTCCAACAACAAATGTTGCCCCAGTTACTGTTGATTTTATTATATCTGTATTTGACGTTGTTTTCCCATCAATAGCATTATGGGCAACAGTTTCAATTGTAGCACCACCAGCCCCAACAATAGCTTTCCATCCTATTTGTGTGACAACTTTAACACCTGTCATTTCAATAGCACTTAAACCACCTGTGGCAGCACCTACTACTGTACTAACTCCAACTTTTTCCCAACTTGTAACTTTGCCATCAGTAATTAGCTGAGAAGCAATTTCAACCCCACCTCCTATAATAGCCCCCCAACACCAAGGACAGTTACCATTTGGGTCTTTTAATAACAATGGATTATTCTCTGCATAATGATAGGAGGATAGCATCCTCTGCTCATCTATTTCCCATTCTGGGTCACAACTTAAAAACCTCCCTAACTCGGCATCATATTTTCTAACACCAAAATCACCTAGTTCACTTTCGTTGTCTTGTTCTTTGCCAATCCAACTTCTGCGTTCGGTTGCATTACCGCTTTGCCAAAGTTCATTGCCAAATGGTGCATAATCTGCCTGGCTTAGCATAACCCCGTTACCGTTTAGTACAGCGCGTACACTACCAAGTTGGTCGTGCAGGTGGTACTCTTTATTGCCGTCGGGGCGTGTAACAATATCTGCTATATCCCCTACACCGTAACTTAAATATTCTACGGGGTACAACCAAACATTTCTTGTACTGTTCATACAAACATCTACACTTTGCACACCGTTATACACGGCATGTTGGCGGCTATCAGCACCAAGCTGGTAGTACGTCCAGGGGTGCATTCGTAAACCGTTATCAAAAAATATTGTGTTATACACACTGGTATCACCTAAGGGCGATGCTGTTAAGCGTTTTTGCTCGCGCTCACCCATAGCATTATAGCGGTATCGCCATTCGGTGGCGGGTGCATTAGTAGCGTCGGCTGTACAAGCGTTTGCACTGCCAATTACAACGTTATCTTCGCGCAGGCGGTATTGTATAGTAAGCCCGTTGTAGTCGTATCCAAAGTCTTCTAAACGGTGTTGGTCGTATGTGGTATTATCACGCAAGTGTGTACTGCGTTGTATAGTAGCACCATCGGCATTATACATAAATGTAGATGTATTACCGGGTATGCTACTTGTGGTTTGTTTTAATTGGTTGGGTGTAATTCTGCCTATACCATAGGTATAACCTGTTGATTTTGTACGTTCTGTGCGTTGCGTTCGGTTACCTACATTATCATAGGTATAGGTGGTTGTATCTCCCCTGTACAGCCATTGCACTAACCTGTTTATATTATCATAAGTATACCGTTGAAATGTTGTTGGGCCATTCCGTTGTATAGATAACGTGGAAGTAATTTGCCCTGCATTATCAAAGTTTAATGTCTGTGCAAACAACAAGTTGGTTCCACGTTTTGCTGATACCGAATTCAAAAACATCCGTGCGTTGTATCCATACTTTATGTGTGAACTTGCAGTTGGGTAATATAATGTGTCCACCTGCCCACGTTTTGTATAGCTGTAGCTCATATCGGCAAGCTGGGGGCGCGTTGGTGGCAATGGGTAGGTCGGTGCCGTCACGCCAAGCCCGGCAGTACTTAATAATGTCCAAACAGAATCTACTTGCCCGTTATAATTATACCCATACCACGTAGTATGTTGGTTTAAGGCATCGGCTGTACGAATACTAATAACGGAGTTCATAGAGTTATACGTATAATAGATTGCATCGAAGCCGAGGTTATCGGTGTAACGCAATACAGCTTCAACCCGTCCGCGCTCGTCGTAACTAAACACAGTATAATTGTATGGCTCTTCTGCACGGTTACGGTATGCAATTGCACATTGATTTCCTTTTAGATTACGCACTGTACCGTGGGGGGCTAATCTATTCCATGTAGTTAGTGCAGGGAAATTACCCCAAACCGTACCATAGGATTGCGGCATTTCATCGTAGAAGGAAGAAACCCTTACGAACTCCGGGAACAAACTGATGTTCTCAAACTGCGTTGTAGGTGCCGGTTGCACAGGCTGATTTGGATACAAATATGCAGGATGCTTTAACTGTGCTAACGGTGCTGTATACGGTGGATTAAACAATCCCGAATTACTCATAGTTACAACGTCCTGACAGTTATCGGTTGTAATAGATTCCGGCGAAACAAACTGTGGTTGCGGCTTTAATGAAGTAAGCCATAATGTTTTATTAGCTGTTAGAATAGCACTAACATTGTTATCGTGTAATACAGATGGTTCTAACACATCGGTAAACCGTTGTAAATTTAGATTATTATTGTTTAAATCAATAAGTTGAGGTGGAATTAGCGGCGGCGGATTTTCGGGATCGGGCATTAGCATCGCCTCGCCGGAAATGGTCATCCTACCAATGTCATCGTACTGATAATACGTTAGCGCAAATCTGTTTGCCTGATCTTGTGTTTGAGTAAAGCGTACATTACCAATCTTATCGTAGGCATACGAAATCACTCCCATATCCGGTTGATACTTGTACTTAATACGTCCCCAAGCATCATACCAATACCGTGTTGTATCACCATTAGGGTTTATAACATATGTTAAACGGTTAAATACATCATACTCATACCGTGTAGTTATATTAAGTCCGCCTGAGTCTGCAACTTCGCGCCTTGTTCTACCAAACACATCTTTATACACAGTATTAATAACACCTTTTTCATTCACCGTGCTGGTAACAGAGCACATACCGAACCAATCCTGTAGGTTATCTGTAATACCAGCGCCTAATGGTGTGCTTACTAAGTAACGGATTGTATCCCGCGTGTTATCTTGATTTGTTACTACAGTTGGACGACCCGAAGCATCATACTGAGTAGATACAACATAATTAAGTTGATCTGTAGTTGAAGTTTTTTCTCCCCAACCGGTGTACGTGTGTTTTACCGTATCTCTGCGTATTGGATTAAACGGATCTCCGATTGCAGTAATTGTGTTTAATAGTGCTCCATCGCCACGGAAATTGTTTTTTACTTCCGAACGGCGTATGGGATCGGTGTTAAAATCAAGCGGATAAATATTTGATGTATGCAGATAATCATCTACTTTAACTTTAGCTTTTGTAAACAGCCCATAATCATCATGTTGAATTTTGGCAGTGTAATCGTTAAACCAGTCTTGAATTGCTGTATAGTGATATGTCCCTACTATTCTCACTTTTGCAGGAACGTCATCTCCTACACCTGCAAAGGTTACTTTTGTTGAAGGTGTTGTTGTATACGCTACAATTTTACATTGCCTGTTATTGGAAAGTATTGTCTGCAAATATGGGGTTAAATCTATAACTAAATCTGAGCCTTCTCCTACTGTACTATCACCTTGGCTGCAATTGAACACATAAGATATAGGATCTTCTAATTGTACAGATGGTGAAGCTACTTTCCAAATCTCAAATACAACTTCGGTACATGAGTCTCTTACAAACGTAGGGCGTAGGTTTAATAACACAGAGTCTACTTGTGTTATTTCATTGTTGCTAGGTAGTGTAATAAAAATCTCTGCTTTATTGCTCAAATCTGTTCTGTAAGAATATGTCATGAAACATGTTTCTTGCAAGGAATTTCCTTTTTTGTCCGGTTTAATAGATGAAGTTCTTGGATCGCATGGGCACTTGTATCTTGGGGTTGGGTCGGTACCAATTGTAAATGATGATGCACAATAATCGTAATTACTTTGTACGTTGCCATTTTCAGTATAGGTAATATTGCCGGGAATATTACTACAATGTACTTCATCCATTCTATAGTTATACCGCATACGTGTATAAACAGAGTACATCTGGCTATGATTTGGAATGGTTGAGGATGTTGCCTGGTATAAATCTTTATTGTGAAAATCATATGGTAGTGTCATCTTGGTTAATCTACCAATCTTATCATAATCATACTTAGAATACCAGTTGTTATAATCAGTTTCTCCTGTTTTAAGTCCATACCTTCCCCTTTCATAAAATTTTATTAAACCAAATTCAGACACATTTGATTCGGTAGGTTTATATCTTCTGACCTTTACCCCTTCTGCTTGTGATTCTAACTGTGCCAGTGCAAAAAATGAGTTTGATAACTCGTGTTCAGTTACTGCATTAAGATTATCTTTATCTCTACCAAAAACATCAATACCTCTATCGCACATATCATTGCCATACACAGTACCGGCAAAATCATAATATGCCCCTGACACATAAGAGTAACTTTTTGCATTAAAAATGTTTGTAAATTCATACGGTTTAACAGCATCCCATTCGCGACGATATTTATATTTTGTTTTATGTAATTTTATACCATTATATCCTAACACCGTATCTGCTGTTATCTGACCCCGGATGTAGGTTAACTCACCATTTCTTTTGATTAAATCTTCGTATGTATTAAGAACACCTGAGATAACAACACCATTTTTATCCCTGATGTAATGTTCGGTATTTAATCCATATACTGGTGCAATTTGATAAACATCTGTAGTAATTGCAGAATCCCAAACTGCAATTTTACAACTAACATCTTCCCAAGTGGATTTTATAACAGAGGAATCCTTTACACTATCCCGTAATCTGAAAAATTCTTGTAGTGTTTTAATTTTATTGTAGTACCTTTCTGTTAGAGTGATAGTTGTATCAATTTGGCTTAGAAACTTGTATTTATTTATCGTAGAGAATAAAATATCACCAGGGTTTGTAGGATTAAGCTGAATTGTACTATCTCTGCTAATACCATACAGGTTACCATATTGCGTTCTTCCATTAAAGTCATACAATTGCACAACCTCCGGGTAAAAATAGCTTTCCTTTGATACAGTCAGCCATGAGTTATTATCTATTTGATTTCTAACTTTAACTTCTTTGGCTGATGGCTGCCAGTAAAATGCTTTATCATTTTGTGAATAGGTACCAGGTACCCTATCAATGCTTGTTGTAGTTGTAGTCTCTACAGTACCCTCAGTTGTTTTTTGCCATACTAGGTTTGTATAACAATTATCTTGTAACGAATAATTATCTTCCCATCGTTCCCAATACGCATTTTTAAAATAATGCTTCTGAAACTTAAACTCAGACGTCTTTGTTCGATTGGTTTTGTAGTCGGTATAAATTGATTTACACTTCTGTATTGTATTTCGTTCAGAGCTTTCATTTAGATTAAACAAATACTCCGTTATACTCAAGTTCTCATTGGTTAATGTTTTCTTGGTAACACTGCTTACAGATGTTATCAAAGCCCGATTAAATCCTATTGTATCTGTATTACCCGTAAAATCACATGCGTTAGTTGTTGAGCCGTACACAAACGATGTATCACCGGTTTGATATTGAAAAGAGTACTTTTGCTTAGGATCTGAGATTGCGGTAATACGGTAATTTGCCAATAATAATGTATTACGTTTTGGAGTAAAGCTACCTGTACTACCATTCCAATAATAATCCCAACGATTTGGAAAACAAATATTGGTGTATTTCCTGTAAAATTTATCATAGTCAATTGTGGTTACTCTCTCCTCAGGGTCAATAATCTGTGTTATGTATCCAGCCCATGATTTTCTGTTATTCCATGAGTATACATCAGGGCTAAGCAGATTATATCCTGGTGCCCCATTTGACTCTAATGGAAAAGTGTTTTCTGAACTCGTAGATGTCCCACTTTTTAGCACTTTATTTCCATATACAAATCTATATGTTCTACCAAGAGCATCAACTGTAAGAGCAGTATTACCCCAACTAAATTTATGATGTGGGATTTCAGTAACTAATGCCCTCCCAATACTTAAATCCGCTTCCCCATTCGTTACTTGATGCCTTGAACGGGTTACACTAAATATAGTAACAGTACCATACTTAATTTCTTCTAAGTAAACGATTTTGGGATGAGCAATTCTCCCTCCAAATGAAACTAATGGGTATTGATTATTAGGAAAATCAGAAGCTGCCTGGAAGCCTGATGGACCCGGAGCTTGCGGCATTGTGTATGGTTGCTGTCCATACGATAAAGGACATTCTCTAAAAATATACTCAAGCCCATCACCTGGAAAGTAGTGAATAATTCTTGGGAGTACATCAACGTATTCATCTCCCAAACCATTCTGTATCCTGGCATAGGTTTCTTCACTCCAGGTAGTTCTGTCTATTTTTACAATTGCATACCCTTTTGGGTTAGGCTCGTTTGGTGCATATACTCCAGAGTATAAATCGGATAACGTATCAATATCAATACCATTAAGGCTTTCAGCAGAACGTTGCCTAAACAATTCTAAAATGCTTCCATCTTCCTTCAATATTCTAATCTTATCTACATAATACAATCTTCCATCATCTACGCTCGTAGAAGATGTATGAGTAGCCCCTTCAGTATCTTCCCAATATACAGTGTTCCCGCCTTCTCTGATTTTCACAAAATCTTCCATTCTATTGGAGTAATCATATCCATCAACAAGCCACACGAAGTTAGCATCATTAAAGGTGGTGACGGAAGTATCAGGCATATTGTACCATGAATTCTTGATGGGACTGAGATAACTATTTAGGGTTGATATAGTTTGTAAGGCAAACCCGTTTATACCCAAAATCCACATTGGTCTATTCTGTGAAAATTTTCTCCAATAAGTACCTTGTTCTGCATGCTGGAACGCAGTAACAGAAACATTACTAGCATAATTTAGAGAAAGATTAAACTTGTGCCCACCAAGATAAAAGTCTGAAATTGGGTACACATAACTTAAACTTCCGTTTGAATTATTAATATTCAGTTTACCGTCTACATCAATGGATTTTCCACCTAAAAATCCTCTTTCATCAAAGAGTTCACTGCTTCGTTTTATTTTAAGCGCATCACTCCACGACTCACGATAATGCTGAGCATACGCACTACTAACCAGCACTACAAATATTCCTATTCTTAAAATAACATTGTTCATTTTGATAGTCCTTGATATGTTGTAAGGGATTTATTTCTGTAGAAACTTATCATCGCAAATATGAATGCAACCATCGTCTGGGTCGCCAGGCGACTGTGAATTGTTAGGCTGTTCTGGAATACATGTAGCCGGAACTCGTGAGATGAGTTTACTGAACTTTCTATCACAATTGTACTTTACTTCAAATAGAACTGTACAGCAGTTAGTATTACACACAATGTATTCATCGTTAACAAGTTTAACACACGCTGGTCTTGAAACACGCCATCGTACAGTTTGTGTAGAGTTCGTGTCAGGTGGGAAATTTAGTAATCCATTCCCGGTTGCTGTAATTAATATCTTTAAGGATTGGTTAAACAAAGTCTTAGTATCATACATAGCACAATTACTTAAAGGCTTAACTGATGTAAGAACAACTTCATATTCACCTGTAAGTGGACAATACCTCTTTTTATAATGAATCTCAACAACACAACTATCACCTATTCCCATTGAATAAGTATGATTTGTAAAGGGTGTTAACAAAGTATCACAATTTGAACATATCAAACCATTTGCAGGATTACTCTGTGATAACAGCATAACATCCCCAAAGACAAACAACACTACAAACCATGTAGTTACAAGCCGCAGGGATATTACAAATTTTAGTTCTCTATAGATTTTTAGCATAATACTACCTATAAATGATGAGAGGGATTGTCTTGACAACATGATTGTTTACCAAGCATTGAACGAAATAGCAACCGGAAGCAAATGAAGATGCTTGAATCTTTTCCTTATGAGTTTTTGTATTCGATGAAATGATGCTCTGTTGAAGTAGCTTTTTACCTTCAACACTATAGCAAACAACGCTGATTTGGTTATCGTACATATTGTCTATGTCAATATATACGTCATCAGATGCAGGGTTAGGATAGACTTTAAATGTTACGTTCGTATTAAGCAATTCCTGAGATTCATTACTTGTTACACTATTTTTCTTACGAATGTATTTTGGTACTACATAACTAACGCCATTATCTCTGTCTCTGACTTTTCCATCAATAAGTTGTTTATTAGGTTGTAATTGAATTGCTTGGAAAGGAGTATTCTGAACAGTAGATATTTCAGATATGTTAATTTTATTAACTTCTCTAATCTCGTCCTGACCAAATATTGCAATTGCTCTAAATGAAAATGGATATGCTTTACTAGTTGACGGATTAACAGTAAAGTACATAAGTATATCATCTAATGTGTCGTTATCATATTTTCTTACTGATAAATGGCAGTCAACGTCCTGATCAGGGTAATCAAACAATGTAAATTGTGCCAGTAGCTCCTCTAACTCTGTCACTTTCTTAGTACTGCCCTTCTCTCCAGATGACTTAACTGAAGTTAAATCAGTACGGCCAGCTTGGGTACCCCATTTGATTCCGATAGGAACTAATTTCAATTTTTCATTATACTCACATACTATTGTATCAAGAAATCCATCATTATTAAAATAGCCAGTTGTGATTCTTGGTGAATTTTTCAACTTCCATAAATATGGATCCTGTGAATACGAGGTGGCATACAATGTACATATCGTAATAACAAACACGGTTAAGTGCTGATTCCATAATCTTCTCATAGGAATCCTTTCTATGAATGTAAATGAGTTACTAATACTTTTAGTTACACAACGGTGGACAAGAGATATAAACTGATAGGTAGTATTCATGAAGGAACAAGGAAAAATATGAATAACAGTACAAATTATTTCTACGTACTAAATTACTTTCCGATTAACCATAAAATCAATTGACAATTTCGCCGACAAAATCGCCGATACTTTTATCCATTAAGTGTATTCTTAAACCATGTTTTTTGCATAATGTGAGAATGAACTCATGATATATATGTTCATCACCAAATTGTGGGCAGTGTTGAAGGATAAATACTTGAGGTGTGAGTCCGGTGATACGCTTAAACGTTCTATAAAATGAACGTACATACGTATATCCAACTTTCTGACAAACTAAATCAATACAACAAGATTCTTTAAATAAGAAAATTGCATGGCAAATCCTGCACAGTTCAATAAGTTTTTGTGGAGAGACACCAGTAGAGACCTTAACAATCTCTCGTAGATATGAAGGGGATATATTGAGAATTACCGAAAGTTTGTTTACATCAAATTGCGAAGAGTAATAGTTCTGTTGAATACACAGAATAACTTGCTGGGAGTTAAGCATGGCACACCAAGGTATTGTTAAAGGATACTTTTCCTACATAGGTAACATTTCAAAAGGATTATCAATTATAGAGTATTAATCTCAATTGTCAAACTTTGTTTCGGTTTCTTTACATACGTAGTTTTACAGAACTAAATTATCCACTTCAGTTGTGAAAAATTGATTTTCAAGTCGAAATTATCCGCATGATAAAACAAGCTTTTTTTGCTCATTCTTTAAAGCGTAATGGAGTAAGGCCTACTATTTAAGCCCATCACAAAGACTTTTTACATATAACTTTTTGTAACCAAATGCTACTTAGTAGGCATATCTACTAAAGAAATCTGTGTTAATTATAGGATCGTACTTTACTTCCGGCATTACTAAGGTTAGTTAGTGTATGTGAAGTGGTGCCGTCACGCGATAGCAAGTTTTACAATGCCTGGTAACTGTTAAAACCAGGTCTAATTTTCGCACATAAGGACTTTTTGAAGATTTATCTATACTTGAATACCCAAAATCATTACCAATAGCGACCATTAGCAACACAATAACTGCCAATAGCAACCAATAGCAACACAATAACTGCTAATAGCTACCAAAAGCAACACAATAACTGCCAATAGCCACCAATAGTAATACAATAACAATTAATAGCAACTAATCTCAGTACCATGTCAATTAAACTCTGCCTGAGTAGAATGGTTTCTCTATACTCTTTGCTTCAGCAACATTCGTAAACCTAATATCAGCATCTATTCTAATCTTTTCCGTTTCGGTATAACTAACATTACAGTTCAATACATGACATATAACATCATTACAGTTCATTTTTTAATATCAAAACTTCATTGTATGGAATTTATAAGCACTATTTCCCATGTAATTATTACTTAGAATCACAAATTGTTAACCTATTCTCAAATATCTGTACGTTTTAAGTGAATACACTATAATATACAATGATAAAATCTGCTTAAAAAGCCACGTTTTCACAATATAAGTCAACATTTGAACTCGTTCTAGTTGCGAAAAAAAGGCAATAAAAGGCAATAAAACGTAAAAAAAATACAAAATGAATAAATACAGCACAAAAACATACAGGTAACTGAACAAAACTGCGGGTTAACATGCTAATTCAGAAAATCATAAAGGAATATTTAGGTGTTTTAGTAGGTATTGCATGTAGAGAATGGAGTTTGTTGTTAACGCAGGACGGCACCGAGCCTCTTCTAAAATAAAAAGTTATTGTGCCGTAGATATGTAAATACAGATTTTAATATATACTTCAGAGAACTATACATGAGATAATGGACAATTTGTTATTATCATTGGAGTATATACGTTGACCAAAAATTATTGATTATTATTCTCACTTATAGGCAATTTGCAGATATAGATTTGTATATTATATTTCCTCCTCAAAGTTTAACCCCAACTGTTTGGCTGCTTCTTTTGCTGACTTATACTGCTGTTTGCTTTCATCAATTGGGCTACCGGTGTTTGATTTGATTTTAAAGTTTACCTCAATCTCAATCTTGTTACCATTCATTGCAAAAGGTGTAATGAAGTAGTTGAACAATTCTGTATAGCGTTCTAATGGAACATTACCTGAAATGGTAATTGATTTAAACTTCTTTATTGCTGCTATTTCATCTTTTCCATCATATTCTTCGCTTTCAGTTGGTTCTTTCACTTGCGTAGCTTGTGTAAATACTGTATTGCTGTCAGTTGATGTTGATGCAGTGGTATGCTGAGGCTGTGATATTAAACTCTTATCCACCAACCAATACGTAGTATCATTCACATCAAAAAACGGAACTGATTCCTGAAAAAAAAATCTTGAATAGTTTACTCCATCGCCTGTTGCTATACAATATTCTCCGTTGGTGCAATATTTCTGAATGCTTTTTGAAACTGCTTCTGCACCTGTAATCATTGGCTTATCATCAAAGCGAAGAAATGCTTCGTAAATGTCTTTTGCTTTAATGGCTTGTTCGGGTGTTGGCAATAAATTATTATTATTCAATGTACTTAGCCCAACTGATTCTAACAACCATTCTTCTTCTTTGAGGGCTGCTATTACGTTATTATTAACCTGTGTTTCAAAGCTGTCTTTGAACTGCTTTAATACAATTGTTTCAATACCATTTTTTACTGAATATTTAGCAACTAATGAGTATGCAGAAACCAAAGAAATATCGGTTTGCTTACTGGCTTCTTCAATTCTTCTTCTGATGTCGGCTTTCTGTTCTGGATTCAGTTGGGTGTTGTATTCTGAGCTGATTGTATGGCAAGCCAAATAGTTTTTTACGTCTTCCTGTAATTTGCCAATACCCATTTCGGAACACAACAAAAACAACATTGTATTTCTGTAAACCCTTTCGCTATTACCTTTTTTTGTTGCCAACTTTTCAATGATTGGTTTGGTAGTACCATTCACTTCATTTGGATTGGCTAAGTATTTAGGACTTAAAATTATTAAGGTAGGTTTCATTTGTTCGGGTATATCATCTGATGGATTTACCAATGTGTTGAACAATTGAATGCCTTTTGATTTTTCTGTAACTCGTTTTAATATTTCGGCTGTGATGTCGGGATTTTTAATATCGCCTTTTGCCTGATTGATGAGGATATTAATATTAGGTGTAGTATCAAACCAAAAACGCTTCTGCCCTGTGCTGCTGTAGTATAAATAATGTGCATTGCCTTCCATACGGTCTATTGCACCATTGATGTCGTTATGGTTAAAGCCCTCAGGTTTTACCATACACAGTTTTATTTCATCAATGCCTACTCCTTTGTTTTGCCCCTTGCTGCCAAATGTGGCTAACAAAACGGTTGCAGCAATACCTTGTGATATATTATACCTGCCTAATTCTTTAACATCGTTATCAATAC
>JAIBAE010000139.1 GCA_019695345.1 Bacteroidota bacterium | reverse complement strand
TCAGGCGTTAGCAGTTTATAATTTGATAAACAAAGTATGCAGTAAACCTGTACGAACGGTGTACGTACCCTTGGGTAGTGTTGATATGTTAAGCGTAACCTCGGTGCTGTTAGAGGTAGCAGATTGTTGTAGCACACTGTTGCCAAGAATATCAAAGAGTTCTACCATTTGCGGTTGTGTGTCTTGTGGCACTACAACAGTAACAAGCGAGCTACCGGGATTAGGGAAAATGATGGCAGATTGTTGGGTTGCAGTGTACTCGTTAACATCGGATAGATTGAAGTCTGCAAGGTTTGCGGTGTATAGTCCAATCCCTTCTCTTCCCACATATAATGTGGAGCTATCTGCTGCAAGAAAAGTAACATCGGGTATTGGATAATTAGAGGTGATATTAATCCAAGTATCACCGTTAGTAAGAGATGCCCAAATACCGCCATTATTATATACCCAATTCCCATGTTGGAATGTAGCACTCATTCTGGTAGCTGTTATCAAAGCATTCCCGCACTGCACAATAGTGTGTACACCCAAGTTAGAAAGTCCATTATTTTTTGTAATCCAATTTTTCCCTATATCGGATGTACATACAAGTCCTAATGAATCTACAGCAGCCCAAAAGTTGTTTCGGTAATACAGCATACTTCTTACTTCCTTGCGTAGCGGAGAATCTGGTAATTGCCAATTCTCGCCTTTATTGGTTGAAACATAGACACCATTATAAAACCCTGTTACAATTGTATCGCCCTGTGCGCAGATAGTTTTAATAGCAATGTTGTCTACAAACCCCTTTTTCTTTTCTGCCCAGGTTTTACCAAAGTCGGTTGTTGTATACAATCCATCACCTGAACGATTTGTTCCGAGATATATCGTGTTGTTTTCTTTGTGAAGCGACAACACTCCCATCCCAACACTAAAAAAAGATCCGGATTTTTGCCAAGTATCACCCTTGTTGTAGGAAACATAAAGTCCGGCATTCTGGGTTCCTGCAAGAATGGTATCACCGTGAACTAATAGTTTATGTATGTTATCCATACCGTACATCCTGTTTACAGGCTCCCATAACTCACCGTAGTTTGTAGAACGAAACATACCATTTCCCAATGTACCTATATATAACGTGGAGTTACTTTGTGCAAAGGAAAGTACAGTTGTACAATGTATACCTTTAGATTGTACCGACCATGTTTTTCCTGAGTCGAGTGAAGCAAACACTCCTGATGGTTGACCGTTTAAATTTTCTAAAGCAATAATCAATTTACTGCCAGTCGCTTGGCAGGATAGACTACCAAAAAAGTAACCAAATGGCGAAACATTTTTCCATGTTGAGCCACTATCGGACGAATAATAAACACCTGTGGCAGAGAGCCCAACAAGACCAAGTGAGTACTTCATCATTTTTTTTACGCCGTACGTAGATGGCAAACCGGTAATGCGATTCCATGTTGAAGCATTATCGTATGAAAAGAATACCTCACCGCCAACAGAAGTAAATATGGTATCACCAGCAATACTTAACGATAGAAGTTTATTTCCGCTTAATCCTTCATTCTTAGATATCCAACGTGTACCGTAATTGGTTGACATAAAAAGACCGCCACCATTAGTAGCAGCAAAAAGAATGTTGTTGTGGAGAACTATTCCTGATATATCTAATGTGGCTAATGTTGAGGTATCACACTGTGACCACGAAACCCCTTTATTAGTTGAGATAAATACACCTTTAGAATTAGTTGCCGTAATCACCGTATCACCTTTTACAGCCATAGATGTACTTTGCGTTCCTAATGAATCGGACATATTCCAAGTAGTTCCGGAATCTGTAGAGTAGTACATAAATCCACTACTAGTAGCAATAATGATGTTTCCGTTAGAATGTATGATTTGACGGACTTGTACATGTAATAAGCTATTCCCAATAGATTTCCATGTAACGGCAGAATCATATGACACAAACAAACCATTCCAGTTGCCGCATGCATATAATATTCCATTATGTTCTGCAAGCATAGATATTGGCCCACCGTCTACTCCGTTGTTTATTTCTTTCCATTGGGAGAATAAACCAACAGTAGTTACTATAAATAAAACAATGAGCGTAAGAGTGTATTTCATACAGACTGAAAATTGGTGGTGAAAATAAATCAGTATTACAGTAGCATATATATTTGATTTTCAATATAAGGAGCATCTCATATACAAGATAACTTTACATTGTTGCACGACGTTCTCTCCCGCCAAAAGATGTTGTTGCTTGACCGCCGCCGGGGTGCGGTCAGGCGTTAGCAGTTTATAATTTGATAAATAATGTATGCAGTAAACCTGTGCGAACGGTGTACGTACCTTTTGGTAGAGTTGATATGTTAAGCGTAACCTCGGTACAGTTAGGAGTAACAGATTGTTGAAGTACACTGTTGCCAAGAATGTCGAAGAGTTCTACCATTTGCGGTTGTGTGTTTTGTGGCACTACAACAGTAACAAGCGAGCTACCGGGATTAGGGAAAATGATGGCAGATTGTTGGGTTGCAGTGTACTCGTTAACATCGGATAGATTGAAGTCTGCAAGGTTTGCGGTGTATAGTCCAATCCCTTCTCTTCCCACATATAATGTGGAGCTATCTGCTGCAAGAAAAGTAACATCGGGTATTGGATAATTAGAGGTGATATTAATCCAAGTATCACCGTTAGTAAGAGATGCCCAAATACCGCCATTATTATATACCCAATTCCCATGTTGGAATGTAGCACTCATTCTGGTAGCTGTTATCAAAGCATTCCCGCACTGCACAATAGTGTGTACACCCAAGTTAGAAAGTCCATTATTTTTTGTAATCCAATTTTTCCCTATATCGGATGTACATACAAGTCCTAATGAATCTACAGCAGCCCAAAAGTTGTTTCGGTAATACAGCATACTTCTTACTTCCTTGCGTAGCGGAGAATCTGGTAATTGCCAATTCTCGCCTTTATTGGTTGAAACATAGACACCATTATAAAACCCTGTTACAATTGTATCGCCCTGTGCGCAGATAGTTTTAATAGCAATGTTGTCTACAAACCCCTTTTTCTTTTCTGCCCAGGTTTTACCAAAGTCGGTTGTTGTATACAATCCATCACCTGAACGATTTGTTCCGAGATATATCGTGTTGTTTTCTTTGTGAAGCGACAACACTCCCATCCCAACACTAAAAAAAGATCCGGATTTTTGCCAAGTATCACCCTTGTTGTAGGAAACATAAAGTCCGGCATTCTGGGTTCCTGCAAGAATGGTATCACCGTGAACTAATAGTTTATGTATGTTATCCATACCGTACATCCTGTTTACAGGCTCCCATAACTCACCGTAGTTTGTAGAACGAAACATACCATTTCCCAATGTACCTATATATAACGTGGAGTTACTTTGTGCAAAGGAAAGTACAGTTGTACAATGTATACCTTTAGATTGTACCGACCATGTTTTTCCTGAGTCGAGTGAAGCAAACACTCCTGATGGTTGACCGTTTAAATTTTCTAAAGCAATAATCAATTTACTGCCAGTCGCTTGGCAGGATAGACTACCAAAAAAGTAACCAAATGGCGAAACATTTTTCCATGTTGAGCCACTATCGGACGAATAATAAACACCTGTGGCAGAGAGCCCAACAAGACCAAGTGAGTACTTCATCATTTTTTTTACGCCGTACGTAGATGGCAAACCGGTAATGCGATTCCATGTTGAAGCATTATCGTATGAAAAGAATACCTCACCGCCAACAGAAGTAAATATGGTATCACCAGCAATACTTAACGATAGAAGTTTATTTCCGCTTAATCCTTCATTCTTAGATATCCAACGTGTACCGTAATTGGTTGACATAAAAAGACCGCCACCATTAGTAGCAGCAAAAAGAATGTTGTTGTGGAGAACTATTCCTGATATATCTAATGTGGCTAATGTTGAGGTATCACACTGTGACCACGAAACCCCTTTATTAGTTGAGATAAATACACCTTTAGAATTAGTTGCCGTAATCACCGTATCACCTTTTACAGCCATAGATGTACTTTGCGTTCCTAATGAATCGGACATATTCCAAGTAGTTCCGGAATCTGTAGAGTAGTACATAAATCCACTACTAGTAGCAATAATGATGTTTCCGTTAGAATGTATGATTTGACGGACTTGTACATGTAATAAGCTATTCCCAATAGATTTCCATGTAACGGCAGAATCATATGACACAAACAAACCATTCCAGTTGCCGCATGCATATAATATTCCATTATGTTCTGCAAGCATAGATATTGGCCCACCGTCTACTCCGTTGTTTATTTCTTTCCATTGGGAGAATAAACCAACAGTAGTTACTATAAATAAAACAATGAGCGTAAGAGTGTATTTCATACAGACTGAAAATTGGTGGTGAAAATAAATCAGTATTACAGTAGCATATATATTTGATTTTCAATACAGGGAGCATCTCATATACAAGATAACTTTACATTGTTGCACGACGTTCTCTCACGCCAAAAGATGTTGTTGCTTGACCGCCGCCGGGGTGCGGTCAGGCGTTAGCAGTTTATAATTTGATAAATAATGTATGCAGTAAACCTGTACGAACGGTGTACGTACCCTTGGGTAGAGTTGATATGTTAAGCGTAACCTCGGTGCTGTTAGAAGTAACAGATTGTTGTAGCACACTGTTGCCAAGAATATCAAAGAGTTCTACCATTTGCGGTTGTGTGTTTTGTGGCACTACAACAGTAACAAGCGAGCTACCGGGATTAGGGAAGATGATAGCAGATTGTTGGGTTGCACTATAATCGTGAACATCGGATAAGTTGAAGTCTGCAAGGTTTGCGGTGTATAGTCCTAAACCGCGCACGCCTGCGTAGAGTGTTGTACCATCAATAGTTGCAAACGTTATATCGGTGTTTGGTAAGTTGGCAGTTATGTTTACCCATTTTTCTCCGTTGTTAAGCGTTGCAAACACAGCACCATAAAATGGAATCCAAATCCCATTTTGCCGAGAGGAGGTGTTTCGGGAACATGCAATCATTACAGAACCGGAGCGGACAATTGTTTGAATCCAAGGATTCGTAATTCCGTTGTTTTTAGAAGTCCATGTATCACCCCAATCTGTAGAGCGTTGTATACCAAGCGAATCGGTTGCAATCCATATTTCATTTCCATTGCGTATAATGCTGTTTACATCAATGGAATCTAAACCGTTGTTTTTATGTATCCAATTATTACCTTTATTGGTAGTTAGGTATGCGCCATCGTAATATCCCACAAGGATAGTATCTCCTTGCGGACATATTGATGCAATACCAATGTTGTCTACAAAGCCGTTTTTCTTTTCTACCCAGGATTGACCGAAATCTGTTGAAGTATACAGCCCGTCGCCGGAACGATTGGTTCCGAGGTAAACTGTATTGTTATCTTCGGTAAGAGCAAGTACACCCATTCCTGCACTAAAAAAGTTTCCTGTTTTTTGCCACGTAGTACCACCATTATATGATACATACAAACCTCTGTATTGTGTACCTGCAAATATGGTATCACCATGCACTAATAATTGACTTGCAATGTCCATTCCCCATACTCTGTTTGTTGCTTCCCAGGTTACACCGTTATCCTGCGAACGGTATACAGCATTACCCATGGTGCCGGTGTACAGTATGTTGTTACTTTTAGCCAGGGATAGTACTGTTGCGTTACGCATTCCGGTATTGCATTCAACCAATGTTTTACCGGTGTCGAGGGTATAATACATACTTGCCCCGTTTAAGTCGCCCGATGCCAGTATTACTTTATCACCCGCCTGAAT
>JAIBAE010000058.1 GCA_019695345.1 Bacteroidota bacterium | reverse complement strand
TGCGTACTTAAAGTAATTTTTGGTATTACATCTCACTCTCCTAATTTCCCATCTACCTCAACAACGTATCAACCAAACAAACTAAACGGTACAGAAGACCAACCCGCACTAGCCATTTATTCAACTATTATTGATGTTTCTGTTTCTCAACTAATTAAAGAATGTCTGCGAGAGGTAACTCTTAGCATGACTTCATTATGTCCGCCCACCAGCGTTAAGTGGGACTTTGGCGATGGCACAGCAATTCTACAGGCACCTTCTCCTGTTACCCATACATATTCTAAAGCCGGGCGGTATGTAGCTACTATTTCACTTGCATTTTCCGATGGTGATACTATTAAAATTAAACGTGAAATCATAATAACCTCTACGTTTAGCGTAGAAGCCGGAGATGACAGACATATTTGTAGTGGAGATACCATAACATTATCCGCACAAGGTGCATCTTCAGCATATCGGTGGACACCGGGGCGTGCTGTAAGTGATTCAACTATTTCAAATCCGAGAGTATGGCCTACAAAAACAACCAAATACTACGTTAGGGGTTTTGATGCTTTTGGTTGTGAGGCGATTGACTCTGTTACGGTAAATGTCCACGAAGTTCATGTTACTGCCAAAAAAGATACAATTATTTGTGAGGGTAGTACTGCAATACTTCAGGCAACAGGTATAGGCGTCGGGACATATATATCATGGTTCCCAATTGCAGGACTCAACACAAACACCGGTGGAACAGTGCGGGCTACCCCAAAGGCAACAACTACCTACACGGCTGTAATTTCCGATGGGTATTGTTTAGATAGTTCTCATGTTACAGTAACAGTTATTCCCAAACCAAAGGCCAAGATGGGGCAGGCGCAGGAATTCTGCGTTGGAGCAAATGTTGAACTTTTAGCCGGCGTTGATTCTACAGTTAACTCCGATG
The DNA here is from genome assembly GCA_019695345.1 of Bacteroidota bacterium. Lineage (GTDB taxonomy): Bacteria > Bacteroidota > Ignavibacteria > Kapaibacteriales > NICIL-2 > JAIBAE01. The sequence continues at coordinate 28,385 of JAIBAE010000058.1, read as the reverse complement.
GACTTAAATTCCAATGGACTGCTGCCGATGGGATGACAAATCCTACTATTGCAAATCCGGTAGTTACTCCTAAAAAAACAACATGGTACTATGTTACCATAACTACTAAAGATGGATGCACAACACGAGATAGCATTCAAGCCATTATTAAAACAAAGATTACCATTACAGCAATTCAAGACCGTAAGTTATGTTACGGTGATAGTGTTCGTTTATGGGCTTCGGGTGCAAGTTCGTATATATGGTCACCTGCCGAAGGATTAAGCTCAACAACCTCTGCAACACCATTATGTACACCAACTAAAACCACTACATATAAGGTTATCGGGAATAGTGGTGGCTGTAGCGATACAACTACCATGACGGTTACAGTAAATCCATTACCTGTTGTTGAAGCATTAGGTGATACAACTGTATGCAGTGGTGAGAACATCCGCTTCTCTGTAAAAGATGCTCAATCTACTTTAAGTTATTCTTGGTTCCCTGCAGGCGATTTCACCAATAACCTCGGCTCTACAGTAACCCTAAAAAGCGGTAAGGCAAGTAAATACTACATTGTTGAAGCACGCAATTCATTTGGATGTATATCGCACGATAGTGTGTTTGTAAAAATAGATGATGCACTCACCGTTGCAACAGGTCAAGATACTGCTGTTTGTTTGGGTGAAGAAGTGATACTCAACATAACAACCGCGCACGATGCAAACACAACATTTACATGGTTCCCAAATACAGGTACATTCGATGCAGCTAAAAAGCAGTATCACATTCATGCAACATTAGGGAAGCAAACGTTTGTTATCGCTGCCCAACGCGGAAGTTGTGTTGGATACGACTCCGTAGAAGTTACAGGTAAACCATATCCGGTAATTACAGCAAGCCGCGATACCTTTGTTTGTAAAGGTGGTGTTGCAACAATTACGGCATCAAGTTCAATTCCGGGTACTGCTTTTAGGTGGATGCGTAATCAGACCGAAGATACATTTGTGCGGAATCCGTTATCGGCAACAACTGCAACCATCTCGCTCGATTCCACGCAAGTGTTTACCGTAGAAGCAAACGCAAATGGTTGTATTACATTCCAACAATGTACAGTGCGCGTACATCCTGTTCCCATTGCAACGGCATCGCCCGATGTTGCCATATGCAAAGGCGACCAAACCACGTTATCTGTTGAAGTGCCGGGCTTACGCACCGTACAATGGTCACCAACAACGGGCTTAAACGATGCCTCAAGCCCAACTCCAATTGCATCGCCACAAACAACCACAACTTATACTGCAACCGTTACCGATTCTAACAACTGTGTAACAACAGCAAGCACCACAGTTACTGTTAAAGAACACATCAACATTTCGCTTTCGGCAAGTGTGGTGCAAGGTATTACTGCCGGATTAGATACAACAATTTCCATCCAAGCAAGTGCAAGTAAAAACATCGTAACACCGTTACACTTTAATGTGCATCTTCAGCAGGACATATTCCAACCGGCTGACGCATCAATGCAAGGAACTATCAACGGAAACGAACGCGTTATCAGCTTTACATTATCAAACATCCCGTTAACGTCAACACCCTCGGTAGTTGCAACAATACCGGGTAAAGTTCTTATTGCACCTTCATTGGGTTCATCCATTTCGTTTAGTACTATCACGGTCGACCCCATCTATTGCCCGGATACCGTAAGTAAGGGTGGTTTTATATCGGTACTATCGTGCTTTGCTTCGGGGCGTAGTATAAAATTATCCGAAACGTTGGCAGTACGTGTTGCACCTAATCCAACAACCGATAACACTGCAATCATTATACATACAACCGAACAAAGTCCGGTGAGTGTTAGTATTACCGACGCCATTGGAAGAACAATACGCACATTCGAATTCCATCAGTCTGTTGTAGAATCATCGTACCCAATCTCATTGGAAGGTATTGCATCAGGCATCTATGTGGTATCGGTAAAAACAGCACTACAACAACAAACGCTACAATTGGTAAAAGCAGAATAATCGTTTGCTATCGCCCGACCGCACCAAACGGCAGTGTACGGGCAGAAAATTTTCTGCCCCAACAACCTTACCTTGCGGTGCAGAACCATGTGCTATCAACAGCGTTTATCGTGTTTGGAATTACAAAAAGGGTAACAAAATATACAGTCAAATGTAGAGACGTTCCGTGGAACGTCTTTGCGCGTTTAGAGGCTTTGGCACACGTTCTCAGCAATGTGATATTCAAACAATCATAATAACTCCATAATACTTTGCTTTTTGAAGTTACCATGATTACTATCTGGACTGAAAAGTTATTATAGCTAATTACTTTAACAAAAGTAATTTTCTTGTTTCGGTACAAGAACTAGTTTGAAAATTGTAAAAATATACTCCGTTTGCCAACCCCTTGGCCTCCCATATGTAATCATATGTTCCTGAAGGCAATTCTTCGGAAACAAGGTTGGCAATTACCCGACCTTCAACGTCGAGAATATTCAATATTACAAAAGTATGACATGTGGTATTAAAATGTATCGTAGTACTAGAACTAAATGGGTTAGGATAATTTTGGCAAATTGTGAATTGGGATTGTAAATCTACAGGAGGTGATTCTACTAAAGTGACTATCTCAGATAGGGGGCGTTTCCAAACACCACTACCCCAAGTTCCAGCAAAAAGATTATTTCCACTAAGAGTAAGTGAGTATACCATAGTATTTACTAATCCATTATTGATTTGAGTCCAACTTGTGCCATTGTTTGTTGAAAGAAAAATACCACGTTGACCAGTTCCAACAAATAGATTGTTACCGCTTACAACAAGTGAACTAATTGAAGTACCCGATAAACCTGAGTTAACTTCAACCCAACTAGATTGATGAGTGTCTAAGATACAAACACCACCACCCCAAGTACCTACAAATAAATTTGTACCTACTACGGCAAAAGCGTGGACACTTGTATTAACTAATCCTGTATTTAATTCTTTCCAACTTATGCCGTTGTTACTAGAATGAAATACGCCAAGATTGGTACCGGCAAAGAGATTTGCACCTAATGTAGTTAAGGCTTGGACTTGTGGAGAATATGAAAAACCATTTCCAAGTATGTCGACTTCAGTCCAACTATTGCCGTCGTTGGTTGAAAGAAGTAAACCATTTAAAGTACCAGCAAAGATATTCGTACCACTAACAGCAAGTGACTTGATATTTTTATATAGCCCCGTGTTAACTTTAGTCCAACTCATACCGTTATTCATTGATATAAATAATCCATCATCAGTTCCTACAAAGAGATTTTTGCCTGAGACAACAGTGTTAGTAATACTAGTTCCTGTCAACCCGTTGTTGACTTTAGTCCAACTTTTACCTTCATTGTTGGAAAAAAATATGCCAGCAAAAGTACCAGCAAAGAGATTTGACCCAATAACCGATATTGAATTAATCTCTGTATTTGTTAAACGCGTACTGATGTTAACCCAATTTGAACCTTCATTCACAGAGAGAAATACATCACCTCCAGCAGTTCCTGCAAAGAGATTTGAACCAATGGCAGTAAGGCAATTGATAGTTGGATCATAATCTGATTGCCTGTTTGGTAATCCCGTATGTGCTATAATCCAGTTACTACCAAGGCTGGGGGAAAGATATACTTCTCCATCGGTTGTTCCTGCAAATAGATTTGTACCATTCATAAATAAAGAAAACACTCCCTTATTTAAAAAAATTTGAGTCCAACTTTTACCGTTGTCGGTTGAAAACTGTATACCTCCGTTTAAAATCCCTGCAAAGACATTAGTACCGCTGGCAATAAGAGAAAGTACCTCACTATTTTTCAATCCAGCCTGAGCCCAACTGTTGCCATTATTGGTCGAAAGGAACACACCACCATTTAAAGTACCAGCAAAAAGATTCGTGCCACTTACTGCGAGTGTAGTAACATCTTTGTTGGACAATCCTGTATTAACTTCAGCCCAACTGTTGCCATTATTGGTCGAAAGGAACACACCACCATTTAAAGTACCAGCAAAAAGATTCGTGCCACTTACTGCGAGTGTAGTAACATCTTTGTTGGACAATCCTGTATTAACTTCAGCCCAACTGTTGCCATTATTGGTCGAAAGGAACACACCACCATTTAAAGTACCAGCAAAAAGTTTAGTACCTATAAATACAAGAGAACGCACTCTAGTCAATGTCAATCCTGTATTGACTTCAGTCCAGTTAGTGCCGTTATCGGTAGAAAGGTATATACCATTATCAGTCCCGGCAAAAAGATTTATACCACTAGTTGTAAAACATCTAATGGGTGCACCAAAAGGTCCACTTGCTTTGGTCCATTGAGCAAATAGAGAAGACGATAAAGTGTATAGGTTATATACTACGAAGATTAGTATTAGTTTTTTCATACATAACTCATATATTCTGAATTAATGATTAAATAATCTCAACCAAGTTCATTTATATGGACATTTCTTGAATTTCTTAGTTCTGTATTTCTAATACAAACATAACTACTCTATACCTCACGAACAATGGTGTTTTGTAATGGTGGTTCTTATCCGCAGAGTAATGGTTATAAAAACGGTGCCGCGTGGTGCGGTCAGGCGATAGCAAAAAAATTACTCTTCTATTTTGGGAAGTATGGGGAACTGAAGAACTACCCGTGTACCTTGCTCAAGGTCTTCGATATTCATAGTAATGTGTTGATGTGTTGGGCGGTTTTCGTTTAACAGTTGTAAGCGTTCTGTTGTTGAGTTAATACCTACCGATGTTGTTGGCAAGTTGAGTTTGCGTGTTAACTCGCGTGCGCGTGCGCGCCCAACGCCGTCATCTTGAATGGTGCATGTCATGTGGTTGTTGTGGTGCGTAAAATTAACGTTGATTGTTCCGGGTGTTTCTTTGTGGAATATACCGTGGCGTATGGCGTTTTCTACAAACGGCTGAATTACCATTGTTGGTACTTCTATATCGTCCTGTTGTAATCCGGAATCGGCGCCAATGGTAAAGTTAAGCTTTGCTCCGTAGCGAAGTTTTTCAAGTTCTAAGTATAATGTTAACCACTCAATTTCCTGCCGTAATGTGTGTATGGAATGAATGGTACTTTCCAACGTCATGCGCACAAGTTTTGCAAACTTACCCATAGCCATTACTGCGCCGTCTACATCGCTTTTCAGTATTAACCGTTGTACGGAGTTCAGTGCGTTAAACATAAAGTGTGGGTTCATTTGTGCGCGTAATGCCTGCATTTGCGATTGCACTAATGCCTGGCGTTGTTCTGCTCTGCGCCGCGTAACACGTCCGTAGAGTATAGTTGCCGATACGATAACCCCAATTACCAACAATCCAAAAAGAGTACGCGCCCACCACGTTCCCCACCACGGCGGAGTAATGATTACGGTTATGATGATTCCTTGGTTGTTCCAAACGTCATCGCTGTTGGATGCTTTAACCCTAAAGCGATATGTTCCGGGTGCAACGTTTGTGTATGCGGCGTACCTGCGGTAAAAATCATCGTGCGACCACTCACGGTCGTACGATTCTAACATATAACTGTATCTGTTTGCGGCGGGGTTAAAAAAGTTCAGTGCAGCAAACTCAAACGAAAAAACATTTTGTTGATATGTTAGTGTAATAGTATCGCCATTTAAAACCGATTGCGGTTGTGGCTCGCCAAAGATTTTGAATGACGTAATGGCAATTGATGGCGGCGATTCGTTACCGTGCATATCCTTGGGGCGGAATATCGTCATACCGTTTAAGCCGCCAAACATTATTCTGCCATCGGGTAGCGACATCACACACTTAAAGGTATATTCATCGCCCTGGAATCCATCGCCTTCGTGCATGGTGCGGAATACCTGCGTTCCAAGTTGGTGTTCAATAAAGCCATCGTAACTGCTAATCCATGCGGTGTTGTTTGCAATAACAAACCCTGTAATGGAACTAACGGGTAATCCTTCGGCGTAGGTAATTGACTCAAAATCGTCGGTATCGTATCGGTATTTGCTTAACCCATCCTGAAAACATCCAAACCATACATTCTTTTTGTCATCTTCTACTATATTCCAAATAATATTCCCGCACAACGAGAACGGTTTATTGATGTTGCTTACATAGCGCGTAAAATTCTTTTTACTTGGGTTCCACCGTGCTGCGCCTCGCTCGGTGCCAATCCAAATTGTGCCACGCGAGTCTTCCAATATGCTCCACACTTTATTGTTGTTCAGCGACGCTGTATCGCCTTGCACATTAACATAGTGTTCTGCCCGTTTTGCGCCGGGAACCCAACGGTACAAACCTTCGTTGTTTGTGCCAACCCATAGCGCGCCGGATTTATCACGCTGCATTGCCCAAATCTTTGTGGGATATTTTACTTTAACTCTTGTACCAAGTGTAGCAATGGAGTCAACATAATAATTGCTAAGCGTATGTGCGCGCGTATCAAATTTGAATATGCCGTAGTTAGTTCCAACTAACATACCTTCGTGTGGGTCGTTGTAGAGTATATTAACCCGAATGGATGTTAATGTACTTTTGTTTACCGTATCAACACCCTTTATCGAAACTCGTTGTATTGTATTATCTTTTAACAAGTGTAATCCTTGCACCGTACCAACCCATACGTTGCCATCGTTATCGCGCGCAAACGAGCGGACATAGGAATCGTTTAAGGTATTAGTATTCTTTTCATCGTGGCGAAGTGTAAGCACTGTACGTTTCTGCTCGATAACTTTTACCAAGCCCGATATTGTGCCAATCCAATATACACCTCGTGTTTTTTTATCGGGAATCATCGAACGTCCGTCGCCTTGCAACGGAACATTTCCAAGTATCTCTTGCGATGCCGGATTATACAACAATAGCGAGTATGCACTATTACTTGTTAACAAACCGGACTTCAAACTTCTGGCTATATACCATGCCCTGCCGGAGCGCTCAACAAATATGGGGTGAACAAATATATCGGTATCGCTTTTACTTAGTAAGAATGGGTCGTTAACGGTGGTTTGTTGCGTTGTACTATTATTATGAAACACCACAATATTGTTTTTATCTTCCATGGTTGCACCAACAATCAGCGAGCCGGCAGAATCCACGCTCATCCAAGTAACAGCCGGGAACCCAACTCTAATTGGCATTTCAATCTGGGTAATTGCCGTTGTTTTTACATCAAGTTTACACAGGGTGTTTGTACCAGTGGTAAACCACACAACGTTATTAAACACATACAACGACGACACCGTTCTGTATGTAGTGGTAAGAGGAATCTCCACAAACATGCCGTTGCTGTTATTAAACTTCAGCAACCCCGATGGCGTGCCAACCCACACCGTTCCAAGCGAATCGCAGGCAAGTGCCGTAATGTATTCTTCGGTTAAACCGTTTTGCGGCGATGGCAAAAAACGCGACCACTTTCCGGTACGGATGTTTAATCTGCTTACACCTTCGGTTTGCGTACCAACCCAGATATTCCCTGCGCGGTCTTCGGTAATAGCTGTAATAATCGAACCGCCAATAGTATTGGTGTCGCGCGGGTTTCCCCTAAACACCGTAAACGAATACCCATCGTACTTAGCCAATCCATTCAACGTTCCCACCCACAAAAAACCACGCGAATCCTGAAACACAACGTTCACCACATTATGTGGCAACCCATCGCGCTTCGTAAACACGGTACTCCTAAATCCCTGTTGTGCCTGCAACATGCCGCACATCAAAACAAGAATAAGAATTGTGGTATGGAAAAATCGAATCACGCTTGTTAACAATAAATACACTTCCAAGCGAAGATACCAAATGTATATGGAGTGCTCTATAAAATGTTGCTATCGCCCGACCGCACCAAATGATGTGCATGCTACAACAATCCTGTGCGGGATAGAACCGCCGGCTACATAATTTCTTATTCGGAAAATTAGAAACTGTTTAAGTTATATATCGAATGATGTATAGTAACGATTGTCATTCCCGAAAACGCTGATTAAGCGTTTATCGGGAATCCATACAGCTCTATTTTTTGTAAAATGGATACCCAACATCTCGGGTATGAAACTCACTGAATAATTCTTAAACAGTTTCCAAAATCTTACTCTGCATCACGAGTAACAAGAACTCTATTATAACTTTTTGAGTTGAATTAATGCGGTAGGCAGAGCAATAAGTTTATCGTTCTTTAATGTTAGCAACTGTAGAGTAATACCCTTGGCATTATGTTTAATAGCATAGTACTCTATTGTTCCCGAATATGATATTCTCAAAATGTCTAATCCTGCATAATTTTGATCTGGTAAAAGTTCATACATACCCGGGTTTCCCTTAAATACGCATGTCCCATCATTCCGGAAGGCAAAAGCGAACATTCTTTCCAAGCTTTGAGTTCGTTTATCTTTTGCATTTACATATCTACCTGCAACAACAATATCGTTTATCAATGAATCAAAAGCAGATACATTAGCCTTCATAGCTCCTACTTTAGTGTACTGATGTTGTTTAAATATTACGTTTTTGCCTTCAACAAATCGAATGGTAACCACTAACTCATTTATGTCTTTTCCATAACGGTAGTAATAGTTGCTATCGGTTACTGTCTTTCCATTGTACTCAACCTGAAATAAATTTCCATATTGTGACTTTACAGAACTATCAATACTCCGTATAGTACTTCTGATACCTTCGTGCATCGCAAAATAATGTATCAGATTCTCAACACTATTCTTCCCATTAAATTGAATCATTGACATCGTGTCATTTACAGATTCTAATGCCAATGCTAATGATTTGGTTTTTGTAAGAGTACGAAGGTAAGTATCGCTTACCCAAATTGTATTCTCTGGAAAAGAAAAATCCAGAGTATTCTGTGCAGATGTTGACCCTACACTAAACAACATTACAACGGCTGAAGATATTAAGTATGCAAGTTTTTTCATGGCAAGGAACTCATAATAATAATTAAAGAATAATCACTTCATCGCCAACATTCAACACACCATACTTTTGTTGGTGTATCAGATACACGCCAAACAGTGTTTTGTTTTGGATAGTACGGTATTGTGCTAATGTGCGTAAGGGTTCTTTACTGCTAATTGCTGTTTGTTGGTTAATAGTAGTCATTACACAACGCCCGGTGGCTTTGGGCACTGTGCAATCTACGTAATTGATGCGCACCTGTTTCCACGTGTCTTCATGATATGCAGAAGCACCTTGCACTACGATATTCGCTCTGAATCTATCTGCGCTTACCGGCTCATCCAAGCGCGAGTTCAACTCTTCAAGTGAAGCGGTGTTTATTACATGCAGCGGCATCGCATCCCCAAAGTGAACACCATCGTTGTTCATTGCGTACTTCGAATCAACACTCCGCATAGAAGTTGGTATTCTGCGTACAAGCCGCGCATTGGTGCCAAGTACCGCAGTTAAAAATCGGGCAACTTCTTCGCCTTCATCATGTGCTTGAATAGTGTCATCCCACACAGTAACCGTCCGTTGGTTTGTAGCCGAATGTTGTAGTGGAATCTCAACTGTAGTTCCATCATAACACAAGGTTAATGATGTATCATCTACTGCTGTTTGCACTAACGCTAATACAGGATACTCGCGTTGTGTTATAAACCTGCCATCGGAATCAGTTATCATCCATTCTCTATCATACACTAATCCAACTTCATTCAGCGGGTGTGAATCTACTCGTATTCCGGCTAATGATTTTACAGGATATATCCATAATTCAGCAATGGTTATCATAACACAGTTATACGGTTAATGGTTATTGGTGTACAAGGTTGCTTCCCGCAAAGTAGCGTTGTTATTTGCACAACGTTTGATGCGGTCAGGCGATAGCACAAAGATACCGTTGGAATACTCCATAAAAAAAGGGCTTGAGAAAAACTCCCAAGCCCCGCATCAACACTGTATGTGATTAGTTAAACTTTAACGAGCCAACTGATTTTTCCAACGGTGCAAGCCATGTTGCTTCTTCGGCTTTGTTCCATGTTAGGAACACACGGTATAGCTTATCGCCTTTTACCGCTAAGTACACTTTACGCCCAATACCCGCAGCTGGAGAATAGCTAAACATTGCCGCTTTTACTCCGCCAAGTTGCGTCATGCTTGGGTTACCGCCACCAAAACCTGCTTTGTTATCGGCAGCAATTTTATCAAGTTTTGATTGCTTGGAAGCATCCAGAACATCAATCAAGATTGTACAATCTTTACGGCTTCCTAAGTATTCTGTTCCGCCCATCGAGTTACCCGATTTAACACCTTTACCGCGGAAGTTATCGGGGATGCTAATCGTATAACCGTTACCCGATGCATTCATCATGGTTGCCGATGGCGGCTCGGGTCCGGCGTTGGTTGTATCAATAACTACATTTGCTTTACGTGGCTCGGGTGCTGTTGCCGGAACAAACGATTGCATAATATCATTAAAGGTAGATTTGTAGGCATCGTAGGTGCTACCAAATGCTGCAAACTCTAATGTGGTTAACATGCTATCGCGCAAGGCATACCATTTCTCGCCTTGGAACTTTCCGTCTTCCATATCAAACGAGTATTTAATATGTGTTGCCGGAACACCGCCTAAGGTTGTTTTTTCTTCGGCGGAATAAATGTTATTATCAAAGATTTTATCGTCGGTTATGTATTGCTCTAAGGTAATTTCTTTCAGCTTTACGGTATGAACGTCAATTTTAGCACCTGCCGGACCTTCTTTAAATTCAACAAAACGGTTTTCCGAACCCGGTGTAGAGATAACCATAAACCGCTCGCCAACCGATGGCGTAGCTTGCCAGTTTTTTGGATATTTCACCGAGAGTTTTGTTGATGCATCGGAGTAGGTTTCTAAACCGTCCACCTTTGCAGGTTCTGCTTTTTTGGGTCCGCACGATGCAAGTGCCACAACGCACATACATATAACAACAACATTACGCCATTGCTTCATAAAGTTCCTTACAATTAATGGTTACTATACTACTATATTCTGCTGAGATAACACGGCAACCGCCCTTAAAGTTACTACAGAAGTAAAATGCTTGCCGCCGTTGGCGCAAAACTTACAAAAATCTGACAAATCCTACGTATGAATTTTAGAGAATACATAAAATGCTGCTGCTATTGCCGGACGGCACCGGGCGGTGTGCAGTTAAAAAACGTGCGTAATGCCGGAGAGCACAGTAGCCTAACTCATCGCCTAAGCCGGATAAAATGTATTAACTGATAGCGACGCTGAAACAATCTTTCCCGACCGGGTTGCGGCGCAGGTTGGGTCGCTTCGGCAAAGGAGGGAATCACCAGATTTTGCAATTACATCTAGGTCGTTTTTATCAGGATTATTGTTTTAAGAAGTTAAAAAGTTTTGTACGGCAATGTACTGTATATTTGTATATCCATTGTAACCACAACACACCAACATACCATGAAAAAGTTTTTACTACTGCTATGTATAGCATGCACAACCGCAGTTGTTGCTTACTCGCAACAAACAGTAGGGTTGTTTACCTATAATCAGGAAAAATCGTTCAACGGTTTAACCTTGTTTAACCAGATGTCTTCTAAAACAACGTATCTGCTTGATAACTGCGGCAGAGTTGTTCATAAATGGGAAAGTAATTACACACCGGGACACAGCCAGTATTTGTTAGAAGATGGTTCTATTCTGCGTGCCGGAAGTATTGAAGGAAGTCCGTTTAACTCTGGCGGCACCGGCGGGTTGATTGAACGTATTAACTGGGATGGCAAAGTAACATGGACGTATGTGTTGAGTAACGATACGATTCATCAGCACCATGACTTATTTCCACTAAAAAACGGTAACATATTAGTGATTGTTTGGCATAAGCTTAATAATGCACAAGCAAAAGCTGCCGGACGTACACAGGTTTTAACCGATTTATGGAGCGAGAAAATTCTGGAGTTAAAACCTACCGGTCCAATTTCCGCAGAGGTTGTTTGGGAATGGAGAGTGTGGGATCACTTGATTCAGGATGTTGATGCCGCTAAACCAAATTTTGGCGTTGTTAAAGATCACCCAGAACGCATAAACATTAACCACGCAAGTACTCCAATCCCCGATTGGCTTCACTTTAACAGCGTTGCTTATAACGAAGACTTAGACCAAATTGTTATCAGTTCGCATAACAGCCATGAGTTGTGGATTATAGACCATAGCACCACCACCGCTGAAGCCGCTACAAGCAAAGGGGGCAAATACGGAAAAGGTGGAGACTTATTATACCGTTGGGGAAACCCAGCAATGTACAACGCGGGAACTGCAACAGACCAACTAATTCGCGGACAACACAGCGTACACTGGATTCCGAAAGGATTGACCGATGCCGGAAACATTATGATATTTAATAACCGCGCAGGTGGCTCGGGCGCAAACGTTTATTCAACGGTTGATATTATTAAGCCGCCTATGGATGAACAAGGCAATTATAAACTTGAAGGTGCGAAGTTTGGTCCGGACTCGGCATACTGGCGGTATTACGGAACACCTCGCAATTCGTTTTTCTCAACAAACATTGCAAGCGCACAACGTTTGCCAAATGGTAACACCTTAATTTGTAGTGGTGCGCCGGGAATCTTTTTTGAGATAACTCCCGATAACGAAATTGTATGGAAGTACATTAATCCAATTAAACAAGGTGTGCCGGTAAAACAAGGCGATTCTATTTCGTTTAATCCTGTGTTCAGGGCTACACGTTACCCGTACGAATATCTAAAAGGCAAAACATTGGTTGGCGGTAATCCAATAGAGTTAGAGCCGTTGCCTTCTGCTTGCCAGCTTCCTACATCGGTGGATGACATCGTTACAACACCTGCCAGTTACAGCGTAACTCCAAACCCAACAAACGGAGTGTTTACTGTTACCGTAACACTTCAGCATCAACAACATACATCTGTTCAGTTATGCGATGTATTAGGAAAGGTTGTTCAGCAAGTTGCTGATGCGGAATTGACTTCGGGCTTACATAACTTTACTGTTCAAGCCAACACGGCGGGAATGATGTATGTTAGAATATTGTGTGCAGAACAAAACGTAGTGATTCCAATTGTTTGTACAAAATAACACAACGTGTACATTAATAATTTGCTAACGCAAGTCCGCACCAAACATTGCCGCTTAACAGCAGGCACAACGGCGGGAAGAAACGTCCAACACAAATAAAGTTTTATCGTACAAAACTGATTGTAAGAACAACGCAATAGGCTTTATTTCTTATACCATATTACAGGTTAAAGAATAACCGCGAAGCAGTGCTATATTTGTAGCATTGATAGAATACATTTTGTTAAGAGTACAATTCGTTTTTTAGGGTGGTTAAGGTCTATCGCCAAGATATAACAGGGTAACATCAAACAATGCCCTATGCTTTGCTGTACCAACCTCATCTACGAAGAACTTGACTTTGATATTCTTCGTTATGGGATCAATTGAATTAGCACCGGTTGTGTCTAGTACTATCGAACGCCCGCTTGGAGACGGTTGTCCATAATAATTTGTAAGACCAATGACTTTGTTTTTTGAGGCATCAAATGTGAAGTTCAAACCGACTTTACTATAGAAGGTAGCGTTAGCAAGATTAGCGATAATTATACCGGGGAACCCTAGAATCTCAGAAACGAGGCTATCGGTGTTGCTACTACTCGTTTGCATAGTATAGATGTACGTATCATCCTTCCACCTGAATTTAGAGTCAACGCTATCAGTCATTGTTCCTGTAAGCCGGTAGCGTCCGTCCCATTGATTCCTTGTAGGGGTAGGATTTGTTGTACCCTCGTTCGAGTTTTTACATGAATTAAATAAGAAAACAATCTGAGCTATGAGAAGTATTCGTATCATAAGGAGTTGTTGTTACATTTATAACGATTTGAATATGTAATGGTCACCAAGCCTTGGTTCAGTACAATTGAATTACAATCTTGTAAAGAGTCATCACAATAACCACCACCAACGGATTAGCATTATCAGTCAAACCAATTTTTGCTAATATACATAGAAGTTGTTTAGTTTTTCATAAGTGTCTGAGTTTGTGAAGAAGAATAAATGTAGAGACGAGAAATGGAGTATCAATCCTGTATCAGTAAGCATTTCAAAACAGAATCAGTAATGTCTTGTAGCTGTCAATCTATGTAAATGTCCTTTTGATAACAAGCCTTCGTTTATAGAGCAACACTTCAAAATACTCTTCTTCAACTTCGGATACTATTGTTGACGATTTCTTAAAGACATTCTCTAACAGGTAGAGGTCATTATGATTACCTTCGGGTGGTGAGCTTTTTATTAAATAATCCTAAACAACCTCTCTTAGTGAATACTTGGTTTGGCAAAGAACGAGTTTCCAAACACAAAAGAGCAATAGAACTATGAATGTTGAACTTTGCTCAAATTCTAATTGGGGTATTTCAGTCTGCTTTGGAAATACCTTGTGTATGTTACACAACTACCACAATTTGTTGCGATGCTGTAACGGTAGGAACCGACCGGGTTGCGGCGCAGAACGGGTTGCTACGGCAAAGGCGGGAATCCAATAAATACATCAATAAAAAAGCGGCGACCTTACACTGTAAAGTCGCCGCTTAATTTTTTATCTGATACTAATTACCGTGATATAATGAATTTCTCTGCCGGACGTGAAATGCCATCTACTGTTAGGGCAATAGTATAAACTCCATTTGGTAATGTTGAGCAATCAAACAGAACTGCATGGTTATCATCTGCCGATACTGTTCCGTTTACTAATTGGGCAACGCGCTCGCCAATAAGATTATACACTTCCAATGTAACATGTGCTTCTACCTTACCGGTCATGAAGCCAATTACGGTTTGATTAACTACAGGATTTGGAGAAACAATGATGCCGCTTGCTTCCTGCTGTTTAGCATTGTTAACTTCGGAAAGTGGATTAGATGGTGTTTCGAAGTTTGCAATTTTATAGATGTTACCTGCTAAATCGGTAATCCAGTAGTTACCATCGCGAGGGTCTACCTCTATACCTCGTGCATTAATAGTTGAACCGGAACCGTTAATCAGTTCCATACGTGCAACTTCTTTTCCTAAATCTTCGGGACGAATACGAATAAGATATGCACCTAGTAAGTCACCACCACTTGCCGCAAACTCAGTTCCTACTTCGTAAATGTAGTTCTCTTTTTCGTTGTAGGCAATACAACGTGGTCCGTAGAATACCTTAAACGGATTAACAACTTGCTTTTGGATGTTTGTTGTGTTACCGGGGTCGCAGACGTAAATGTATTGTTCGCCGCCACGCTCTACTATATGAAGTTTACCATTTATAATTTCTATACCTGTACCATATATAGCCGGACTTGACATTTGGCGAACAAGTTTACCATTGGTATCAACTACTACAACCTGCGAAGGCGAGTTATTATTATTTACATTGGTTAAGCGATGGATAAACAGATTACCTGTTGATTTATCATACCCCATATCGGTGTAGTTTTTATCAAACTGTGCTGGCATATCAATGTCTTTTTCAATTTGCATGGTGGTAGCGTTAAGCTTATACAGTTTATTGGTATAAAAACTTGTAGTATATAGCCCATTGTTACCATCGTAAGCCAAACCATACGCAACGTGTGAAACAGATGTGGTGGTTTGAACAGACCCTTTTTGGAATTCCAGAATTGTGAAGTTGTTAGATACCAGTGAAATGTTAGGATTATTAGCTTCAGTAACACGAATGCGTGCGTATTCGGTTGGACGGTTTTCTACAACCCAACGCATTGAACTTCCTGCAAGATTCCGTGCAAGTGGCGTCCAGTACTGTCCGTTTGAGAATGTAATATCAATATTCACCGGACCACTGAACCCATGCCACGAGAACACCATACTAGATGTAGCCATTACAACTTCACCACCAATAGGTGAGGTAATTTCAGGTTCATCAACAGCCTCGGTAGGAATATCAATTTCCCACATCGAACGTCCGTGGGTTGCAATACGCAGTTTACCTTTGTCTTCGAACAATGCCATATCCATTACCGGTGAGTGTGGTAATCCTCTGCCAAATGGAGTCCACGAAGCACCTCCGTTAAAGGTTGCAAATACACCAACATCTGTTCCTGCAAACATGATGTTTTCGTTTTCGTTATAAATAATGATTGCATTAACTGGAACATCTGGCAATGTTGTGCTAACATCAGTCCATGTTTCCCCTAAGTCGGTTGTTTTAAAGATGTGTCCGGTACCATATCCGGAATAACATACCCAAGCGGTTTTATCATTTTTACGTGAAGCCATTACATCGCGTACCCAACGTTTTGGTAAACCATTAAAAGATACATTTTTCCAGTTTTCTCCACCATTAGATGTTCTGAATACGCCACCATTTTGTAAGCCAGCCCAAACTATGTCGGTATTTATAGTACATGGTCCTATTGCGCTTACAGTTGTGCCTGCATCAAATACAGGCGAAAACAAATCCCACTTATTACCACCCATTTGCATTGCATATAAACGTTTTCTTCCGTGATAAACGGTGCTGTTATCATAATCACCAATAATTGGAGCAGACCAATCAGCAGTATCGTTTGATAAAATGCCCTGCATCAAACTGCCACCACTCCGTGTTTGTACATTTACCCATCTCATAGCACCGCCGGAAGTTTCGGCATATACTACGTTTGGATTTGCACTATTCACCACAGTATAAAATCCATCTCCTCCCATCACGCCGTCCCATCCAACTTTTTGTTGTACACTACCTAATGTTCCATTGTCTTGTGTTCCGCCATAGGTTTTATTCTCAGCCGATCTATCAATATCCATTGCATAAAACGCAGTAACTGAATACCCGTTGTTGATATCTTCCCAATTGGCTCCGCTTTCGGAATATACGTACCGATACATACCGCCGTCGTTAGCACAATATATTTCACTTGGATTCAGAGGATTAAATATTGCGGCTTGTTGATCCGGATGAACAGGGCCTCCACTATAACTATTTGTGATATTATCCCATTGCGAATTTCCGGTTTGTGTCATAAAAATATCTATACCACCTGCAATAGCTACGTTGGGATTTGTTGGATGCACCGCTATATAATTGTCATAATCTCCTTGCGGATTACCGGCTACATTAAATATCTCTGTACGAGCGTTCAGTAATACAACCCAGTTTCCTCCGCCATCGGTTGATTTATAGACATATCCAACGTTTGTAGCTGTTGAATTTGGATCTGGTCCTTCTAATAATGTATATAATACATTTGGTTGTGCTGCACAACACTGTACAGAAATTCTACCCAATGCGTCCGGTAAAACATTATTACCTGTTCCGTTTACCTTAGTCCAGTTATCACCACCATCGGTTGTATGAAAAATACCGGAGCCGGATACTCCAACCCATAACTCTTTTTCATCGGATGGATTGAGTGTAACATCGGATATTGTTAGACGATTGGTACGAAGCCACGATTTTCCTGCATCAGTTGAACGATACAACCCATGCCCAGCACCAATACCACCGGCATAAATCAGATTTGAATTTTTTGGATGTACATATACTTTAGAAAATCCTTGTACTGCACTTAGTCCCGAAAAAACCCAGGTTTTGCCGGCATCAGTTGACTTATACATACCAGAACCTAACCCATCCTGATGGTTTGGTGCCGCCGGACGGAATTCACCTGTTCCTGCATACAAAACATCGGGATTATTTGGGTCTATTGCAACAGCTCCCATACAAATTGTTGAGAGTTGATCTGAAATTGGTTCCCAACTTTTACCGTGGTTAGTTGTTCTCCAAACACCGCCGCCGGCAGCAGCAACATAAACCCAACCATCTTTTGTTGGGTGGTGCGCTACCGAACGAGTTCTACCGCCAATATTGTCCGGACCTAACAAGCGCCATTGAGGTTGTACAGCCATAAGTGCCGATGCACCTTTACGGTTTGCCATAGCTTCTGCACGTTCCCTTGCTCGTTGATATGCCCCATCCGGAATGTATTCATTGGGGAATGCGCGTTGTTTAATAAAATCTTCGTACCGCTTATTGGGATTCTCCTCTCCTCCTTTTTCAAGTTCTTGCGTATGTACTACGGTAACCGATGCACACAATACTAAAGCAATACTATAAAGAAGCAAACGCTGAAGCATAGTTTATCCTAACATGATTGTGATAACAATTTAAAGTTCAATACTTTATTACCGGCAAGAACAACCCTACGTCTAAAATGTTTCGATAGTAATTGGCAAAGGGAATTTACGAAGCAGTACGTAATTGGCAAGCTAAATATTCGTCTCAAATTCGGGAAGTCCTTTATTACAGCAAAAATGCTCTTTCCTGCAAGTACAACTCTAATTATACAGCATTGGCTGGGGGCAGTCCCGCGTAAGCAAAAAAATACGTGATGACACTAAAACAGGTTGCATTAATTAGCCGAAAATGATAGTTTGCTTCTTGTTGAACTCATTTGTTGTTTAATCATTTAGGGGAGATTATTTATGAAGTTATCATTTACTATGATAATTCTTTGCTTGGTTGTTTCTTCCACAACATCGCAGGCACAGTTTGTTAAGGGTTTCTTCGGCATTGGCCCGGAATTAGGTTTTGGAAATGGTGGTTCCGGAAATCCTTTTTTAGTTGGATTAGAAGGTGAGTATGCAGTTTCTAAGAAAAACGAAATGGGACCGGGTATTTTAGGGGCAGGGTTATCAGTAGATTATTTTTCTGAAGCTCCAACTGCAGCAACAAAAAATACATATATTCCGATTACACCATTTGCATCGTATCACCTCGGTATCATGATGGATGACCCACGGTTAGACCCATACTTTAAACTTGGTTTAACCTACAAAGTTCAAACTGCCTCTGTTACCATTGATAACGAAACCATTTCTAGTACAAATGGAAAATTTACGTTAGGCTTTATGGCAGGTGTTCAATACTTTATCGAAAGAAATCTTTCTGTGCAAGTACAATTAAGTGCAGGTGGGGCTGGTACTCAGTTTTTAACAGTTGGTGCTAAGTTTGGTATTTAAATGTTTACTATATGCGGAGCCAGATAATTGGTTCCGCATTTTTTTTGCTAACGCCAGACCGCACCTACCCTACACTATTACCTACCCAACATCTTGCGGTGCTGTACAACACGCACAAAACACATACGGCAATTGTGTATAGTGAGGATTAAAATGCATGACCTATTGAAAATTGAATGGCATAGGATTCAAAAAATACACGGTTAAAAATAGAACGGCGATGATTCTCTAATTCCATTGGGTCGTATGCTTTAAAACCAAAATCCAATCGTGCCGGACCAATAGGCGTTGCATATCGGAGCCCAACACCAATCCCCCATCCCCATTTAAATGGATCCACTATATCGCTAATGGAAGCATCATTGTAATGCTTAGCTGTTAGTCGGTTAAATGCGTTGCCTAAATCTACAAAACCGGCAAAGCCAATTTTACTAACTTGCCCTGCAACAAATTCACCCAGACTGGGATAATATCCTAACGAATAACGTAGTTCTGCACTGAGCTCAATAATAGTAGAATACCCGATGTATTTATCTAACCCACCTTGTATAGTAGTATTAACAGTATCATCGGGTGTGCGGTAATACAATGAACGGCTTGCGTACGAACGTATACTGGATGCCCCGCCTGCAAAGTAATGACGCTCGAAGGGAATAAATGAACTTTCTGGATTCCGCCAATAGATTTTTCCTACTCTTGCTTTTAACGCAAATACTGTTGAGGAACTCACAGATTTATACGAAGAAAACATTCCTTGTATGCGGCTAAAGCTTGTGATATCTAAAAAAGAATATTCCCCAAGCAAACTAAGTTTATACCCTTTTGTTGGAGTGAATACATTATCGGTTCTATCTAAATTGTAACTGAGCGACATGAGAACCAAGGTTGGTATTAAGTTTCCATGACTATTAGAATCAAGTATCCTGTATTGTTCCAATGTTTCTAAAATAGTTGCTTTAGTTATAGAGTCTGTGATACCTTGAGTTGTTTTAGTAACTGCCTCACTGTACCCGGACGGCTTTTGCCAATCAATTGACATATCAAACTGAACACGATCAAATGAACTATTTAGAGGCATTGTAAAATTGACCCGAGGAGAAATTGTAAACAGTTGAAACGGGTCTAGAATGAATCGCTGAGAGATATTCAAATTGCCACTTATATTAATTCTATTACCAAAAAGACGAGTGAAATCTGGTTGAAACAACGTTAACCCAAACTCATACTCATAAATCTTATTATTCCATGCGTACGAAATAGATGAATCAAGCCAATTACTCACAAACCCGCCGGTATTTCGCAAAGTTGGACGGAAGTATGCTGTGAGGTTCTGTGCCGCTCCAAATATGTTACGATGTAAATATGATGCCTCAACACCGGCATTGTTAAAGTTATCCGGAAAGGTGCTGTTATAGAAAGCATTGAGGTTAAACTCCCAAGCTCTGCGGTATTGAGTGAATATCTCCAGATTGATTATATCTGTTTCTATGAAGTTACTATCAACTCTGCGTTTCAAAATGGTGTCTCGGATAAAAACTCGGTCGAAGGTTCCAAGGTTCATCAAATTGGAAGTAGTATTATCCAGTAGCTTTTTACTGTACCAATCGTTAGTATGTATTTCAACCTGATCCATCTTTGTACGACCCGATACAACCGGATTACCATTTGTGCTATCAATAAAGATTATGGTTCCGATTTTGTATCGCCTGCCGGGGTTAATATACACGGTAATACTATCAAACTTACGTACAGTATCTATATAAACGTCTGGTGTTTTAACTACGTAACGATGCGAGGTTGTGTCGGTAGTATCTCGTTGAGTTCCCATTCCTGAGTATGCGTATCCGTTATCGTGTAAAGCGGTAAAGATTTTTCCTATTCCTGCACTCACATCAGATTCATTAAAAGGTTTATCTATTGAGCTTCCTGTTATTATAGGAATTTCATTTTTTACTTCCAGTGCAACAGAATCAACTCCTTTTACAACAATTGTATCAACTGTGTACAGTCTGCCCGGAGCTATATAAAATGTAAGGATGTTATTGCGTTCATCGGCACTTATGGTAAATACACAGCGAGTTTTAGCATCGTGATATCCTTTTTGCAGGAATAAGTCATTCAGACGTAAAATATCATTGGCAAGAACAGATTTATCTACATACTTAAATTTATTTTTGGCGGATGTGGCATATAGTTCAACAAGCCATTTCCTGATAAATGTAGGGGTTTCTTTATTTCGTAACGATTCGAATGCAAGCGAGCGAATCATTTTAGTGGTAAGTCCAAATTCCGTTGGTTGTGAAGATATAGATGCCAGCATCTCCGATTCAACGGGCAGGTTTCCTGCATCGGGTGCGTTCTCAATTACAAAATCTACAGAATGTATTACATATCGTTTTACTATTTGTGTTACAGGTGCATCTCCCTTTACAACAGAATCAGATTGGGCGTGCAAGCCAAACTGTATGCTTATGAGTATGCACCATATTCCAAGTAAACGCATTAAGTATGTAATTCGCACGCTGCTACTTTATTAAACTGTAATACTATTTGCAAAGTTACGTGCTAAATACGAGATTTTGAGAAAAGTACCAGCTTGTTTGTAGAAGTGGCAGAGAAAACCGGAATTCACAATTATGGTTACTTTGGAACTATAAGGCTCTTTCCCGCATATACAAGATTATACTCTTGCATTCGTTAACGGTGCGGCTGCGATAGCAAAATATCTGCAATACCTTACTAAAAACGGAACTTACCGTATCTTTGCAGATGTTTTTACCAAGACATTCAATTTTTTCATTATACAGGTATTTTAATGGAAGTTACAGAAACAACAAAAGTTCCGGCGCGTGTTGCTGGTGGCGATTTTGATTTTATTGAAAACAAATGCTGTGTTAAAGACCTTTCGCTTGCTGCGTGGGGTCGCCGCGAGATACACCTTGCCGAAGCTGAAATGCCCGGATTAATGGCTCTGCGCGAACGCTATGGCAAAACAAAACCTTTGGCAGGTGCACGTATTGCGGGCTGTTTACACATGACAATCCAAACCGCGGTGTTAATTGAAACATTACATGAGCTTGGTGCGGAAGTATCGTGGAGTTCCTGTAATATTTTCTCTACACAAGACCATGCAGCTGCAGCCATTGCCGAACGCGGCATTCCGGTATATGCGTGGAAAGGAATGAACGAAGAAGAATTTGATTGGTGTATTGAGCAAACATTGTTTGCATTTAAAGATGGAGCACCATTAAATATGATTTTAGATGATGGTGGCGATTTAACTAATATGGTATTAGACCGCTTCCCTGAATTAGTAAAAGACATCCGTGGTATTAGCGAAGAAACTACAACGGGTGTTCACCGGTTGTACGAACGCGTAAAACATGGCACATTACCGTTACCTGCTATCAATATCAACGACTCAGTTACTAAATCGAAGTTTGATAACAAATACGGTTGTAAAGAATCGTTGGTGGATGCAATCCGCCGCGCTACCGATGTAATGATTGCCGGTAAAGTTGCTGTTGTTGCCGGATACGGCGATGTAGGAAAAGGTTCGGCAGCATCACTTCGTGGCGCAGGTGCCCGCGTTATAGTAACCGAGATTGACCCAATCTGTGCTTTACAAGCGGCAATGGACGGCTTCCAGGTATTAACCATGCGTAAAGCAGTTCCTCTTGCAGATATTATTGTAACCGCAACAGGTAACTGCGATATTGTTAACGAAGAACATTTTCGTGCTGCAAAAGATAAAGCAATCATTTGTAACATTGGTCACTTCGATAACGAAATTGACATGGCGTGGTTAAACAGTAATTATGGTAATACAAAAACTGAAATCAAACCACAAGTTGATTTATACAACATAGAAGGCAAAGAGATTTTAGTATTGGCAGAAGGACGCTTGGTTAACTTAGGTTGTGCAATGGGTCACCCATCGTTTGTAATGAGCAATTCGTTCACCAATCAAACACTGGCACAAATGGAATTGTGGAACAACGCTGCAAACTACAAGAACGAAGTGTACATGCTTCCAAAACATCTTGATGAAGAAGTTGCACGTTTACACCTTGCTAAAATCGGTGTTGAACTCGAAACACTTAACGATAAACAAGCAAAGTACATTGGCGTAGAAGTACAAGGTCCGTACAAACCGGAATACTACCGCTACTAAGTTGTACGTAATAACAACAAGCCCGCTCTGTGCAAACGGAACGGGCTTTTTTATTTTCTGCTTGCGCGTGACCGCACCAAGTGGGGTGCAATATAGTGCGGTGCCTTGCGGGAAGGAACACCACCTGCACGAACAACGGTGTTCGCGGATGGATTGTTCTTTCCGGCAAGATGTGTTACTATTAATGTGTGTTGGTTGGTGCCGTTTGCGGTAGCAACAACACTTCTAACTTTTTGTAAATATCTTACCGGGTAATTGGCGTATAAGTCCGCGGAATTCGAGTGTGAGAAGTGAGACTAATAATTCGTTGATGTTGATGTTGAGTTTATCGGCAAGTTCATCGGCTTGGAGTTGCTCTATGCTGAGAGCCGCGTAAATACGTTCTTCGGTGGGCGAGGAGAATTCGGGGATTGCAAGTTGTGGCGTGCTATGTTGTATACCAAGGTCGTATAGCACTTGCTCGGGCGAGAGTGCCGGAATGGCGAGTTGTGCTTGGATAAGTTTGTTTGTGCCTTCTGATTTTTCGCTGTTGATGTTGCCGGGTACTGCATAGAGTTCACGCTCTTGGTCTATGGCAAACTGAGCTGTTATCAGCGAGCCACCTTTGGTGCCACTTTCTATTACCACTATTGCCCGTGAGATGCCGCTAATTATTCTGTTCCGTTGCGGGAAGTAGGCAGGCATTGCTTTTATACCACAACGGTATTCGCTGATAATTGCACCGCCATGTGCTACAATTTGTTCCGCTTGTTTTTTTGCGTGGTACGGAGATATGCAATCAATCCCGGAGGCAATCACTGCGTATGTTTTACCACGTAACTTTGTTGTTTGCTGATGTGCCGCCATATCCACACCATTTGCCAAACCACTTACCACTACAACTCCGGCGTTGGTAAAACTCTCGGCAAATTTTTCGGTAATGTACTTACCATATTGCGAGCAACGCCTTGTACCAATAATTGCAATTGCAATGGAATCGTGATGTTGTAATGTGCCTTGCACAAACAGCATAGCCGGCGGATAGTTGATGTTACGTAGTAGTACAGGATAATCTTCGTCCCAAAGTGTAATGATGCGAATGTTGTTGGCAGCACACAACTCAAGTTGCTCTGCTGCTTGTGCGCGTAAACTGGTGATGATATTATCATCGAATAAATCTTTGCTTAACAACCGTTGCAAAGTTGTTGTTGGCGGATAACTAAAGCAATCTTCCAAACTATATGTGCGGTCAACTGCGGCACGTATGGCAACAGAGCTCATGCCTTTCACTAACGATAGTGCAAGAATATCAAGCAACGTCCACGTGTCACGTTTTTTAGGGATGATTGTATCTTGAATCATGGTGTGGTAGTTAGTTGGGATAATCGTTGTGCGGCAAGTTGAAGAGTTTCATCTTGTTTACAAAAACAAAACCGAATAAACTGTTTACCGCGCTCTTCATTGCAATAAAACTTTTGCGATGGAATTACTGCAACGCCATGCTCCTTAATAAGCCACTTGCTAAATTCAACGCCATCCATAGCACTAATGCCGGAAATATCAGCCGTAATAAAATACGCACCTTCGGGGTTGAATACTGTTAGCGGTGTTTGTTGCAACACAGTATACAAATAATCTCTGCGCTTAGTATACTGCGCCGTTAGTTGATGGTAAAACTCTTGCTCTTTATCCAAAGCGTACGCAATAGCGTAGTGGAACGGTGTGGCTCCGGCAAACACGGTAAACTGATGTACCCTGCGTATAGCAATAATTAATTCTTCACTTGCAATTGCCCAGCCGCATTTCCACCCCGTACACGAAAAAGTTTTACCGCCGCTTGATATAGTTATACATCTGTTTTCCATTCCACTCAGCGTTGCTATGCGTACATGGTTATGCGGAGCAAACACAATGTGCTCGTACACTTCGTCGCTAATAGCAAGCACATCGAACTCAACACACAAATCTCGGATAAACTCCAACTCTTCCGTTGTGAACACCGTACCTGTTGGGTTGTGCGGTGTGTTAATCATTATTGCTTTTGTTTTGCCGGAGAAAGCCGCACGAAGCTCATCGCGGTTAAAGCGGAAATCGGGAGCGTACAACGTAACAGGTTTTATTACCGCACCTGCCATCATCAGGTTAGGAATATACACGTCAAACGCCGGCTCGAACACAATTACTTCGTCGCCGGGTTCAACGGTTGCAAAGATGCTACACCACAACGCCTCGCTTGCTCCGCTTGTAACACACACATGTTTATTGGCATCACTATGCTGATTATAAAACCGTGCGGCATGGCGTGCAATTGCTTCACGCAAAACAGGTTCCCCGTGCGATACCGCATATTGGTTGTGTCCATCGGCAATAGCCTTAACCGCGGCTTGTTTAATATCTTCGGGCGTATCAAAATCGGGAAATCCCTGTCCCA
Organism: Bacteroidota bacterium; assembly: GCA_019695345.1. Taxonomy (GTDB): domain Bacteria; phylum Bacteroidota; class Ignavibacteria; order Kapaibacteriales; family NICIL-2; genus JAIBAE01. The sequence goes on along the minus strand of JAIBAE010000058.1, from coordinate 2,804 downwards.
AATTAACGGCACCGTACTGGCGTGCAAGGGCAGTCATTTCTGCAAACACGCTATTGCCAAAACCACGGATACGTTCAATCATAATATCTCCATCATTACTTCTGCAAGATACTACGCATACAAGAGTGATAAAAATATTGTTACCCACATCTGCCGAAGCAACCCATACTGCGCCGTCACACGGGCGGAGCCGAACGATGTGCTTCGCGTATGTAGATGGATATTTCTTTTTGATATTCCAAGTGCCTTCATTTCGCTTGTTAAGGCACGAAGCATCGTGTCTCTACATAAGAATGGGAACAGATGGTAATCCTTTTTTTTACATATCAATGTAATACTGTTGGTTGCGACGCTGAAGGAGCGGAGCGCACAGGGTTGGCGCGCTTGCGGTGCGCTTCGGTAGAGGAGGGATGACACAACTCTTTGTATTTTCTGTTGTACATTTGTGCCCATGAGTACACCGATGTTTGAATGCAGAAAAGGTTGTGGCGCGTGTTGTATTGCGCCATCTATAACAACCCCATTACCCGGTATGCCGCATGGTAAGCCAGCCGGTGTGCGGTGTGTACATCTTACCAACAATAATTTGTGTGAACTGTTTGGTACATCACTACGCCCAGTGTTTTGTAGTACATTACAACCCAACCCCGAAATGTGCGGAACAACCACCGAAGAAGCTATGGACTTTTTGTACCGCTTGGAGATTCTTACGCAGCCTTAGTTATAAAAACAAAACAGCCGATTGTCTCTCAACAATCGGCTGTGTAATGTCAGTGTAACGAGCAAAGATTATTTCATACGTTTGAATTCAATACGACGGTTCTTTGCTTTATTTTCCGGCGAATCGTTTGGAACAAACGGTACGGTTGGACCGTATCCTTTGGTTGTCATGCGATTTGCAGCAATACCTTTTTTCACTAACCAAGCTTTTACAGCATCGGCACGTGATTGCGAAAGTTTCATGTTCTTTGCCGGTTTACCATCGCTATCGGTGTGACCACCAATTTCAACTTCAACAGTTGAGTATGTTGATAGATATTGATACGCTTCATTTAAGATAGTTTCGGATTCCGGTTTAATAACTGATTTGTTAACTTCAAACTGAATACCTTGTAAGCTTAATGTTTTGCCAACCTCTAGGTCTGCCATTTTTGGCTTCTCTTTTTTCACATCGTCCGATGGGTCGTTAGGATTGGTTTTGTTTGTCATAACCTCGATACCATCGTTAATTGTACCGCCATCGGTATCAATGTTATTCGGGTTAGTTTTGTGTTTGGTTACTTCTTCACCGTCGTTCAAACCATCGCCATCGGTGTCAACTTTTAACGGATTTGTTTTGTGAGTTTTAACCTCATCGCCGTCTTTCAAACCATCGCCATCGGTGTCAATGTTTTTCGGGTTTGTTTTGTAGGTTTTAACTTCTTCGCCGTCTTTTAAGCCATCACCATCGGTGTCTGCATTGGTAGGGTCGGTGTTGTAGGTTTTAACTTCTTCACCGTCTTTTAAGCCATCACCATCGGTATCAACATTGGTTGGGTTGGTTTTGTATTTAGTAACTTCTTCACCATCTTGTAAACCATCACCGTCGGTGTCAACGTTTGTTGGGTCGGTTTTGTAGCTGTTAACTTCTTCGCCATCTTTTAGTCCATCGCCGTCGGTGTCAACATTGTTAGGATTTGATTTGTAGGTGTTAACTTCTTCGCCATCTTTTAGGCCATCGCCGTCGGTGTCTGGGTTACGTGGGTCTGTACCTAATTTTTCTTCTTCTTCGTTTGATAAGCCATCGCCATCCCAATCTGGGTTTTCATCTTTGAAGTTATATACTAAGTGTACGCGGCCATTCCACCACACGTCTTTTTTGTCGTCCAGCGATGGATTGATGTTATCGGCAAAAGTTGGGTTGAATGCTAAACTTAGGTCTAACCCTAAATGACCGGAAAGAGGGAAGTAAGCACCAACGCCAACGGGAACATATAAATCCATGCCGTCAAATTTGTTGGTACCTGTTGTATTAATAAGGAATGCAGCACTATCGTGTACAGTGTTTTTATAGTTCAACATACCAACGCCAATTTGTGCATATGGGCGGAAACTTCCTTTGTTTTCAAAAATGAAGTAACGCAACCGTGCGCTTATACCTAACATATCTGTTGAATAAAAACCAAAGTCATCGGCAGCAGTTTTTGCTGAATTACCTGAAACTGTGATATCATCTGTACTTTTACCTTTTGTTGACTCTACATCTAATACCAATCCCATACGGTTATTTAAACTATACCATAAGAACCCACCTAAGTCCAGTGGCGTTGCACGACGTGGTGTTTCGCTTACGGTGTACGAAGCACCGGCACCTGCACCTATGGCAGCAGACCCCAAATTCTGTGCTTGGGCGGATTGAAAAATAACACACATTGATACTATCAATGTTGCTAATGCTAACTTCATAAAAACTCCAATTTGTATAACAGAAAAAACAACAACCACTCTATTTCAGACTCGTTTCCCCATATTGAATACTGAAATAGTGTATATAGGTGTTCAAAATTTTCCAAAAATAAGACTTTGTTATTACATAACTGATAATCTGTTCTCATGTACAGGTATTGTTACCATAGGATAACCCCTGTAATTTGCGCAGTTGGAGGTTGGGCTCGCACCGGGTTGGCGCGCAGAAGGATTGTCACGAACCTTTGACTTATGCCCCCCGTTGAACGCAGGAGTTATGCCCCAGTAGATTTAGCATGAAGTTTGTGAAAGAATTAGGAGGAATGTCAATTACAACGTAACAATCACTATGGGACAAG
>JAIBAE010000138.1 GCA_019695345.1 Bacteroidota bacterium | reverse complement strand
GTATTTAAGAATATAACGGCTGATGTATCTATAACAGGTAAATTCTTGGGCACAACAGTAAACAATGTTTTATTAGTTACCAACGATTCCGGACGTACATGGTCTAAAATGTCAACGCCATCGTTTACAACATACACTGCGCCTGACCCTTATGTTATCAATCCAAAAAATCCTAACACAATGTTTGCCTTGTTAAATGATTTTTGGAAAACTACCAATGGTGGGCAAACTTGGCAGAAGTTAACCAACAACTTCGGCTCGTTTGTACGAGAGTTGAAAATTGCACCAAGTGATACCAATACAGTTTACATCATTACACAAAGCGGACGCATTTGGCAATCTGTTAACATGGGTGTTGATTGGAAAGATGTTACGTCTAATCTTACCGGTGTTAAGACATTATATATTCATCCCAAAAATCCTTCAATGATTATGGCGATTATTGGTGGTACCACCGGTCCCAGAAATTATGGAGACTTAGTTTATTACACCTTAAATTCAGGTTCTTCTTGGATACAGGTTAACCTTGGTATACCAGCCAACCTTGGTTTAATTACAATTCAACATCTATTATTTAAGAGTGATAACTGTGGCGAAGGTGTTTATTTTAGTACTAATAAAGGCGTGTACTATAGTTTATTCAGTTCGGGAGTGTTTTCTCCTGCAATATCAATTGGTGTTACGCTACCAAGTATGATTGTAAATAAAACATCATTGAATAATACTTTATTACGAGCTGTTACTTTTGGCAGAGGTCTTTGGGAATATTTAATGACGGATATTGGGGCAATTGCAAATTTCAGCCAAGATAAAGCTGAAGTTTGCCCGGGTGAATCCATTCAGTTTTTTGATAAATCCAGGTTTGCAGGTTCATCGTGGAAATGGACGTTTGAGAATGGTAATCCAAAAACCTCCGACGATCCAAATCCAGTAATTCAATACAATATTCCGGGTAATCATAATGTAACTTTAGTTGCCTTTAATGCCTGCGGCCAAGATACCGTTATAAAACGTACGGTTACGGTTATACCACAATTAAAAGCTGCAATCACCATTGCCAAACCAACTATTTGTTTTGGTGATAGTGTTAAAGTTACTGATGCAACACCCGCTACCGGAGGTGCTCGTACTTGGGCAGTTTCAGGCGGAACGTATTCTACCTCCGGAGCAAACACAATATTTGTAAAGCCGGCTGCAACAGGTACCGTTACCATTCAGTTGACGGTTTCAAATCAGTGTGGAACCAACAGTACTACAAAAACATTTACCGTAATTGACTCACTTCCAAGTCAGAAGATAACAAATAACGATAACACATTAAGTGTACCCCAGGTTGCCGGATATACGTATCAATGGTATGTAAACGGAGCATTTATAGATGGTGCAACAAAAGCAACCTATAAAGCTACATTTAATGGTAAGTATCATGTGTTTGTAATCAACCAAGGATTGTGCTCCGGATCATCCGATACTTTGTTAGTACTTGTAAACAGTATTCCGGTTGAAACAGAGTCGTCGGCATTTAGTGTGTCGCCAAATCCGGTTACCGATGAAGTTACCATACAGCTGAATGATTGCATGTGTAACTCGGCAATGCTTCAAGTTATTGATGTAAACGGTGAAATTGTTTCCGAAGCAACATTAAGTGTAGATCAACACGCAATCTCGCGAGTTGTAGATATGTCGGCGTTTGCCAAAGGTACATATCTGTTAAGAGTTCGCACACATGATAGAATGTTTGTACGCAAACTTGTGAAATTATAATATGCTATCGCAGACTGCTCCAATCAGCAAGTAATAAACAGCCTTGTGTTACAGATGAGAACGACAGATTACAACCTCACGGTAATCGTGAGTTTGTGATTGAGGTACTGATACAACTGTTGAGGCTATGATAAGAAAGTTTGTGCGGTTTGTTCCTGCGTTAGCAAATTCAAAGTACTCTAAAGATTATGTCAATTGAAAAGATTCAGATAATTACCAAAGAGAACATTTCTGTTCAGCAGTTGTTCGAGGCACCACTGAAGTTTACTTCGATGAATGGTGAGACAGGTTGGAACAATTTGATTGTGGATGGCAATATACACCGTCCGCAACTTGCCTTAGCAGGGTTTACCGAATTGTTTACCAGCCAACGTGTGCAGATGCTGGGTAATACCGAAATGTATTATTTGAAATCGCTGGATTTAGAAGCCCGTATGACGGCGTTTATCAATATTGCCGATAGAAATGTTCCGTGCTTGATATTAACAAATAACCACGAGCTACAACCAGAGCTGCTCAACATTGCAAATGAACATAATATTTCGGTGTTACAAACACCGTTCGAGACCACAAAGGCAATTCACATGGTTTCGGAGTATTTGGATGACCAGTTTGCCCAGCAAGGTGTTATTCATGGGTCGTTTGTTGATGTGTATGGTGTTGGGGTGTTATTTGTTGGAAGAAGCGGAATTGGTAAAAGTGAAATTGCGTTGGATTTAGTTGAGCGCGGTCACCGTTTGGTAGCCGATGATGTTGTGATGCTAACCAAAAAACGTGACACTGTGTTAATGGGAACCGGAACGAGCTTAGTAAAACATTTTATGGAAATCCGTGGGTTGGGGATTATTGATGTACGGCAGATGTTTGGTATCAGGGCAATTCGATTCCAGAAACGATTGGAGATTTTGGTTGAATTGGAAGATTGGGACCCCACAAAAGAATACGATAGAACAGGATTGGATGAATCGCCACGAAGTGTTATGGGAGTTGAGGTATCGGCTGTTAAGCTACCGATTTTCCCGGGTAAGAATATCACCGTTATCTCGGAAGTAATTGCGTTGAACTACTTGCTGAGAACGTATGGTTACAATGCACCTAAAGAATTTGCCAATAAGCTTCGTGAAGAAATAGAACGCAGGGCTAAGAATACATCGAGTGCGGTAGACCAACGTATAGTTTCTTATTTTCAAAGCGACCAAGAGTAGAGAAAACACTAAAGTAGAATCTAAACGTCTTGGGGTGAAAGGTACTTCTAAGATTTTTATTCATCTTGAATTAAAGCTTATTGTTTGGTAGTGCAACAAGGTTCTTTCCCGCAAGGCAACATTGGTACAGAGAGTAACTTGGTACGGTGCGGTTTGCGATAGCATAAAATACATACAAAGGATTTGCTTATTGAATGTTTGTACGCAATTGTTTCATGGTATATTTTCTGCAATGACAAAGAATGTTCTTGCCATTGGTGTTTGCCTTGTGGTGGTGATATCGGGTTGTTCTTTTTGGGATAACTCCACTACCTATTTTAACACCTATTATAATGCTAAAAAGTTGATGAATGAAACCGAAGAAGAATTCGGTTATCATGATGAAATTGTTAAACCACCTGCGCCCCGAGTGGTTGTTCCACAAGAGCCGGATATTGTGTTGGAAAAGAAAACCGGCGAATTACCCAAATACCTAAAAGACTTCCAGATTAAACCGGAGAAACTTCAACCTGTGCAGGTGAAGGTTGATTCGATTATTATTAAGGGTTCGAAGATTCTGGCCATTCACCCTAAGAGTTCGTTTATTGATGGTACATTGTTTTTAATGGCTCAGGCATTTTTCTATCGTTCCGAATGGCTGCCTGCTAACATTAAATGCCAGGAATTGATTGAACAGTTCCCAAACAGTAGTTACTCACCTGATGCACATTTGCTTTCTTCAAAAAGTTATCTGATGCAACAGAATATTCCTAAAGCAAATACTATGCTTTCCCGTACGGTTGATGTTGCCTGGCAACAAAAACGATATGATGTGTTAGCAGAAGCATTCCGTTTGCAGGCAGAAACAGCGTTAGACCAACAAGATGTTGATGCGGCCGAACGTCCGTACCGTCAGGCAATTGTACAAACCGATGATAACGTGTTAAAAGCCCGTTGGCAAAACGAACTTGGATTGTTGTTATACCGTTTGGGCAAGTTTGAACGTGCAGAAAAAGAATTAGCTAAGGTGCAGAGTTTCGACCCAGAACCGGTATATGATTATGAATCACGCGTGTACCGAGCAGCAGCTTTAATGCGTACAAAACGTTATACAGAATCTGCCGCAATGTTAGATGAGCTTGAGAAAAGCAGAAAGTTTGATGATTACAACAAAATGGGATTTATTACTGCCGAGCGTATGAATTGGTTACGCATCACCGGTAATAATGATTCCTTAAAGAAAATGGAAATGTATGCTGATACAGCAAACGTAAATAGTAGTGCGGTGCTTGCGGCAAATTTTCAGACCGGTATGAAACTCTACCGCGAAAAAGACTACACCAATGCAAGAAAGTACTTTGCTAAAGCACGTACAAAACGTACTCCGGTGTTTGATGGAGCAAGTTTACTGTTCTCGCTGTTAAACCAACGCGAAGAAAAACAAATGACGGCAAATTTGTATGAGCAAAAACTTGCAACACCGGATTCAACAACTAACCGCGACTCCATTAAAACTGCATTAGCACATGTGATATTTGAATTAGGCAGAGTGCACGAACAATTAGGAAATGCTGACAGCGCGACCAAATGGTATTTGTATGCCGCAGATATTGCACCGGTTGCTGATACTTCGCGTGCACAGTATTTGTACAACTATGCTCGAATGATTGATTCAGCCAATACCGAATCAGCTGATTCCATTCATCAAATCATTTTTGATAAATATAAACGGACGCAATACGGTAGAGTATCTCAGGTGCGTTTGGGGTACACAAACTATGCAATTGCCGATACGGTTCGTGATGTTTTTGAAAGCGGCATGCACTTACGTAAAATTGGATCGTACGATATTGCCATGAAGCAGTTTCATCGTGTTGCCGACGAATATCCGCAATCCAAATACGCACCGCAAGCAACATATCTTATTGGCTGGATATGGCAGGAACAATGGAAAAACCGAGATAGTGCGTTGTTCTATTTTTCTCGGTTAGTGCGGTATTATCAGGAGTCGGAATATGCTAAAGAGGTGTATTATGCTGTGGTGTATGCAACCACCAACAATACCAAAGATTCCGTAGCAAAGCCATACGATAAACCTAACAACGATTCTAAGGACTCAACCAAACATGGAGAGTTGCAACAACAGCCAAATCAACAACCAATGCAACCCGACCAGATAAGAGACATCCTAAAACGTGGTGGGTTTCAACGCCCGAACAATCCAGTATCTATGAATCCTATTGCCGTTCCTAACGAAAATCAGGTATCCATTCCGCCGCCGCCACAGGGTAGTAATGCAGATACCGTAAAGCCCGGCAACAAACCTATGCCACAGGATACAAGCGGTAAAAAACCGAAGTAGAGGATTATAGTTTATATCCCACATCTGCCGAAGCGACCGCGCCAGCGCCGTCACACAGGCGGGGTATAGCGTTACAGCATCGCGGTTGGTGCAACAACATCTCAACCCCACCCAACCCTTCCCACAAGGGAGGGCTTCGGAATTGTCTTCTCTCATTCAATTGTAAACCAAAACACATCAACTCCCTCTCCTTCGGAGAGGGTAAGGGTGAGGTCAACAATAACAAAAAAATATCTAAGACAAACATCGTACACACCAACCCCACCCAAATCCTCCCCACAAGGGAGGGCTTCAGAATCTTCATCACTCATTCAATTGTAAACCACAACACGTCTTCTCCCTCTCCTTCGGAGAGGGTTGGGTGAGGTCAACAAGAACTACTGCGAAAAATGTTTTGCCATTGAAAAAATTCTGTGTATGTTCACAAAGTCACTTCCGAAATTAAATTGCCAATAAAGGCAATAATTATTATCAAACTTCTTTTCTTGGAGTAGTTATGAGCACTCTTGCACGGACAACGGACAACGGACAACGGACAACGGACAACGGACAACGGACAACGGACAACGGACAACGGACAACGGACAACGGACAACGGACAACGGACAACG
>JAIBAE010000137.1 GCA_019695345.1 Bacteroidota bacterium | reverse complement strand
CGAAAGATGTTACAACAATCGTGTTCTCGTATATCGGATACACAAATTTGGAGAAACCTATCTTATCTTTAGTTGTTGACGCTTCCATGGCTGTGGAAGGAAAGCAATTGGAAGAATTAGTAGTAACTGCCGGAGCAATCAAGAGAGAGAAAAGCTCAGTGGTTTCTCAGGTAAATACAATTAAGAGTGATGATTTCGCTAAATCATCATCAGATGTTTTTAGTGCGATCCAATCAAAAACACCCGGTGTCAGAATCACAAGTGCGTCAGGTGCGCCTGGTTCAACGAAAAGAATCGTATTAGGTGGAGAAACATCTTTCTTGGGAGGAAACAATGCATTGATAGTGGTTGATGGTGTACCTGTGAACAATCAGGTATCGAACGGTAGACAGAATTCAAGTGGAAATTTCGTCGACTTCGGTAACCGTGGTAATGATTACAATCCTGATGATATTGAATCAGTAACTATATTAAGAGGCCCAGCAGCCGTTGCACAGTACGGATCAAGAGGTACTAATGGTGTTGTGATGATTACAACTAAAAGCGGGAAGTCTTCTGGTAAAAATGATAAAAAATTTAATGTATCAATTAATACAGGTGTGACTTTTGATAGAGCATATCTTCAAATAAAAAGACAAGATAAGTTTGGTCAAGGTTATGATAATTCACCAGATCCAATTGAGAATTTCTCTTGGGGTCCTGCGTTTGATGGTGTTGTACGCCCTTGGACGCCACCTGTAACAACTTCAAATGGTACTATAACACAACTTATCAGACCATATTCAGCAGTAAAAGACCAATTACAAGATGCATTTAATTTAGGTCTTACTTTTAAAAACGGTTTGGCTATTGAAGGATCGAGTGATAAGTATTCTTATTATTTTTCATATGGTAACATCAGTAATACTGGTATTTTTCCGAATACATTCTATAAGAGACATTCATTTACAGCAAACGCAACGGCTAATTTCAATGAGAAATTATCAAGTTCGGTTAGAGTACAATATTCTAAGATTAACCAAAGAGCCATTTTAGGTGCAGGTTCGACAAACTTTGGCGGGCATTACCAGTCATTGTTGCAACAAGCTGTGAATATTCCTTTAAATGAATTAAGAGATTATAATAGCATATATCATGATTTCATCGGATACTATGGTGGCTATACTGCTAATCCATACTATTTAATGAATAACATCAATAACAATAACAATGTAGATAACCTTTTAGCATCTGCCGAATTAGTATTTAAACCGATTGAATATGTGACATTAACAGGAAGAGTTGGTAATAACTTTTCCTTAAGTGAGGTTGAACAACAAAACCCAAAATATTCTTATGTTCCTAAGAGCGGTCAATCAGCAACAGATATAGGCGGATATAGTTTTGAGCCAGAAAAGAGAAATCAGATGAATGCTGAATTTATCGGTTCATATAATCGCGAAGTAGTAAAAAACTTTAAGTTGGGTGTCACCGGTGGTTTCAGATATACAGGAAACTCATCAAAGAGAATATTAAGTTATACACAAGGTGGTTTAGTTGTTCCTGGTTTCTATAATTTGAGTAATTCAGTAGGTACACCAGTAACAGAGAATGAAGTAAACGAGCAAAGACTGCTTGGTGTGTATGGAACTGTTACATTTGGTTATAAAAACATGTTATTTGCTGAGTATACTGCAACAAATGAATGGTCTTCTACATTGCCTGAAGGTAAGAGAGGATTTTTCTATCAGGCAGGTGGTCTATCATTCATACTAACAGAGGCGTTAAAGAAAAAGACGGAATGGTTTAGTTACATGAAATTAAGATTTAATGTTGGTACTCAAGGTAAAGACGCTCTTGCATATAGATTAAATACAGTTTATAATGCAAATCCTGTCTATGACGATTACTCGGATGGTAACTTACAGGTAATATTTCCTGTAATTGGTTTAAATGGCTCAAACGTAAGTGGATTCACTCTTGGTAACAGAATTGGTAATCCTGATTTGAAGCCGGAAATAACATTAGAATATGAAGCAGGTGCTGATGTAAGTATCCTGAAAGAATATTTAAATTTAGAATATACATTCCGTCACAGAACATCCAAGAATTTAGTTGTGGATATTTCAACTCCAGCTTCTTCAGGGTACAGAGTTCAATCAAAGAATGTCGGAAAAATCAGAAATATTTCTCATGAATTCTTAGCAAGAATTAGTGTATTAAAGAACATCAAAAACGTTAATTGGGATTTAACTTACCAATTTTCAAAATACCAAAATAAGGTTCTTAAAGTTTCAGACGAGTCAGATGAGTTGGCATTAAACACAGGAGGTGTTCAGATTGTAGCTAAAGAGGGTTTACCTTTTGGTACGTTCAAGGCAACGGATTTTGTTAGAACACCAGAAGGCAAGATTGTGGTAAATGCACAGGGTGTTCCGGTAGAATCAAGCGATTATTCTTATTTTGGTTCATACATACCTAAGTTTACTATGGGATTAGGTTCTGTTTTTTCTTGGAAAGGTTTATCATTTGGTGTTCAGTTTGACATCAAACAAGGTGGCACCTTCTATTCTGGCACAAAATCTGCAACAGACTTTAATGGTACTTCTTTATCTTCTTTAGTTAATAACAGAGAACCTTATATCTTCCCTAACAGTGTTCAAGACCTTAATGGTGGTATAGGAACTCCTCTTTATGTTGAAAATACTACGGCCACTACTAATTTATATAGTATTGTTGGTAGCTTGCCGGAGTCACAAAATCTGATAAATGCAAGTTATATTAAATTAAGAGAAGCAAGTGTATCGTATACTTTTGACAAGAAATTCTTTAAGAAAGTGCCTCTGAGTGCTATAACAATCTCCGTAATCGGAACAAATCTTAAATTTTGGTTGCCAAAAGAAAATGTATTTGCAGACCCAGAGTCTAACTCTTTTGGAAATAATGGAGATGTTCAAGGCTTAGAGTTTGGTTCTACTCCTCAAACAAGAAGTGTAGGATTCGATGTTAAACTTAAATTTTAATAAATAAAAATACCTTAAGATGAAAAGAATATATTTTTTTAATATCAAACTTGTTGCAGTTATCTTTGCAATGGTTGCACTAACGTCTTCATGTAAGAAGGTATTAGATGTCAACACAGACCCAAATAATCCTGCTACAGCTACTTCTGATTTAATCCTCCCTGCGGCACAAACAGAGTTAGGACTTACGGTAGGTAATACCTGGAATTTTGTAGGTAGCATGTGGGCGCAATATTGGACAGGTGGATACGGGGTTTCGACTTCAAACTTAGAATACTATAATATGTCTACAGCAGATGTTGACGGAGCGTGGACAAGAGCCTATGCACGAACGTTAGCTGATTTAGATGCAATCACTAAAAAGGATGAAGTAATTTATTCAGGTATTGCAAAAATCATGTCGGCTTATTTATATCAAATGCTTGTTGACTTACATGGTGATATTCCATTCTCAGAAGCATTAAAAGGATCAATAGAAGATGGTAACATTCTTACTCCTAAATTTGATAGCGAGACATTTGTTTATAGTAAATTAATACCTTTAATTGATTCTGGTTTAACTTTAATTGCCAAAAAAGGTCAAATTAATCCTTCTACAGGCTTTGCTTATTTAGTACCGTCTTCAAATGATTTATTTTACGCAGGCGATTTAAATAAATGGGCAATATTTGCTAACACTTTAAAATTGAAGATTTTGGTTCGTCAAAATAAATTTGCAGAAGCTAAAGCTTTAATTGAAACACCAGGCGTATCCTTCATTAATAGTAGTGCTAATGAATGTAAAATTACATACAGCCAGACAACTAGAAATACTAACCCATTATATGCTAGATTTATTTCAAGAACTAATGTCGGTATGTATTATGTTGCTACTTCTGCAAGTGTTACAACTCTTCAAAATTTAAGCGATCCTCGTTTAAATAAGTTATATTTGTCAGGTACAGGTGGTATAGGTGTTGATGCTGGAGATATTAATGATAATACAACCTCCTACCCTTCAGGTGGCGTCAATACACGCTTTTTTAGACCATCAACATCTCAGGTATTTACAGCAACAACTCCCGTTTACTTCATCAGTTCTTGGGAATCAGAGTTTTTGCAGTCAGAGGTTTACGCTCGATTATCTTTAGATGCAGAAGCTACTTCTCACTTTGAGTCAGCAGTTACCCTATCATGTCTGAATTTAGGAGTATCGTCAATAGATGCATCTAATTACATAGCGACACTCGGATTCTCTGGTGCTGATGCAGAAACACAAGTTGATAAGATTGCCATTCAAAAATGGATATCAATGAATGGATTCCAAATGGCTGAAGGTTGGTTGGAAACATTAAGGTTTGATAGAACAAATCATAGAATGTTCACCGGTGCAGGTGCTGTTGGCTTATATACCAGCCCTATCAACTCTGTTTTAGGTGCGGATAAGTATCCTACATCTTTTGTATATCCAACACAAGAAACAAGTTTGAATCCAAATACTCCGGCAAATCGTCGAGTTACTGACAAAAGATTTTGGGATGTTGATTAATTCTGTAATTTAAAAATATATTTTATGAATAAAATAAATAAATTCTCGATTTTTCTTTTTATAGTTGCAACTACTATGTTGTTTTCATCTTGTAAAAAGGATTATATCAAGTCCAAAGCTACATTTTGGCCTGATATTAAGATTAACGGTTCTTCAACTGTTGTTATTACCGAAGGTGATGAGTCATTTACTGATCCTGGTGCAGTTGTAACAGTAAATGGTAACCCGATTTCATTTGATACAGATAATAATGTTGATTATACAACACCTGGAGTGTATTCTATTACTTATTCAGCTGCAAATGAAGACGGAATTACAGCTTCACAAACAAGAGTGGTTATAGTGGTTCCTGTGTCAGCTGTTAGTATTCCTGATTTTACAGGAGATTTTACTTTGACGACACCATCCAGACCATCACCTGTTCCTACCATGGAGGTTTCTTCATTAGGCTCAAATGTATATTACTCTTCCAATATATACGGTTCTAATGGTTCAAATACTGTTTTGACTTTTCCAGCGTATTTTTATACGACAAATGGTACTAATGTAACATTCTTGTCTGGCCCATATGTAGAGAATAATAATTTTTGTGATGGAGGTACTGCAACGTGGAATCCTGTCACCAAACGTCTGGCTTGTACTTTCACCATGGGACATGCAGCTCCTGGTACTATATTCAGCAGAACGTGGACGCATAATTAATAATTTAACATAAAACATAAATATTTATTGTATGAAAAAAATCGTTAATATACTTTTCCTTTTTGTTCTTGTTGTTTCAATATCATCATGCAATAAGGAAGAATACAAAGCTCCGGTGTCAAACACAGTTAACATGGCCGGCAGATGGTACATTGAATTATATGGTGATGACAATGCAAATGGTTCTATAGATCCAGATGAAGATTTCTTGGTTTATTCTTATCATGATTTAGGAGAGTGGTATATCTCAACTTCTAATACGGCAGATAATGGTACAGATTCTTTAATCTTATCTGAGAGATATTTCTCTAATGCAAGTTTATCTCTATTCCCTTGGTTTGTAAGAGCTAAATTACCTATCGATTATTCAAATCTAAAATTCAAACCAGCTACAGTTAACAACTTATTGGCATTTAATGATGTTGATAGTGTTTTTGAAACAATAACATTGCATCAAGGTCTGATATTAAAGAATGCTGCAACATTGCCTTCAGGAGCAAAAGGTGATAGTATTTTCCTTGATTTAGAATTCTCCCAAGATGCAGGTTATCATTATCTGCTTGCAGGACACAGAGATAGCGGTTTCCCTGAAGATCAACACTAAGATTTATATATCTGATATTATACTAAAGCCATCTGATTCCAGATGGCTTTTTTATTTCTACTTAACACACATTTAATTTGATTCAAATTCTGAAATTCCTTTACAAATTCGTACATTTGCAGCGCAATTTTAAAGCAAAGTGGTGAAAA
>JAIBAE010000057.1 GCA_019695345.1 Bacteroidota bacterium | reverse complement strand
CGTACATCCATACGGATGAACGTGGACTGAGGGTCAATGCCTGTGCTGTCAACGGTTTCCCACGTATCGCCACTTGTAAACCGCGCTATACCACGCGCATTAATTCCGCCGGTACGTGAAAAATCGCCGGCAACATACAAGCGCCCTTCTGTATCAGTGCCCATATGCGCTATATTTCCGTCAGTTCCGTTTCCTCTGTTACCGCCAACTGCCGTCCAGGTAGTTCCATCGTATAATGCAATACCTTGTACAGTAAACTGCGCCGTAAGTGGGATTTCGAATGTACCGCCTGCTAACAATTTGTCTTCGAACTTTACTAATGCCTGTGCCGTACCTTGTATTTGGTCGCCACCCATATCATTCCACGTAGAGCCGTCGAAGCGAGCGACGGTGTTAATGTCTTTGTTTCCGATTTTAAAGAAACCTCCGCTTACGTAGGCAGTGTTGCCATCTATTAAGATAGCAGTAATTTCACCATCAGCACCACCTCCAAATTCCGACCATTCCGAGCCATTCCAACGGGCCATATTCCGAACTGTTTTTGTTCCTGATTTTGCAAAGTCACCACCTATAACTAAGTCGCCATTTGATGCAACAGCCATACAATACACATTAGTTTTTGCGTTACCTGTTGCAGTAAAACCATCGCCAAGCTTTTGCCAAGCGGAGGTACTTATATTCCATGCAGCAATATCGTTAACGACAAGGTTATCAATGGTTGCAAAGTTTCCACCTACATACACTGCGTTATCATTAGCTAAAAGTGCATACACTGTACCCGATGATATTCCGTTGTTTAAACCTTTCCATTCCGTACCGTTCCATGCGGCAATGTTTTTGGCGTTTGCCACGCCGTCAATGGTAAAGTTTCCGCCAACATATAACATTGAATTATGATATGATAGTGCGTTAACCGAACCGGTGACACCAGCTGAAACCGGTGTAATAGTTGTTCCTTTCCATACTGCAATATTCTGACAGGTTTGATTTCCGGTCTTCCCAAAAACGCCACCTATATATACGTCGCCGTTTGGTGCTGCTGCTAAGGCATTCACAGAAGCAGTTCCACCGCTTGCTAACTCAACTCCTCTATCTATAGCACGCCAACGGCTTCCATCCCAATAGGCAACGGAGTTACAGGTAAGTCCCAAAAATTTATCAAACGCACCACCTATAATTATTCTACCATTACTTACTATTATGGTTTTGATGGTTATTTGCTCATTGCTACTTGGTCCAAATTGTGCAGACCAAAATACATCGTTTGGATGTGCTTGAATCTGAGTTGGAGTTGCCGGTATAAAACGTGGGCTTGATGTTAGTGTAGGCACGTGTAGTGTATATCCATCGGGATTTAGCGCTACAGTATTCTTAAGTTTAGAGATATCAATCGTACCATTTGACTGAAGTACTTTTGATATTGGTATAGCTTGTTGTGCAAGCATCACCGAACTACACAAACTAACTACCATAAGTATTCGAAATATCTTCATTGGTTCCTCTGTGTTGTTATAATTTTTTTGTGTTTTATCATTGTTGGTAACACATTCGTGTCAATTTGAATTTGAAGTTACAAAAATCCTGTGAGTTTAGGAAGTAAGATTGCTGTGTGGGGAAGTCATACTGGTATTTATTTGCTGTAGGGATTTTGCTCTGCATGGTAAGAGGTGGTCTATACGCACACACGCTTGGCGCAGTCCGGCGAAGCAAATGATGCAATCTGGATTATCGGATCTGGTACGTGTTGAGTAATGATTTTGTATTTTCGTTAAACCAAGTATTGCATTGGGTACGTCTTAGCTGACGTTAAGGAGTACTTGATACTCGTTTATGTTATAATGAAAGCTATTTATCAGGAGTTATTTATGAATATACGTACGTTGTGTGTTCTTCTTTTTGTAGCAGTTTTTTCTGTAGCAGTGTATGCTCAGGATGCCACTAAGCCAAAACCGGAATTAACACCGGAGCAGAAAGCTAAAGTAGAAACGGCTAAATCAAAAGTTCAGGATGCCAAGCAGGAAATGCAAAAAGCCCGCGAAACAATGAAACAGGCAAAAGATGCCAAAGAAGCAGGTAATACCGAACAAGCAAAGCAATTACGAGACCAGGCTAAAGAAGCAGCGCGTTCGGCACGAAACGAAGTAAAAGCTGCAAAAGAAACTATGCGCGAACTACGTAAGGAAATTCGTGAACAAAGGAAGAAAAATTAAGAGGCAATTATCTATAATAAAAACCTCGGTACTTTATACCGAGGTTTTTTATTTTCCGGCGTAACCTTTTTATGTGTGCTGAATCAAAAGCCGGACTGTTTGGTCATTGGGGAATGACAATGCAGTTTTGCCCGTGCAGGTTGAACTTAATATATTTGCGTACCTTTTTATTTGACTGACAAACACGCTATACTATTTTACTCACATTATGTAGGAGAAACACATGTTCTCTAAACGTAGTTTTTCTATGTTGCTTAGTGCCGGCTTATTAGCTACCGGCTTATTTTTTAGTGCCTGCGAAGACACTGTAACACCTGTAGATACCGGTACCCCAACAGCCGTTACCGGTGTAATGGCTCTTTCTTCGGGTGATTCATCCGTTTCGTTAAAATGGACATCTTCATCGTACGAAACAAATAGTAATTTCAAAGATATGAACATTGAATTTACCGATGGTTCGGCCAACTTTGAAATCGCTTCACCTTTAGCTAAAGGTACTACATCTGTTAACATCACAGGTTTAAAAACAGGTACTGAATACACATTTAGCATCTATACACGTGGTACAGATGGTAAAAAATCTACCGCGGCTACCATTAAATGGTCACCAGCAAAACGTTGGACGAAATTTACCAATGGCAACGACATCAAGTTGTATGAAACTTCATCATCGTTTGCTAGTGGTTTAACATTTACTGCTACCGGACCGGAATCACATGTTCTTGCTGATGCAAATATGTGGGATTTATGTCTAGATACCCGTAACGATAGTTATGATATTGGTTCACCAGCATTATCATCATATACTATCAGCGCTGCACGCACAACATTAATAGCATTTGATACAGCTAAATACAAAAATGTGACTGCATTAAACGATGTATTTGAAAGTGCTTCGTTAAACCCAACAAAAGAAACACTTGTTAACTTTAACGGCGTTACCAAAGGGTTCATGTTTAACTTTAAAACAAAAGACGGTAACTACGGTCGCGTTTTAGTTAAAGCAACCGGTGGCGCAATTTTACAAGGAACAGCTCCTAACCGTTATGTTGACCTTGAAATTTCTTACAATCCAACAGCTAACAAGCCATATGGTTTAGCAGGTAAAGCAGAAGAAACAGCAAATAAATAATTGTAGAACAATAAACACAGGGATGATTCCATGAAAAATTTCTTTATGCTTTTAGCAGTTGCCGCATTGTTTAGTGTTGGCGTATATGCACAAGGCGAAAGCAGTTCTAAAAAATCAAAGACAGCTACACCGCCACCGGCTGCTACAACAACAGCACCTGCTACTTCAGCTGGTACACCTGCGGCATCCGATGGTAAAAAAAGTAAAGCACCTGCTACAACAACTACGCCTGCAGCTAAACCTGCCGGCAAAATGATGAAAGGCGTTGTAGTTGATATTACCGATTGGGTAAGCGGTGGCGCAGGCAAAGTAAACAAAGAGCAAGCAAGCAAAGCACTTGCAAGCGGGCATGTTCTTGGTTTAATGATTGGCAGCAAAGTATATATGGTTAGCAATGCAGACGGAAGTTCTGCAATGCAAAAACTTTCCGGCTTTGCAGGCGGAAACGTTGGCGTAACCGGAACCACAAAATCAAAAGGTGGTTACAATCTGCTTATCGTTAACATGATGGAAAATATCTAATAGAATTTCCATCACGTAAAACATAAAACGGACATCGTATTTACGGTGTCCGTTTTTTTATTGTTTGTTGTTTTGTTCTGCATGATGTGGTTTGGTTGTAGTTACACGGTTGGTGCAGTCCCGCGATAGCAGAACTTACTCTATAAAGCCGGCAATCTCGTCGGACTTTTTAAGGTGAATAAGGATGTTATCTTCCACCAAGCGCTCTACCGCTTTTTTGGCGCGCTCCAAATCAATTTCGTGGTGGTAAGCAAAGTGCCAGATGTCAATGGGTGCAAGGTCGGCTTCTAACGCCAAAAGTTGCTCTACTGTTAACGCACCTTTTTGTAGAAATCGGTTACGCACACCTTCAACAAAATCTTTTGCCTCGGTACTGTGTAGCATTAACGGCACAAAAAAGTAGTTATCGGTATTTACTAAATCGCAGATTGGGAAGCCACGTGAGGGGTCTAACAACGCAGGTAAAAATGCAAGCGACACCACGTACGGTTCTACACCTTCGGCATCAAGTTGCCATAAATCATTCCATACTTCGGGGTCGTTACTCTTAAGCCATTCAAAAAACTTCTGCTCGCGCTGGGGCAAACGGATAAACGTATGTGCGTGATATTTCTCAACAATTGCTACCGATAACTCATCGTTTAGCGATTGAAATACCTCGTTAGGAAATTCTACTACATCGCCATCGTGAAAGTTGCCTTCGCACCACTCTAAAACTTCTGTGTTTGTCATCATAATACTGGTAATTAGTTCAATTCAAAATTAGGAAACGTTTTGGCAACGGTTGTGTGTTATTCTGTTGCTACCGCAGGAACGCTCCGGAACTCCTGCATAATACACGGTTTATGTTGCGTGAAAGAACGTTGACGTATAAACAGCGTTCATCGTGATTTGTGTAATAAAACCACGATAACCGTATAAAGCTAACTGCGGTTATTTCCCGCATAGTGTGGATATGTTGATAAAACTGTGGAGTGGTGCGGTCAGGCGATAGCAAAAAAAATGGCGAACTGCTTTTTACAATTCGCCATGTACGTTTGTTATATGCTTTACCCCTGAACAGGTGCGCTTTGTTGAATTTGCGCCAACATGCGGTGAGCGTAATCTAAAATACCTGCATCGGGTTTAGCTTGTGCCTGATGCGAGGATTCGGGTTTACGAACAAAGAAACGAATCTCTTCGCCTTTGCCATCGGCATTAAATACATCTACAACACCTAAGGCATCCTCTTGCGTTTGTACTTGCGGCAACAACTGCTTAACAATGTTTGCTACAATGTCTTTTCCGTAATCGCCCGAGGCGGTATACATATTTTCTATAATAAAGCCGACATCTTCCAGATGTTTGCGTAATGTTGACGGCGTGTAATGCACGTAATGATGAAATGGATCGAGCCACTCCCAATGTTCCTGCTGAACATCGGAACAAAACGAAAGTATATTTGGAACAATACCGCAAAACATCCCGCCCGGCTCCAGAATATCGTACACGCGCTTTAACGCTTGCTTAGGGTACGGTAAATGCTCCAGAACATGAACCATTGATAACACCGAACACGAGTTTTGCTCAATGCGTGAATCTTCTAACTGAACGTTTGATACAGGTATTTGTAACTGCATTGTTGCAAAGTCAGCACATGCACGTGTTAGTTCAATACCCAACGGACTAAACCCACGTTGGCGCACGTTATCCAACATTGCCCCCCAGCCACAGCCAACATCTAACCACACGCCTTTGTGTTTTGTATGCGATGTTATCTCGTCAATCAGATAATCGCGACGCAGTCCGCTTTGTTTAGCTTCTGCAACGGTAGCAGGTATGTGCATGTGCGATGTTCCATCGGCATACTGCTGATACAACTGATACATGGCATCTTTTGTTAGGCGAGTTCGTAAGTACACCGTGTTACAACTTTCGCACTGTACAATATCTGCACGTTGGCGCACTTGCCGTGAGTGTACGCTGCCACAAAACGGACATCCTATTTGTTCGGTTGGTGCATTACCAAATGGATTCATACTGTTATCCTTTCTTGTTTACATGTGTATTAGTGTTGCGATTGAAACGCCTGCTGAACACCTGCCGAGCGTAGTACCGAACGTACATCTGCTTGCAGGTTGCTTGCCGGTGATTGTTGTTTACGTTGCACATCAACGCCATTCCATTGTTCTGCATACGGTGGCAATGGTTCGGTGTGTTCTGCTATAACAACCCGTTGTGTTTTACCGGAACTACGCTGTTGGTAAACACTCTGTGCATACTCGCGTTGCATGGAATCGTACCGGGCAACTGTTTGGTGGTTATACGCAGGTTGCCACAATGGTTTACCACTCATTGCATCTTGCATCATTGCCAGAAACTCTTGTGCAACAAGTTGCGGGTGTAGTGCAATCAGACATTTTCCTTTACAAGCGTTCTTATCCCAGTAACAAGGCATACATCCTTTTTCTTTGTTTCGCATTGGGCGTACTGTACCCAGTTGTGGATTTCCAATCAGTGCCTCGTTGGTTACGCTTTGTATAAGTAATGTTGGTTTACGTAATAGATTATGTGCTGCATGATAAAATGCGCTATCAATAGTAATAAACGCATGGCATTCATCGGCAATAGCAATTTGTTCGCGCAAGCCAACACCGTAGCGTGGTAAATCAAACATACCTTCAACCGTTTTTTGTATGGCGTTTGTACCAAAGTTTACAATGCGGACGTTTTTAATATGATGGTTGAGATACTCACACAATGCCGAAACATGCTGA
This sequence comes from Bacteroidota bacterium, assembly GCA_019695345.1. Lineage (GTDB taxonomy): Bacteria > Bacteroidota > Ignavibacteria > Kapaibacteriales > NICIL-2 > JAIBAE01. The sequence goes on along the minus strand of JAIBAE010000057.1, from coordinate 23,694 downwards.
TAGCTTCGTGCTTCGTCTTTATCGGTATAGAGTTGCAAGCCAACAACAAATGGTTTAGAACTCATATCCAATACTTGGTGCATTGCCTTTTGCGCAAACAGTTTCTCGGTATCGGTAATAGTATAATGCAAATCTTTGTTTTGTAGTTTAACTCCTGCAACATTACCTATGATATCCATAAAGTGTAAGCCGTTGTAGTAATCGGGCAGTTGGTCTATAATGTAATTGTACTCAATGGTATCATCCACTGTTTGTTCTATGGCAAGTTCATCTACCGAGTTGCGCGGCACAACACATTCAACATCGGTATTATGTCTAAACACCATTTCGGTTACTGCATTTCCGGAAACGATTATACGCAAATGCGGATATGCTTGCTTTAATACACGTACTACATTTGTTGTCATTAACGCATCGCCAAGTGCAGTAGAACAACGTATAAGAATTGATGAAGCATTAGCATAATCACGTTCCCAAAACACAGGGTGTAAACTTGTAAACATGTGTTGCGGGTTTGTTCTGCGGTTTAGTTCGTGAACCGGTGCAGGTAATGGTGCAGACGTTGTGTATCCTGTTGTTTGCTTTACCATTGTTGCAAGCACTGAGCATGCTTCGTTGGCATTATGAACTGTAAGCAGATTCTTCCAGCCTTGCGTTATACTATGCATAAAGTCATCGCGGTAAAAGGCAAGGTCGTGCCCAACCACAGGTGCAAACTTTATAACAGGAATTCCAAACATTGCCGCTACGTGCGCATACCACGCGTTACACGTAACAACTACATCTGCATTTGCTAATTTCTCAAACTCTTCAAGATGCGTGATACCGCGTTTGGAAGTACAGTTTGATGTTAACGGATATGCCTTTTCTTCTTCGGGTTTACCAAGAACCGTTACAGGCAGATTATTTGTCTGCACGTATTCCATTAACGGTTTCCAATATCGCGGATGAATGATATTCCGCTCGGAACGGAATTCACGCGCATCGTTTGCAACAGGTATCACAACAATATTTGGTGTTGGATTCTTTTGTTTACTGCGTTGTATCCATGTTGGGTAATACGATAATACCGAAAGTTGGATACGTTGCATCATTGTTGCATCGCGATATTCGGGTGCCGTTAGCTTTAACCCTGTACCCATACAGTTCTGTAACTCAAGCATTTGTAATTGCAACAATTGCACTGCATCGGGTCTGGTATCGGGATATTCAATTACATATACGTGCTTAATTTTATCGTGTGCATCAAAGAATGGTTTTACTTCGTTGAAGTTTTTGCAACACGATACAACAGTAATATCTTGCTCTCCATCCAGCGCGGCAGAGAGTGTAAGAATTGCATCGCTTAACGAATCAATATGCAAGTAGAATGGCGGTAAACTCTCTAATGCTCCGCGCATAGAACGCATGTCTTCTACTTTTGCATACGTATGCGGCAACATTGTTTTAGAGATGTATGTGTACTTGCCTTCAGTTCCAAGTTTGTATAAATCAATTCGTTCTGTTTGTGGATGCTCAGTACCTGTAATCTTTTTATCCAACACATCATTCAACCACGCAAGCGATACATCAAACGTTCGCTCATCAAAACATATTCTGCGCTTTGTGTGGTTTTTATAATGGAATGTACTCCAGTGTGTGCCAAGCACTAACTCTACATGCGGAACATCCGTGCGGCAGTAATCGCTTTGGCATAAACAACTAATCCCCGACGACACTCCAATAAACGCATCGCATAAATTATATAACTCGGCATTCTCGCGGTAGGGAAGTGTACACCACTCAACACGCGGATAGAGTGCTTGCAGTTCATCAAAATATGGTGGACGGTTTTTGGCAGAAAACACAAACACAGGATTATGCCTGCGTAATGATTCAATCATTCTCTTAGCGTACTCTACATTCCACGGAGATTGCTCCGACTGGAACTCTGTTTCCACCATAATCTTCATACCTGCTGGTAACGTGCGGAAATACTCGCGGGCATTGGAAATCTCTTGTTCATCTAACCGCAGCACCGGAACATACGGTACAGTCCACTCTAAACCAATGGCGGCTTTTACAAGCTCGGTTAAATCTCCACCCGGAAAATAATTATAACTAAGGTGTGGCTGCGGAACATAAAACTCCGTCCAGTTTCTGGATTGCTTTAACTCATCAATGCGCGCATCCCATTCTTTGTTGTTGCCTTCCAATTCAACAAACTCATCAATGTACGGGTTACCGCGCAACACAAACTGGAACTTCTTAAGAACAAACCACACAACGTGGCTATTAGGGTGCGTATATTTTATTTGCTTTGCTATCTGCGAGGTTGCTATCAAATCGCCCAACGATTGCAACAAGTAAATACCAAACAACTTCTTCTCGGTGGCAGGTTGTTGTGGCTGAACAAAATCACTACCGAACACAGCGGCAAGTGTTTCGGCATCCATTGGCATGTCGGTATTATCTGTTTCGTTGTTCGCAAATTCTGCGTTCGTCGGATTCATTGTGCTTCCTTGCATTCTTGAATTATTATTTGCTATCGCATTGCCGCTCCAACTGTTCCTATGTTTCTAACAACCTCCACGTGCGGGAGAGAGAACCTCGTCCTTTCAATCAACCGTATTACGTGACGCAAGGTGACTCGCGTCTGATACAACAAGAGTTCGGTTACCCAAACACTAACCCCATGCTTTAGCGTGGGGTGAAAAAGTGCTACTGTTTTTGGGACTTTAGTCCTGAGTTTTTGCAGGGCTAAAGCCAGTGTAACACACAAGTTTCGTGACTCTCCGCCCTAAAGTGGCGGAGTTACTACTTTTCTATGTGCGCCGTTGAACGTGTGGCTCGCACCGGGTTTGCGCGCTGAAGCGTTGCTTCGGCAGACGCGGGAACCATTAATCTTACTCAAAACATTCTCTAACAACATCACGTAATTCGTAATTTGAAATTCGTAATTTCTGTATCACGCCGTAATGTTCTTTGCATCGGGCGAAACGGTTTTGTACTCTTGCTTTTTAACCACAGGTGTTGTTTGCAATAAACTGAATTTCTTTACTGCGTTCATTACATCTATGTGTTCTAAACCTTCTTTTAATGCTGTTGCCACGCGCACTACTTGTTCATCGGTTAGCCCGGGGTAACTTGGCAGATTGATTCCACGCATAGCGATATTCTCGGCAATGGCGTGACGCTCGTATTTCTGCGAGTACATTGGCATAGTGTGAACAGGATAAAACGTTGGGCGTGTTTCTATGCCGTTTTGTTTTAAAAAGTCGCGCACCTTATCGCGCTGATGTACCTGTGGTGTTAACACCGAACACATCCAGTACGAGTGGAATACATCGCCAACTTCGTGGTGTGGTGTAAAGCCCGTTCCGTTAAGCATCTCGGCGTATATGGAAGCTATTTGTCGTTTACGGGTTATAAATTCATCGGCACGCTCTAACTGCGCTAAACCAATGGCACCGCAGATATTCGTCATGCGGTAGTTATAACCAACTACATCGTGCCAGTACTCGCGGTACTTTGCCAGACCTTGACCTTTTAAGTGTAGCGAACGTTGGTACAGAGTTTCATCGTTGGTAACAACCATTCCGCCTTCGCCGGTGGTAATGGTTTTGTTTCCGTAAAACGAGAACGTAGATATATCGCCAAACTGACCTACATGTTTGCCTTTGTATAACGTACCAAATGCTTCGGCGCAGTCTTCTAATAAAAATAAACGGTGTTCTTTGGCAATTGCCACAAGGTCATCCATTTCGCACGGGTGACCATACAGATGCACGGCAATAATTGCTTTTGTTTTTGGGGTTATACGTCTGCGAATATCCTCGGCATCAACTTGCCATGTGTCCTCACGCGAATCCACAAACACGGGTGTTGCGCCGCAATACACAATAGCGTTTACGGGTGCAATGTAGGTAAAGGTTGGAACAATCACTTCATCGCCCGGACCAATGCCAAGAGCCATTAATGCCAGATGCAATGCAACCGTTCCGTTACTAACGGTGGTTGCTTTACCAACTCCGGTATAAGCGGAAAACTGTTCTTCGAATGCTTGTACATAACTCCCACGCCCGCTAATCCACCCACTTTGAACGCAATCCATTACATACTTTTGTTCGTTGCCGGTTAGCGTTGGTTCGTACACCGGGATATCGTATTTCATTGTTCACTCCGTTGAAATTTATCAGGGTTCATGCACCAAACAGGACACACGTTGGCCAATGGCGCAACCCTTGTACGTCAACAATAGTGCCAAATGAGGTAAATAATAGTATTTGCTAACGCTTGACGGCACCAAGCGGCAGGTAAAGAAAGTAACGAAGGAGTGCCGGAGGTAACCACTACTGAATGCAGGAGGTATATCGTGAGGATGGATAATAAAAACAACCGTTAGAAGTAAGTTGCGGGTATCACTTTCTTCAAGTAAACACTAATATATAATCACTGACGATTACCATTGTGACACATATCCTAATATTTTCAACTAATGATTACTCAGTTTGTTTATAGCCTATCCTTACGATCTACTCCGTTTCCGCGGGTTCTTTACTCGTACTCTTTTAATATCCGCTAGGGTAGGGTGTTTACTTTGATACTCATGCTTAGCAAAACAGTATTTGATTAACCAACGTGTATTATTTATATCATCATCAGATAAATAGTCAAAGTTGTAAATATTAAGCAGTGCGTTGTAGATATCATATAGATAAAACGAATTTTTGTTCAGATACTTTATGTACCCTTCAACATGTTTTCTCCAATAACGCGGTCGTAAATGTATTAATATTAACACTAGCTGATGTCTTGTTTTTTCATTAGACTCCACTTCAAGTCTATCATATAGTAGTGGACCTATTTTTTGTGAGAATAAATCTAGCCTGAAATACCCAACAGTATTTACTAAATTTTGGGTAAGAATTTCTAATATTCTTGTGTTATAGTCGTTTGAGAAATTTTCAGAAAGAAAGAATCCTAATCCACCAATACCTGCAAAGCCATGTTGAGCCATTATCGGTGTTAATGCGAACAACACATTTGATACTTGAAGCCAACTAGCTAAAATTGAATCCATTAAAGAACGCTTCCTATCTGGTGATATGTAATCACTGTTCCGAAGCGTCCTACAAGCCACTTTAATGTTGCTGAACAGATTATATACATAGTATTGATCAAAAAATTCTAGCAACCTTTGGTCATATGGACGCAATTGATCATACTGACTATCTGCATGTTGATCTTTCACTACTTCTGGTAAACCAGAACCTTGGATAGTATCACTTATTTTGTTTTTTAATGTCGTTAATTGCTCTTCCGTAGGATTCCATTGCATGGAATTGAAGGGGTTAAAATCGGACGATATTTGAATCTTTTGCTCTACAATTTCGATTGTCCTACGTAGTTCATTTTCAACTATGATTACCGCATCTGTGCGTGATCTATCTATACCTGTATAAAACTCAATAATTTCTGGATTGGTTAAATATGTTTTAGATGAGTATACATAGTTTCGAAATGTTTCATCAGTGTGCATTCTTTTTGCAGCAAAGTAAAAAATCCAAAAAGAAGCTCGGAAGCAATATCCATCGAAGTGTTTTACTATGATACTATTGAGTTCAAGTATATCAAAAACAAGGTCTATATTAAGTGATATCAGCTTTTCCTTACAAAACGCTTTAATACTTGTAATAAATTCATCCCGTAAAAAATGTGTTTTTTGATCGCGTATTAACTGTTCGCAGTAACGACCTAAAACATACTCACAGTCTTTTATATCTGGTAAATCGTTATATCTTGGTATTCCATCTAGATTAAAAAGTACAAATAGCACTGCCTCAATCATTGAAGTTCTATTTATAGGGCTTTCATCAAAATTATTTTCAGATACTTTAAGTAAAGTTAAACAGTTGTAGGGTGTTCTGTGTATATTAAGAATGTTAAGGTCGCTAATTACTTTGGTTAGTAACGCATCTTCAGTTGCGATTTCTTTTTCCTTATTATATTCTGAAACTATTCTGCGTATCTGATTCCGTGGTAAAGCAATGAGATGTAAGTTTTCAAATTGTCTTTCAAAATCGATTTCTTCCATTTCACGCAGGAATGTAGAATCTTCTATTCTCTGCATCAGGATAATTTTCGTTTTCGGAAAGTGTTTAAGTATATTTTGTATTTTTTTATTTGAATCTAAACGATACTTAACCCATGAATCAACAATAATACAGTGAATATTAGACTCTGCAATACGTAACTTTTTAGACTCCTCAATTATGTTTCGAACTATGTTCTGCGGCTTACATTCTTCGCAATCCACATACACCCAATTCTGCCCTTGACTCCATGCTTCAATATTCAAGTGATGTGCCAAACAAGTTAAACCAAATTGAGGAGGAGCCAGTATGACAAAAGACTGATCACTTGCTATTATTTCATTAGTCTCTACTCGTGTTTTATAATTTTCACTGGCGTTTTGCGAAATCAAGTTTGTTCTACTCAGTATCGGATCTACCCAAATAAGAGGTTGATGCCGGAATGTTCTTAACGCTGAGTTGAGTCTTTGTTTTAATAAAAGTACACCCTCTGCTCTAATCCTTTCGTTTTCATCTGGGAATCCATCCAGATTATACTTATTTAACATCACGCTAGTTAGGTGCTTCTTCAAATTACTCTCAAAATCTCTTACACCTTTATAAGACCAGTACATAGCTCCAGAATTTGAAATCTTTTGTTTGAACGAACGCACCTTTTCCAACTCTCCAAGATCTAATTCATCTAGTGAATTTGCCCCGACATCGCTATTGAAATAAAACATAATTTCGATGGACTTGTTTTGTTCCCATCTCAAATATGCTCGGTCAAACTCTTCTTCAGTACCAGAGCCCGCCTTCTTGGTAGGGGTTCCAAATCTTTTATGCATAATCCCTATAAAAATATCATAATCATCATTGATCTGTTTATTAATTACCTCTTGGGAATATGATGCTATCCCAGGGTGAGTATGCGTTTCCCAACCTACATATTCAATTCTAAAGTTAAAGTAATCGCCTATTGTACTATTAATATCTTCTATAGCAACTCTACATGCATCTCTTTCTTGTACCGTATCTCCTGGTGATGCAACGAAACATTTATAGACGTGAACTTGTTTTCTATATGAATTCATAAATTAATGGATGTAGTTGTCAAAATTTAGCCTATTGCTCATCGACTGAAACTGTACCACTATTCTTTAGAAAAACACGACGAACATTTTTTGGTTGTACGTTATAATTCGGTCTGCGTGAGGCATACAATCTGCTTTTTTGGATACGAGCAATACAAACCTGATCAGATTGATTCCCACCCAATACGTGATAACAATCTTTATCCTCACCAATGTATAATCCAACATGCCCCGCTGTTTTACCTTCTGAAGTTTTTCTGATAAATACTAATACGTCACCAAATTCAGGGTTATCAATCTGCTTACCAAATGTTCCCCAGTTTAAAGCCCATAGCGGATCTTTCACAACTTGTTTTTTGGCACGTTTAGCAACAACCGCCATAAACAAACCACACCATGGAATCTCGTCTGCTTTATATACATCAGCTACATTACCGCCAATTTCTTTAGCCCAAGCTATGATAGTTTGATTGTTGGCTTTCCCTTTTTGTTCAAGGGTACCAAATAACTTTAATGCCTCAAGTATCATTAATGGGCCTGACTCTTTTTCGAGCCAATTATATTGAGTAAGTAAACTCATACTATCAACCTTTCAAAATTGTGAGAATTTAAATACCATTTACTATTTAGTTAGTTTAATTGGCTTTCAAAGTATCCTCAATACTTTGGGTATTCTATATATCCGTATCGCTGTTTTAACTCATATGCAAGAGCATCACAATCCGGATAGATATGAGATTCAGTTATCCCATACAGTCGAAGCATTTCCCGAATTGGAGAAACCAAGTTGCTTGGAATATCAATACGCTTCAGTATTTTAGGAAACCTTTTTAGTTGATCATCTAACGACCTATCATCAGAACCCCACATTGTAAACCATCCTTTCTGTGCTTTCATTCTTGGGTGACGCTGCCTAGGATACATTGCTACTGGAAGATTATCCATTTCAACACCTTCACCTGAGGCTAATTGCGCATACAAGACATCATCTTCAATAAACATCTCTGGGTCAATTATATCCCTCACGTCTGTTGATTTCTTGTTCAATAAATAAGGGTTTAACACCCATATACATGGACCTGTTGTTGTTCGCTTTAAGAATCTGTCGTTTACAGCAAAGTATAATGCAATTAGCAAGGAGTCTGTCCAATCTAATAATCGAACAGGCGCCCCATGATGACGCATATATTGGAGTGTTTCCCAAGTACTTAATTCAAGATTATGCAATTCATTCGCTTTCGCTTGAAACTCGAAAAACAAATCACACTCAGTAGCATGAATTGTAAGAGTATTACCTAACTGTTTTGGCTTACGATACAGAGTTGGTCTAAGTTCCCATACTCCATCAGCCTGCCCTCTAAACCACAGTTCTTCTGTTTCATGTAAACGCACATCCATTTTTTTATTCAGATTACCAAACTGTTTTAAAAACTCGTCTAATGTCTGAAGATTATCTTTTTTCTTTGTCATAACAATTTTCATTTAAGAAATTAATAAATACAAGTGTTAATCATATAGTTTTGAATATTTAAGTAAACGGACTAATATATCAAATTACTCTCCAGGTGTTCCGCTCGCCGGTGTTCCACTTGCAGGTGTTCCTTTTCCTGTTACATTGCTTCCATCTGAATCTTTCTCTTTTTCGATGCCAAACAACGTTGAAAAAGTCATGGCTAGTTTTTTTACTGCAAGGTCGGTTACCAAACCTACCAAAATTGCAATCGCAGTAATACCTTCTATGTTTCTGTTCTCTGTAGTACCGTCACTGAACTTTACAAATCCTATTGAAAAAACTAATACAAATGCCAGAGCTCCCATACCTCCTGCAATTGGTTTAATTACATACCAATACTTCCATGAGTCAAACAATCTACGCGATCCAATGTATTGAGCCAATGAAGTAATGCCATGTATTGATCCTCCAAGTGCACCTGCAAAAAAAACAATTAGATAAATTAATTGTGGGATCGTCAATTTCTTACCAAACCAAATTGTAATGTCCTTCTTAGATTCTTCACCCCTCTTAGTTGACTCAGCTACTCTCTTTGTCAAATCACTTATCTCTTTTTGAACCGGTTCAATTAGTGTTATTCTCATCAATGAATCAAAAGCACTCGTATAACTATTGTTACTTGCTTTTACAGAATCAATACTCTTTTGAACATCAACCTTCAACTTTTCTAAATATGCAGATTTGATTACTAACGAATCCACTAAGTTTCCATCTTTGGTCAGTTGTTGGGCAGTAGGCAAGTATTCTATAATAAACAGGGAAGAAAATATCCCTGTCATCATAAAAAATACTATCAAAAGATTTCGCCAATATTTGCCCATTGGTTTTATTTGTTCAGTAACCAGAGATTTCTCGCACTCATCTGATAACTTCGGTTGAGTGCCATCTGGAGGTGTACAAGGATTAGTATTTGTATTAGTGTTATTATCAGGCATTTTCCTTCTCCTAAACTTTAACTGGATAATTTGTTAGAATAAATTTCTCAGATAGAAAATGATTAACCATTGCATGTATTTGCAGATATTGTTTTACTTCTTATACTAGTATTGTTTTTTTCACAAATAGTTAACTACGCACGGCTATAAATTTTCGCTACTTAAATCTCACTCGTAGAATATTACTTTTTACTTGATCAAAGGTTGCTTGGACAAACAATGTGTCTGCCTTTATTGATTGTAGCGACATAGAAATATTTCCTTGAAGATTAGTATAACCAAATTGTTGCATACCTGTTAAAACACTATCATTAGATGCTTGCATATAATTCAGAAATACTTTTCTTTTTTCGGTTACCAATACGCTATCATTTGTGGTATTAATTGTAAACTGTATTTTATCAGTACCATTAGCATCAGCTATCAACTTGTCAGCATTAAGTATTAAGGATGTAGGATTAGATTTTCTATAACTAATTATTCTATATATAGAGTAAATACCTACAGATGCGGTTATCACAGGTTCTTTGTCCTCATTACTTGCTACAAATAATATATTAGCCTTTCTTGTTGATGTCTTTAGACTAACAGACGTTGAGGAATTTAAGGTCGCATTTCCAGGCAATGCGATAAAGGATCCAGTGGTAGTTGTAATAGCTACAGTCTGTCCGTCAGGAATTGAGATATCTTCCAAACTAACTGTTATCCTTGTTGTATCCTTTCCATTGGCAAGAATGGTATCTTTGCTGAAGGACATATTTATTATATTTTTTACATCTGTAGTATTTGGGTTATCGATATAACAACCTGTTAATCCTATTATTAGTAATACTATAACTATTATCTTTTTCATTTTTTACAATTTGGTTAGATAAACTTAAGTGAGTATGTGTATTTAGTAATTATGGGCTTGACAACATTGGGCTCTGTAATAGTCACTTCAACTGAGAACGGTAGCTTAAATGTATCTGAAGAAATTCTTAGATCTATGGGTATAGGTGTATCGAAGTTTCTAGGTTGGACTACCTTCTGAATACATCCTCCTGTTACCATTGTACCGTTAGAATCAAATACCTCTAGCCTGCAAGCCTTAACTGCCGCGGCTGTTATTATTTTAAAGCACACCGTAAAAGTGGTAGGCTGTATACATCTAGCATAAAATAGTACTAAGGATACTTTTTTATTATTTGGTATTTGCTCTGGTAAAGCTAAATCATCGTTGTACTTGACGGACATTTGTATTTCTCCTTTTTTGTTTATTATAATAATCGAGGTATTAATTCTTTTAATTTGTTTAGGATGTCAAAGTCCCACGACAGACCTATATATGGCACTGTCCGTAGTGTTGCCTTGTTGACAAGTAGATTTGAATGAGGCTGTTTTAAGAATATTGTTCCAACATTTAATACTATCCAAGGACATGGCTCATAACTCAGCCCTATCAACGGATATATATTATTAGAAAGTACTGGAGATAAAGTTTGGGATTGATAACTTAGAGTTGTATTAAACGTAAAACCAAAAGTTATTGCAGCGTGTGAGAGTCCACCATAATTATCACTACCATCATCATTGATATCTGATTTATAGATAGTAGGTGAAGAATAATCCACAGCTCCAAAATAGTACTTCACACCAGCAAACCAAGCCATATTCCACTCTACATCATTATTATTTGCTTGAATTGGTATAGATGCAATTCCGAATGCTGTTCCAATACGTATTTTATCTAATTCAGTTTTTGTTCCCCAGACATAAGAATTAATAGTAGAAACTTCAAACACAGTAATTGTATTTTGTATAACATTACTATTAGCTATTTTACTAAGAATAATATTGATACTTTCACCATTCTCTTTTTGTTCAGTTAATAGTTTGCCCTTAGATTTATATTCGTTCCCCAAATTCAGTAGTATAGTCAGAAACCAGTTGAGTGTATCTTTATTTATTCTTTTGTTATCATTAAATTTATCCTTGAATTTATTAAATAATGTGTCATTTATGCCTTTTTCCTGTCCGGAGACCAAATGTGATATATCATTCGTGTCCAATCCATTCGATTTTAACTCTTGTTTATCCATTGTCTTTAGTCCGTTAACTAAACTGCTAATGATTTCTTTTTTGTCTTTTATATCCTTGAGATAGCTTTTAATATTTTTTTCAAAAGAATCATTATCAATCAACATTTTTATTACAGCAGACTTTTCAATAATCTTGAGGTAATTCATAAATGATTGTGCAATACTATTTTCATTAGAAGCCTCTGTAGTGGAATTTCTGAGTACACCACATCCCCCACACCCAATAGTGATATAATAAGGGCATTTTGATTTTGAAATATTACGTACAGCTTGTTTAATCAGATCTGTAGTATTATTTGTCGTAATCAGTTCCTTATTTGAGTCTGAGCTTTTTAGCTTTTCTGAAAAAAGTTTTTGAAATTCACTAAAGATTTTTGTTTCTACAGCATTCGCTTTACTAGCAAAAATCAATTTAATTGTATAAGGTTTTCCTAACGATGTTAGTCTATGTTCCCTTGGATTGACAATAAACTTAAAATTCTTCTCATCTGGAATTGTTCTAGTCCAAACAAGTTTAAGTTTTTTCTGGTATTGATTAAATGGTAACTGACAAATAGAAGTATCAGATGATTCTAGTTTTGTTCCAGATTCAACCAGCATAAATATGTAATCTGCTGAATCTACTTCGGAAAACTTTGTACTCCCCGTTAGGTAGAACTTTTTATCAAATGGGATATAATCCAAACTTATTTCACCATGTATAAACTGTATTACAGGCAAATCATCTGCCCCAAAACACTTTTCGGTCGAGATAAAATAGATAGCAAACAATGCAAGTATAATGTAATTATACATTCTATGTTTCTTTCGGTTGGTAAAGTCTGTTTGTAGATTTTTCATACTTGATTATGGTCGTTTCAAAAAATTTACATCTTTGTCTAACTGGATGTATGCTGTTAATAGATATTCAACTCATACGAAAAACCAATATATATTAGAAGGATATTCAGTATTTCATATAGCTAATTTGCTTCCTGCTCACTATGATATAACATTGTTTGTATTTCGTACCCTCCCCGCTCGCCCGCTAACGTATTGCATGGTGCGTACTAATAGTATTGTAAGTAATTGATGTGAGATAGATGTGGTAAGGCAAATCTTGGTCTGTACACGTAGCTGTGTACTGCATGGGTTGGGATAGGGACTTTTACTTGTTTGATTGATGTTGTTTGCAACGGGTTTTGTAAACACACCAACCGCACGTACCATATCACCCTTCAAGGCGGTGACTGCTACCATTGTTTCCTTTGCAAGTATAAAAGGGTTCATTGTTCCGGACTACGTTGTTTATTTCCCCTGTGCTTTTGTAGTTCAAACTTAGCGTAGTATTGCGTGTAGTCCGTTACTCTAAAATTACTCTATTTTGTTTGTACGGTGCAAATTTATTTTGTGGCGTGGATAGAATTGTGATGAATGTAACCTGTTACAGAGAAAAGAATTCCCCCGACTTCGCCAAACCCCTTTATTAGGAAAGGGGGCTGTGATGTAGATGTAGTGTATGGGTAGGTTGTGTAGTAGATATTATTCTACCGTATATACATATCTGAATCTGGAAGATTGAGATTGTTGCCACAAGTTGGTATATGTTAGTGTATCTGTGCCCGATGCTTTTGTAATAGCAATCCACGTAAATTGTTGAGGAAGTATCTTTGCCCCCTCGCCAACATATGTTGTACTATGCGGCGGAAGTACACAGGTGACGGTTGTGGAACTATCCGTTGAACGTATAATATTGTACGGTAGCTTTTTATTGAGTTGTTCTTTGGTGATGTTATCAATTACCAAAATACTATCGGCATAGTGTAACATCAGGTGATGATATTCTTCCAGATGCTCGCTATTTTTTCCTATCTGTATTGTTAATGGTACGGACTGGTTGAGTTTGTTTACCATATAGAAATATGAAAACGGTGTACAACCGTTTGTTGTAACTATAACAATACAAAGAATGATGATAGCGAGTAGGTGTTTCATACAGTTTCCGGATGTTTTTGTTACCGGTACAATATCAGCAGATGTTACGTAATAAAAAAATCCTGACAGCTTAACACCATCAGGATTTTGGAAAAGCTATACGTGCGTTAGCTTGTTACTTTTTGGTAAAGATGTGAATTTGATTTTCATCTCGCAATGAAGTTGTGATATAGAATTTACCATTGTAATTATTTAAAACATTGGTTGGTAATATCACAACGCCGGAAAAATCTATAGGCATTTCTTTTTTGAGAACCTTGCCTGTCTCGGCATCGAGTGTTATTTGCCACAACCCTTTTTCAGGTTCATCATCAAAAACTGAAAGTTTAACTGTATTGCTATCATTGTTTGTAAACATTTGCGCATCATAATAATTTCTACAGTTACAAGTACCCGATGTGCTTCTCTCTTGATTACTATAAGTCCATTTACAAGTAAAATTAGGTTTTAAACATATCAGGGTATAACCCTTATATTTAGCCCCAGTTTGGCTGTAACATTGCAAATTTTCAATACATACCACAAAATCACCATTTTCTCTATATGAACTTGAATTGAGAATAGCTCCAGTTAGCTCATCGTTGATATTGTATTGTTTTCTAAATTCCTTATCCAGTTTGAGCATTGAAATATTAACAACCTTTTTCTCTTGTACATTAATTTCAACTTTTCCCAACGCAACAAACTCATATTCTTTATTTGCTATCTTATATAGTAACTCAACATTTCCACTTTTAGTTACATAAGTGCGACTGGGTGGCACTATATGGATCTCATCCCTATCCGGATAATCTTTAATCAACGGATCGAAAGAAAATGTAATACTGTCAAACTTTCCTTGGTTAGATATATACAATGCCGTACTCATATATTCATTGTTTTTAAGCCATTGCCTTTCTAATGCAACACCCCCTTTTATTCCCAACAAAGTTGGGAAATTGCAGATGTTCTTACTGTAAGCAAATGTTGCTCTGTAATCAAATGTTTCTTCACTATTTATTATATATTCCCTAATAAAATAATGCCCTACATAGTCATCATCAGTAATCCAACTATATATAAAAAAGTGTGTTGAATCCGTTGAGAAAAATACGTCACCTCTCATGTAGTTTAAATCAATTTTAGGATCCATGAATATCTTATCATTTAACGGCAATAACTTGTCACGTTCTGTTGGTAACTCTTTATCAACAAAAAATTCTTTTTTAGGGAGTGTCGTAAACAGCACCTCCGTACTAACATGTTTGTATGTTGTTATATCAAATACACGCCGTAGTTGTGTAAGTTGTTTAGGTTGTTTATCTTTATACAGCCATGTTGTTGGATCAATATCCCAATAGTATGTATATAAGTATAAGTTGTTTTTTACACAATACATTGTGTAAATTTTCTCGCCACTGTTTAATGTGAACTCTGATTTAACAGAGTGTTGGTTTGAAGATAAATCTAACTCACCAAATACTAGCTTTAAATCTGAACTACCTATAACTACACTATGGTATATATCTTTTTGATGTACCAAAAGTATCTTTCCCATTTCTTTGTATTCAACTTGTGCGTATAATGAGATAGAACTTGTGTCCGGTATCTTATAGCTGGAAAACATCTCAGCACCGGTAGTGAATAAACGGAACCCCTTCTTTTTAGGGTCATCATCGTTGCTATAACCGGATAGAATTTTTTGGTTGGTACGATTTGTACTTCCTGTAGCATTTGTATTGCTGATTAAAAGTACTGATGTGAACAGTAAAAGAACTTTAGCTGCATTTGCAGAACGCAAGAGTTTCATAACCTACTCTCTCTATATAATGTGGAACAGTTGATTTCATTCCCCTACACTTCCACACATACGGTTTGTTGCAAGGAAGTTTATCTAACTGCAAAACTACAAACCAACGCTAACATCGTTAGGGTGTTTGTTAGTATCAACCGTTCTCTCCGGCAAAAAAAAACGCCTGGCTGTAAAGCAAGGCGCGGTGCCGTCCGGCGATAGCAAATTATATTCTACTGTAATGTTGCAAACAAGTCGAACTCGGTTGCATCTTCTATTTCTACGGTTACAAAACTGCCAATGGGTAGTGGCGTTGCAGAGCGGACGTAGATTTCGTTGTCTACTTCGGGCGCATCACTTTCCGAGCGGCATTGGTACTCGCCGTTTATTTCTTCGTCAACAATTACTTTCATGGTAGTTCCAATTTTCTCTTGGTTTTTCTCGTACGAAATTCCTTTTTGGATTTCCATGAGTGTTTGTTTACGTTCTTCTTTTACTTCGGCACTGTGTCCGTCGCCTAGAATGTAGGCGTAGGTGTCGTCTTCTTGCGAGTACGTAAATGCGCCAACTCTATCAAGACGTGCTTGCTCTACAAACTCGCACAGTTCTGCAAAGTGTTCTTCGGTTTCGGTAGGGTAGCCAACTATAAAGGTGGTGCGTAAGGTTATATCTGGAACTGCATCGCGTATCTCGGCAATCAGTTCTTCGGTTGCACGGCGTGTTATACCACGGCGCATAGATTTTAAAACATCGGTAGAGATGTGTTGCAACGGCATATCAAGATAGTTGCAAATGTTACTGCGCTCTTTTATTACAGGTAAAATATCTTTTGGGAATTTAGCAGGGTAGGCGTACATCAACCTAATCCACTCTGCGCCCTCTACATCGCTCATGCGTTTAAGTAAATCTGCAAGTGTGCGCTTACCGTTAGTGTCCAAGCCATAGTAGGTTAAGTCTTGCGCAACAACCACAAACTCTTTTATGCCTTGCGTAACAAGCGATTTCATTTCGGCAATAATTTGTTCTTCGGGTTTACTGCGATGGCCGCCACGCATAAGTGGTATTGCACAGAACGAACATGGATTGTCGCATCCTTCGCTGATTTTTAAATACGCATAATGGCGCGGTGTAGAAAGAACCCGCTCGCCAAGCAGACTATACTTCAGGTTTGGCGATAACACTTTTAAGATATTAGAATACGCTTCTGTTCCAAAGAAATGGTCAACCTCGGGGATTTCGTTTTTCAGGTCGTCGCCGTAGCGTTGGCTTAAGCATCCTGCAACAATAAGCGTTTGCAGTTTGCCTTGTTTTTTCATTTCGGCGGCTTCCAAAATGGTATTTACGCTTTCTTCTTTAGCAGCATCAATAAAGCCGCAGGTATTTATTACAAGCGCGTCGGCTGTTTCGGCACTATCGGCAAAGGTTAGTGAGTTTGCCCGTAAGTGCCCGGCAAGCGTTTCGCTATCAACGGTGTTTTTCGAGCATCCCAACGTAAGAATATGCACCTTAGGAAGTTCGTTTAATGTATCTATAACTGGTTTTGTTTTCATGGTTGCAGTTTAATAATGGAATGCAAAGTTACGGATACTGCGCCGTTGTATTGTAGGTATAATTTGGTATTGCTATCGCCGGACCGCGCCAAGTGTTGTATATCAACACACCTTCATCGGCGGGACAGAACCTTTGTTTAAGGAAGGATGTTTATTGTGATGGGGAGCGTTTAATCAACGCTATTTTTCCCGTTTGATTATCAAATACCATCTGTTGAACAGTTATTCCCATCATTACATTTTCGTCTTGAAGTATATTAAAACACATTTCAATATTTACTGGCAATACTGTCTCTAACAAATCCTCAGTACGGTCAAATCGTCCACATGACGTTAACTGAATCAGACCTTCCTCAGATGAATTATTTTCTAATTTCTTATAATCATTCGTAACAACGATATATTTTTTATCTGTAGTTCTTGTTGCATATCGTGTTGGAGTTCGCTCAATAACAACCATTTCTCCTTCCTTAATACCTGTCAATAATATTAAACAATCACTTGCAATTTTAGTACGCTCTAATTTTTCCTTTGCCTCTTCAAACGAACCAGCTGTAGATAATATATCTCGTATAAGAAACGAAATTGGTAACTCAATTTGTGGTTTATCATTACTTAGAACAGCATTTAAAGTCAATGAGAATTTTCCAGGTTTCGTTCCCGAAAGAGCACCAATAAATCCCAACCAACCAACCGTTTTAAATACTGTCTTTCCACTTCTCCGAAAATCAAATATCTTAGAATAGCTACTAAGAATATTGTTTTCTGTCCACCAATCTAAATTTCTTGAATGTAGTACTGTACCGTTGTATTCTACTCCAAAAGCAGTACATCCCAAATAGAATTTTAGCATATCGTAGTATAGATTTGCCCTTAATACTTCGTTTGCAGAAAAGTTGGTAATAGATGAAATAAATTCAATTTCTTCATTGTATTCTGTAGTTATTTTATCTTTTACTTGTAGACATATTTCATCTAAGCGTACATCGGCGTTTTCAAGATCACTGAGATAGTATTGAAGTAAATCGTTTATTTCAGACTGATAATTAATTAGAAAACCCCATCGCTCATTAACAGGTAAGTCTAGATTTACGATATGTTCTTCATCTTGCTTCATTATGATCAATAATCAAGTAATAATACTCTAAGTGGTGCTGTGGCTGTTATGTGCCACAAGCATAACATCGCTTCTATTGTGAATAATGGTGTTTGGTGTTAGAGGTCTTGCTCCGCAAGGTAACGTTGTTATAGGCATATCGTTCGGTGCGGTCACGCGATAGCAACAACATAGTTACTGTAACGATTTCTCGTGTAGTTCTTTTGTAATAGATAACACTGTTTGGAAATCGGCAGGGAACTCGGAGGTAAATTCCATCCACTCGCCTGTGCGTGGGTGACGAAACCCAAGCGATGTTGCATGTAATGCCTGGCGTGGCATCAATTCTAATACTCGGTGTGCAGTGCTGCGGTGTTGTGCACGTATTCCTCCATACGCAAGCGAGCCGCCGCCATACGCTGTATCGCCAAGTAACGGGTGTTTCATGTGGGTACAGTGAACACGTATCTGGTGTGTGCGACCCGTGCGTAAGTTTAACTGCACAAGCGATAAAAAGTCGTAACGGGCAAGCGTTTTGTAATCGGTTACTGCGTGCTTGCCACCTTTGGGAACAACCGCAAACAACTTGCGGTCACGGGTGGAGCGGCCAATTTCGGTATCAATTGTTCCTTCGTTTTCTTTTACAATACCCCACACAATTGCGTGATACGTACGCTTGGAAGTTCTATCGGCAAACTGACGCGATAACTTCTCGCTTGCTTCGGGATTTTTACCAATCACCAAAATACCCGATGTATCTTTATCTAACCTATGCACAATTCCGGGACGTATAGCATCGGAATCGAATAATGCTCCTTCTTCAAATTCCGCATCTTCCATATCTTCTTCATCGGCAATCAATACAGCATTACGCTGACCCAAATGATACAACACTGCATTTACTAATGTTCCGTATCTGTTGCCATGCGCCGGGTGAACAACCATGCCTGCGGGTTTATTTACCACCAGTACGTCGGCATCTTCGTACACAATATCAAGCGGAATGTTCTCGGGCAGAAGCTCTATAGGCGGACGTTTCATTACACGACAAATAATATGGTCGTGCGGCTGAACCTTATAACTTGCTTTCGATTTCTTTCCGTTAACGGTTATGTTGCCTGCATCAATAGCCAGTTGTACTTTAGTTCGGGTTGCGCCTTTAATTATCAACGCCAGATACACATCTAACCGTACTGGTTCTATACCGGCAGGTGCATGGTATTCAAACACTTCTTCGCGTTTTTCGGGGTAATGAGTTTGTTCTGTAGTTGGTTCCGGTGTTGGCTTGGTAGTTTGCTCTTGTAGTTTGCGGGGCATTGTTGTTGCTTATATTGGTGTATTAGTAATGCAAGTTACGAATCAAACTGCCAACAACCGGTACACAATGCAATATTGGTATGCCGCCACAAGCCGTAGCAACCGCGCCAGCGCGCCGACTCAGCGCGAGCAGCACGGTCAGCGGCGCAGGGAAACCCATAACACATCGTCTAGCAAATTTATCCTAAATAATACACTTATTTAACATATCACAATTTCTGTTTTGTAATTATTTCACGATACACAGTAAGCACATAATTTTCTATTAGTTCCTTCTCAAGTTTCTCTGCTTCGGCAAATTCTTCAGCAGTCTCAATAGGTTTTACTTCACTCCACGGTATCCCATCTAAGTACTCAAAGTGTATAAACTGTTCTACAATTTCATCGGGGCTGTCAGTAAATCGTAGTTTACAACCAAACGGTAACTCTTTATGATTTGAGTTTATAAAGTTAAAACAAAGCTGACTTGCCATTTCATCAACCCATATATAAAATATTAAGTCAACGTTTATTTCTGATTGATTAACTTGACCACGATAACTATCCTTTATATTCTGTATAAACTCAAGGAAATCGTTTGTGCATAATTGAGATGCAACATCTGTAGAAATTCCTAATTGCCAGCAGTTATGTTATATTTCTACATCTGTTTCATCTGTCTTATCCGTCAGATACATTGGTTCTGAGATTCGGCTTGCAAGTTCCTTAAAGTATTCTTCTTTAATTGACATTGTAATGAATAACGTAAGTTGATATTAATTTCTTACCCTTATCTAAAATAAGTTGATTTTACTCTATTATATTCCGGTTTTAAATATGGCTATCTCTTCGCCTTAATCGTAGAACTTTGAGTATTTATGGCTTTCTCTCCCGCAAATATACGGTTGTGTTGTTTGTGCGATATGGTGCGGCAATGCGTTAGCAAAAAACAAAAGCCGTATAAACACAGTTGCTTATACGGCCCGGAAAGGTGAGTAGGGGATTGTTAGAATTTTTGCTTTTGTATAAAAACGCCTTTGTCTACTTTCACAAAAAAGTCCTGATAGAACTTCATGTCATCTATTGGGTAACTTTCCATTACATTGCCTTCGTTATCTAATATCCTTGCCTGAAAACTTGCGCGCACACGTGTTTGTTTTCCAAACTCGCTTACGTTTATGGTTGCCTCTATTTGCTTCAGGTTTTGGTAACGCACCGGCTCGTTACGTGGTGTAGCTGCGCCGCGCCTTCCGGCAATTGCATCGCGGAATATTATTGTCCAGAAATCATCGTTGGAATTTTGGGTTGTACCTTGCGAACTACCTTTTAGCGAGATTTCTTTTGTAGCCGATAGCAGACCTAAATCTACAACTGCGTTCTTTACAATAAAGCCGTCATCTTGCAATGTATTTAGCACGGCTTTCATTATTAGCTTTACATCGTTTGTATCAAACTCACGTTGCTGATACTGGCGTGTTTGCAGTTGTGTTTGTTGTTGCTGTGCATTGCGGTTTGGGTAATTAACAATGGTGCATCCCGTTACAGCAAGCAACAACAGTAGCGGAATTATTATCTTGGTTTTCATAGTGTATCTTTCGGTTGTTGTGTTGATATGATTTCAGTTACATCCGGTTGTTTTGTATTATCAGAATTTTGAAGAATGATAAGTACAGTCTGTAACCTTGCTCTGATCATCAAATTTAATAACAACTGTTAGCGTACGCTGTGTACTTGCCGATGCACCCGATTGTGTTGCTTCGCCACCAAAGATTAAAAACCACGCCGACTGACTTTGCGAGTATGTTACTTCTGTTGCAATTTTATCGTACACCCAGGTTTCCTTTCCGTCGGCATCTTTGGTAACAATATTTGGCGAGCCAAGTGCCGTTGCTACATCCGCGCCCGACATACCTTTTTTAATTTGCTTTTGCACAAGCCCAACGGTTAAATCTTTGTCGGTTGTGTTTCGCACAGCTGCCTGATGGTCGCGTGCGGTGGTGCAACCAATTACATACAGTGATGTTGTTGCAATTGCTACTGCGAGGAATAGTTGTTTTGCTTTCATGGTATCCATGCCTTTCTTTGTGATGTATTAATATAATTGTGGTAATTAGAATTCGTACGAGACGCCAAGGTTTATTAACATTAAGTCAGTTCGGGATGATTTAGAAACTATTGAAAATGTATTTGATGATTCGTCGTACAGACGAAAGGTGTAATCGGTGTAATCACCAAATAGAAATTTGGTTTGTAGATTTAGATAAAGGGCATTACGTGATATTGGTACGTTGTAAATATCAGCAAGCTTAATTTTTACACCTCCACCAATACCATAATGAAACGGCACACTTGTACTTGTTGAATCGTAACTCTTACCAACACTTGCATCATATTTTACATTGTGCGATGACGATATTACAGTAAACCCAACCAAAGCTTCTATATATGGCTTGATAACCTTCACATCCGGTTCGAACCGTGCAAACACCGAAATTGGAATTATACTATTAGAAGTTGTAATCGTGTCGTTAAATATCACCGGAATACCACCAACCTTATACGTTGTGCGATATACCTTTTCATCGCTACCATAAAACAAGAAGTTTACGTTTGCGCCAACACTTACCGGTACCGGTGAAAATCTGTATGCACCAAAGAAGCCAAACCCCATACCCCACGATTTATCCAAACTGTCCATTATTGTTTTAAAGTCGTTACGTGGTGCACTGTAGGTTATATCTCCGCCAACACTCCAGTGTAAATCTTGTTTTTTTAGTCGCTCAATATCCAAACTATCTGCCGCAGAATACCCGGCATCCGGTGTATTCGTTGTAGGTTGCGGTGTTGCTGGTGTAGCCGAGCCGCCGCCCACAGGTACTGCTCCGCGCGATGTTTGTGCCAGCATAACATTACAACTGCATAGCAGAACGATTACTGAATACTTGACAATACTCATACAATGTTGTTTCATAGTAATTTATGTTTCTGTGAATTAACTAATGCCAAAAAGGTTACTGTGTGTAGTACAAAAAAAATGCAATTCGGTTGCAACACAGTTCAAAATTACAGAGAAAAAATGGGGTAGGTTGTGGAATCCCTCTCATGCCGAAACACACGTTCAGCGCGCAAACCCGGTGCGAGCCGCACCTTCAGCGTCGCAATTTACTTTCTTTTATAATCTACTTCAGTAGTACACTTTATTTCTTAGAGTTCTCATTCAGGAACTCAAGTTCTTTTGTTGTCAGACTATCTATTCCACGGTTTCCAATTTTATCTAATATCCGGTCTATCTCTTCTTGCCTGTTCACTTTTTCTTCGTTGTACCGATGTTCAATCGTATAATTATGCTGTTTACTTTTACTTCCCAAAAACTTCCAATCTATTATCAACAAGTGCGGACGAGTAACAATCAGATAGATAAACACTACGGTAGGAATTACGATTAACGATATAACAACTTTATTCTCTTTCAAAATGTACGGTGCCAATGCTATTGTAACAAGCATACCTACCAATGCACCACCTAAGTGTGCATCGTGCCCAACGTTATCGCGCTCTGCTTTAATACTAAAAATCGAGTACGCAACATATAACACTCCATACACCCACGATGTAATCGGGATTGGAATAATCAACGACTGCACTCCTGCCTCCGGAAACATTGCTATGTACGAGAACATAACACCACATACCGCACCCGAAGCCCCAATAGCACTATAATCACCATGATTTCTGTGAATAAACAGCGAAAGTATATCGCCTGCAATTAAGCTTGAAAAGTATATCAACAAAAAGTTAGCGCTCCCCATAACACTTTCCATCAGTCTTCCAAACAACACCAATGTTATCATATTCACAATAAGATGCTGCCAATCACCGTGTAAAAATCCGGAAGTAATAAGGCGTTTATAATCTTTATGTAACAGAATACTATCTATTCTGAACATGTATTTTTCAAAAAAGGCTTCGTTGGTAAGGCCTTTGTATGATATTAGTACGTTGGTAGCCACAAGTAGCCATACAGTAATATTCTGTTCCATACTACACTTTGGGTTGGTAAGAGAATAACCTTTATCATTCTGTTTGTTTCTATACTCAAATGTATGTAATCATTTGAATAGTTCAAATCAGATTTGTTGTTTTCTTCTTGCCCGAGGGTTCATTCCCGCAGATTGTAGTTTCGGTTGTAAGAAGATGGTACGGCGCGGTCTATTAGGTTGCGTTAAAAAAGAAATTACCTTTGAAATCAAAATAGACACACAGCAACCGCCTGTCCTGCATTCCCTAAGGTGCGGTAAAGGTTCACAACACCTAACGCCTGATTCAGGAGC
>JAIBAE010000056.1 GCA_019695345.1 Bacteroidota bacterium | reverse complement strand
AACTCTGCGATGAACAAAGCGAAGCATACAAGGCGGGGTATAGAACCATTGCTGATATTAGCAAAGAGCGCATACGCCGCGTGATACAACGCATAGAGCAACGCCGCACAGAACTAACAGGGCGCATACAACACAACCAAGAGCGTTTGGAGCGTATGCAAACCCAACTTGCAGAGTTGCAACACGCAAACCCAACATTGCTTACAGGCACACCGCCACCCGAAGCAAAAGAACTACTAAAAGAGATTGAGCAACGCACAACCCAGATAACCGAACACACCGAAGAGTTAGAAAAAATACAACAAACCGATTTGGGCTTTAAGGCATTTACATGCACGCCCTCTAACTTCAAAATCTGGCGTAGCGATGATATTACCCAAGAAAACATTGCCGAACAATTGTCTGCCTTTGCAAACCCTGTTGTAGAAGGTAGTGTTGATGTGAATATTGTTTGCGAGTTATTACTCAAATCTGGTTACATGCTAACCGAGCGCATAGAAAAACGTGATAACTTGTATCTTGTTCGCGGCGGCGAGTTTATACTTGCCACAGAAAGCATCAACACCCAAACCATAGAGCGCATTATAGAACTACACCCGCAACGTGTAGTAGCATTAGATGTGCTGTTTAATGGAAACGACCAATTAAAAACCAACACCGTACTCCAACTGCGCGATGCAGGCATAGAGTTTAGAACGGTATAATAACTACGAAAGTGATTTGTGATGTTTTACAGAAGAAAAGTCATACTTGCATTACTACAAACCTTTGGCGGAGAGCTGGAGAAAATACGGTTACAAAAACTCTTGTTTCTTTTTTCCAAGAATCAGGAAAAACCTGTATATGATTTTATACCATACAAATATGGATGTTACTCGTACTCTGCCACAGCCGATATGACCGCAATGGTAAAAAGGGAATTTCTTACTTCAGACGAGAAACATTATCGTGCAATTGATACACAGGATTATGTAGCACAACTGAAAGAAGATGACCGCAGAATACTACTTGCTATGAAAGGTATGTACCGTTCTATGAGTTCTAATGACTTAATGGAGTACACATACAAACAGTTCCCATTCTATGCCACACGTAGCGAAGTTGCTTCGAGTATTTTAGATGCCGAGTCATATCAGCAGGTACTTGATTCCAAACCAACATCAAACAAAACAATTCTCTTTACCATTGGGTACGAAGGAATATCCTTGGAGGAATACTTAGTGCGGTTACTCCAAAACGATGTAAAGATGTTAGTGGATGTACGTAATAATCCTCTTAGTATGAAATATGGATTCAGCAAAAGCCAGTTGGAGCGATACTGTAAAAGTATTGATATAAAGTACATTCATCTACCGGAAGTAGGAATACAAAGTAATCAACGAAGAGAACTTAAAACGCAAGAGGATTATGATGCTCTGTTTGAAGTGTATCGTAAGGAGAATCTGCCTTCTACTATTTCAACGCAGTCCAGAATTGTAGAGTTGCTACGGCAACACAAACGAATTGCCCTTACATGTTTCGAGAGTAATATATGCCAGTGTCACCGTAAGCATTTAGCCGAAGCAATCGAAATGTTGCCCGATTTTACTTACACAGTTCAACATATTTAATGTATGGCACGTACAAGAGTTTTAATAACGGTAGCAACATACCCTCTGCCTTCCAGAAGGTATGATGAGTTGGTGTGTACTGCGGGGATTTTAGAGAATGGTCAGTGGATACGAATCTATCCAGTACCTCTTAGCTTTCTAACAGGTTTGCGTAAGGATGGTAAGATTGAATCATTCAAATACAATTGGATTGAGTTAGATTTAGAAAAGCGAGCTAACTCAAATGATTTTAGACCTGAAAGTCACTCTCCTACATATTATGATTTTAGAGATATAATACTTCACGGCAAGGTAGGAACAGAAAATAATTGGGCTGAAAGAAAGAGATTGTGTACATCGAATGTTTACACAAATATGAAGATGTTGTTATCACATTCAAGAGATCCACAGAATACTTCACTGGCAACATTTAAACCAACAGAAATACTCGATTTTTATATTAAAGAAGAAGAGAATCGAGAGTGGAAAGATGAGTGGAAAGAACTCCGTAAACAAGGTGATTTATTTGAACAAGATAGAGATCCTGAAATAGTTATTCCAAAACTTCCCTATAAATTTTATTACAGATTTAGGGACGATGAAGGTACTGAAAGTCGGTTAATGATAGAGGACTGGGAGATTGGTGCACTATATTGGAACTGTTTGCGAAGCACAGAAGGAAATGAGCCAGAAGCACTAAAGTTAGTCCGTGATAAATATGAACGCTCTTTTTTAAACGAAAAAGATATTTACCTATTTCTTGGAACAACGAATGAATGGCATAGACGAAGAGCAAAAAATCCGTTCGTAATTATTGGTGTATTCTATCCTAAAAAAAGTCAACAAGACACGTTATTTTAACTATGAAACTTCACTTCGATAGCAATCAGGAATACCAAATTGAGGCGATACGTTCTATCACCGATATATTTGAAGGACAACACCTACACGGTGGTGACTTTGAGTTTAGTGTAGAGCGTGCCGGTTCATTTATGAGTGATATTGGTATTGGTAATCAACTCAATATTTCCGAAGAACAAGTTCTAGAAAATGTACGTGCAGTCCAAACAAGGAATCAAATACCCGAAGTTGTTACCGAATTGCAAGGAATGAATTTCTCGGTGGAAATGGAAACAGGCACAGGTAAAACGTATGTATATCTGCGTACTATCTATGAATTACATGCGTTGTACGGATTCACAAAGTTTGTTGTTGTTGTTCCTTCAATTGCGATTCGTGAAGGTGTAATAAAGAACTTACAGATTACAAATGAACACTTTCAAGCACTCTATAACAACGTCTCTGTAAACTTCGATCTGTATGATAGCAAGAAGGTCTCGAATCTTCGCGGTTACGCGTCATCAAACACAATTCAGATACTCGTTATTAACATTGATGCATTTGCCAAGGATGATAACATAATCAACAAGCCCAATGACAAGCTAACAGGCAGAAAACCTATTGAGTTTATTCAATGCACTAACCCAATTGTGATTGTTGATGAACCACAAAACATGGAGACAGAAATTCGCAAAAAGGCAATAGAAAATCTCACTCCCCTTTGTACTCTTCGTTATTCCGCTACCCACACTAATCTTTACAACCTCATGTATTCTTTGAACCCCGTGAGAGCATACGATTTAGGTTTGGTGAAACAGATAGAAGTTGATTCGATTTATGCTGAACATGCAATGAATGATGCATTTGTACAAGTAGATGAAATTAAGCAAAGCGGTAAATCAAAAATTGTTGCAAAAATCACCCTTGATGTCAGCACACCTAAAGGCGTAGTACGTAAGTCTGTAACGGCAGACAGTACAGCGAAAAATGATTTGTATGAACTCTCCGGTGGGCGCGAGATGTATAATGGTCTGCGAATCAACGAACTTGATATTTCTACTCAGACCGTTGAACTTTCTAATGGACAGATTCTTAGAGTTGGCGAGGCACAAGGTGGGCTGCAAGATGATATTCTTCGGTTTATGATGCAGAAAACAATTGAAGAACATCTTAAAAAAGAACGAATCTATAAAGCAAAAGGCATAAAGGTGTTATCACTATTCTTTATTGATAAAGTAAAGAACTATCGCGATTACGACGTGATGGGCAACACCATACAAGGAAAATTTGCCCAATGGTTCGAAGAGATATTTCTTGAGGAAAGTAAAAAGTCTGCAAATGCAGGTCTGCTACCATATTCAGTTTCTGAACTACACAATGGTTACTTCTCTCAAGATACTAAGGGAAGGTTAAAAGACACTGGTGGCGAAACACAAGCGGATAACGACACCTACAAACTAATCATGCAAGACAAAGAAAAGTTGCTTGATATAAACACACCTCTTAGGTTTATTTTCAGTCATTCTGCTTTACGCGAAGGATGGGATAACCCGAACGTATTTCAAATCTGTACTCTCAACGAAACGAAATCCGACATAAAAAAACGTCAGGAAATTGGAAGAGGGTTGCGCTTGTGTGTGAATCAAGAAGGGCAAAGAATTTCCGACCGCAACATTAATAGATTAACCGTAGTTGCTAATGAATCATATGACGATTTTGCAAAAGCATTGCAAACTGAAATAGAACAGGATTGCGGTGTACAGTTTACAGGTAGAATAAAGAACAAAGCACAAAAAGTAAAGGTTAACTATCGTAAAGGTTTTGAAGCTGACCCAGCTTTCTTAGAATTATGGGAAAGAATTAATAGTAAAACGAAATACCGAGTTGAGTACATCACATCAGAACTTATTTCCAGAGCATCAAAAGCAATTACTACAATGCCGCCAACAGTAAAGCCAGTTGTACGGAGTACGAAGAAAAGTGTTCTGATTACAAATGAAGGTGTTGCTGGTAATTTGATTAGTGATCGAACGTATCAGGCAGAGTACAGTCAACAGCTTCCCATTCCTGATGTTATAGCGTACATTCAATCTAAAACGGAATTGACACGTAACACTATTGTTTCAATTTTAAAATCATCCGGAAGATTGGAGGATATATTTATCAATCCACAGATGTTTATGGATAACGCGACTGTTGCAATTCGTGGTGTGCTTTCGGAGATTATGGTGGATGGAATCAGGTACGAAAAAATTGGCTCTATGGTGTACGAGATGTCTCTATTTGAGGACTCTGATTTTGAAATATACGTCAATGAGTTCACCTACACAGTAAATAATCAACACAAAACTATTTATGAGAACATTATACCACTTGATTCCGGTGTAGAAAACCAATTTGCCAAAGATTGTGAAAGTAGCGAGAATGTTCAGTTCTATTTCAAACTGCCGTCATGGTTTAAAATTCAAACACCCATAGGTACATATAATCCAGATTGGGCTTTGGTTCTTAGCAACGATACAAAGGTCTATTTTGTTGCTGAAACAAAAAGTAGCGGTCAAGAGCTTCGGGGTAGTGAGTGTAAGAAAATAAAGTGTGCTACCGAACACTTCAAAGTATTTGATGAAGTGATTTACAAGAAAGTAAGTACGGTATCAGAGTTGGTGGTTCATACTTAAACTTCTCTCCGGCAGGTGGCAGTTGTGTAAACAGCAACCATGCGGTGCCGTCACGCGTTAGCAAAAAACTATTCGAGTTTTGTTTCGCTGGAGCACGTAAATTTCTCGCCAACAGTCCAGGTTTTCGTGGATTCGTTGTAGCGCATCATGGTTACGGTGAGTTCATCGCCGTTGGCGCGTTGCACAGTTACGTAATTAAAATCGCGCAGGGTTCCGCCGTTGTATACATCGGGATAGCGTGCGTGCTTGGTATCCAGTAAACGCTGGCGGGGGCCGCCACCACCACCGCTAACTACAATGTGTACGTTATCATCGATGGTAAAATGCTCGTAGGTGTGCGCATGACCCGATGCAATAAGCGTAATCTTAAACGAGAAATCCAATGCATCCTGAATAAACAGATTTTGCACAAGGCGGTCGCCATCTACAATGGTGCTGTTGGTAAACCCCGGATGATGACAGATGAGAACAACGTTGGTTACGGCATCGTTGGTGTTGTATTCTAACAACGTGGAATCGAGCCACATTTGTTGGTCTTCAAATTGGTCTTCGGTGAGTTCATCAAAGTTGGAATCGAGAATAATAAACGCAACGGAGTCCACCTCTACGGCATACCATGTGTGGTTGTTGTTCATGGCGGAATCGAGCAAGGGGAAACGCGGACGGATGTTGGCAAAACAACTGGCATTATGCCCCATGTAATCGTGGTTACCCATTGTTGGTATAAACATAATTCCACGGTTTCGGGCGGCACTGCTAATGCGGTCGAAGTATTGCCAATGTGTTGTGTTACTACCGCGCCCTACCATATCGCCCATCAGCACAATTGCCATAGGGTTGTGCGTAACAATTTGCGGAAATAGCTGTTGGCGCAAGGAGTCGTTTTGTTCGCGCCAGAATTCCTCCCACAAGGTTTCTTGGGTATCGCCAACTAACACAATTGTTTGGCTTGCGTGTGGCGGCGGGTGAACAGGATATACCGGAATTGGCAACGTTGCAACCGGAACGCACGAGGTATAGAGTATGGCTACGCATGTAACCAACAAGAGTATTCCGATTTTTTTGTTCATGGTGTTAGTGCGAACTTTGGTGGTGTTGTGTTATTTTCGTTTTCGATTTTTACGGAACGCGCCACACATGGTGCCATCAACAATACCAACATGACAAACGTTACCCTACGCAATATCAACAAAAAATACGAAAACGGATACGAAGCTGTTCAAAATGTAAACTTAGAAATTAATGCAGGTGAGTTTTTGGTTTTGGTTGGACCCTCCGGTTGCGGGAAATCTACCTTGCTGCGAATGATTGCCGGTTTGGAAACAATTACATCGGGCGAGTTACTGTTTGATAACAAAGTGATGAACGATACCGAGCCACGCAAACGCGATGTTGGCATGGTGTTCCAAAACTACGCGTTGTATCCACACATGACCGTTGCCGAAAACATTGGCTTTCCGCTACAGGTAAAAAAAGAACCCAAAGAACAGATTACCAAACGTGTACACGATGTTGCCCGGATGTTAAACATTACCGATTTACTTACACGCTTACCAAAGCAACTAAGTGGCGGACAGAGGCAGCGTGTAGCCGTTGGGCGCGCAATAGCCCGCACACCGCGCGTCTTCTTGTTCGATGAACCGCTCTCTAACCTTGATGCACGCTTACGTATGGATATGCGCACCGAGATTACACACCTGCAACGCACCGTTGGCGCAACTGCCGTGTACGTAACGCACGACCACACCGAAGCCATGACCATGGGCGACCGCATTGCCGTATTAAAAGATGGAATAATAATGCAGGTAGGCACACCAAGCGAACTTTACAACAACCCGTGCAATCAATTTGTAGCAAGCTTTTTGGGTTCGCCAACAATTAACCTGTTTAACGGTGTTGTACAACCAACAGCAAACGGTACAGAGTTTATAGAAAACAACAACGGCATACGGTGCGCTGTGCCACGTAATGCATTTACACACGTACTGCCAAGCACAACAACCCAAGCAACCTTAGCAATACGTGCCGAACATCTACAAGCACACGCAACCACCCCAACATTTACCGCAACGGTAGAGAATATCGAATTTGTAGGTCACGAAACATTACTACACATACAAACTGCAGGCACAAAAAAAATATTGCGTAACACCACAGCAACATCAGTACAAGTAGGCACCGAACTACCCGTAGGTATTACCCCGGAGTTTATATATTTCTTCGACTCCAACGGAAACAGAATGTAATGTTTTTGCTATCGCCGGACAGCACCACACGTTTGCAATCAAACACCGGCAATCTGCCTGAAAGAATCCTATGTACCATCCTGTGTTTTCCGCGAAATGAAAGCAATATGTTGCAGGAGTTCCGAAAGAGTGTAAATTTGCCGTTGGGGAAAGAGAGTGAGTATTGTATCATTCATACCATTGGGGAATGCACATGAATGCAGTGATTATAGATGATGAGGAATCGGGGCGTGAAACATTGCAACACTTATTAGCACGCTTCTGTGCCGATGTAACTGTTGTAGCCACTGCCGATTCTCCCGATAACGGGATTGCCGCTATAAAACAGCACAATCCGGATTTAGTATTTCTGGATGTGGAAATGCCCGGCGGTACAGGGTTTACCGTACTGGAAGCATTTCCGCAATTAAGCTTCCACGTAATATTTGTTACGGCGTACCAGCATTATGCCATGAAGGCAATTAAATTCTCTGCGTTAGATTACCTGCTAAAACCCGTAGATGTACAAGAACTGCAAAAAGCTGTTGGCAAAGCCACGCAACACAAACAGCAACAAGTTACGGTTGTTTCAAAACCTCATGCCGACTCCATTGCCGTACCCGTAGAAGATGGCTTGATATTCCTGAATCCGGCAGATATACTCCGTTGCGAAAGCGATAGTAATTACACGCAATGCTTTTTACTATCCGGACAAAAGCTGTTAGTATCGCGTACATTAAAAGAATTCGACGAACTACTTTCTCCGCACGATTTTATGCGAGTACACAATTCGCACTTAGTAAACCTGCGTTGTGTTAACAGATATGTGCGTGGTAAAGGCGGTTATGCCGTAATGAAAGATGGTTCCGAGATTGAAGTATCGCCCCGTAAACGCGATGAATTTTTGGAGTGCTTTGCACGCTTGTAATGGAAACGCAATTTACGTTTACGCCAATAGGGTATATACACACTCAGCACACAGAAAAATACACGGCACCACATCAGCCACAGGCGCATGGCAAGCTTCATACAGGGCAGATTATCCTGCAACCGCATAGTAACTACGAGCAAGCCCTGCAAGATATTTCCGGCTTTGAGCGCATTTGGGTTGTGTGGGTATTCCACACCGTAACCGGATGGAAACCCAAAGTACTAACGCCACGTCACGCGGAAAAACACGGCGTGTTTGCAACACGGTCGCCACACCGCCCCAACCCAATTGGTATTACCGTTGTAGAGCTGGTAGATATTCACAAACTCACCCTAACAATTCGCGGGACGGATATGTTAGACGGCACTCCGGTGCTTGATATAAAACCCTACATCCCACAACACGACTCATTCCCCGACTCATCAATCGGGTGGTTGCAAACAGTGGAAGACGCCGTGCTACATACCATAACATGGCAGCCACTTGCCCAGGCACAAGCCAACTGGCTTGCAGAACATTGCGCATTACCTTTGCATAATACCATAACTGCAAAATTGCAATACCATCCGTATCCAACATCGTACAACCGTGTGCAACAAACCGGCAACAACACATACACAATGTCCTACCAAACGTGGCGCATAGATTATACCATTCACGAAGACATGCAGATACACATTCACTGCATCCGAAGTTGCTACACCCCCGAACAACTTCATAACCCGCAACCAACCGATATAAACATCCCGCAGCATCGTGCATTTTATGATGCTTGGAACACGTAGTAAAAAGGTAATTTGCTAACGCATTACCGCACCAATTAATCAACAATCAACAGTCCTCATCCTGCGGATAAGAGCCACAGCTTTACATCCCAACATTTATCGTTCAGGTGTCAACAGAAGAGGTTCCCACAGAGTTACACAGGGTTATTCACAGAGTACACAAAAAAGATTCTTCACGTTGCTCAGAATGACAAAAAGAGATACAACGTGCATTGTTGTTCAATATAACCGTAGGGGCGAATAGACATTCGCCCATGTAATGATTGGTGAAGATGAACTCATAATAAGGCGATAGATTCTTCGCATTGCTCAGAATGACAAAAGAGATAATGAAGTATTACGGATATGATGTAAGAATACAGAACATAACCCCATGCTTTAGCGTGGGGAAATCAAACATAACAACATGCTCTCGGACTTTAGTCCTGAGTGGTTGCAGGGCTAGCCCATATTCTATGGTGGAGGTTCCTTCTCCGCGCTAAAGCGGCGGAGTTATTGAAATACTGAGGATTCGTAATTCGTAAACAAAATGCGAAGCAGGTGGTGCGGTTCGCACCGGGTTGGCGCGCAGAAGGATTGCTTCGTGAGAGGTGGGAAACAACTACTCTCCGGAACTGAGTATAGATAAGATGTATTCTTTTTTGCGTTGCGATACGGGCGCGGTTATATCGCCTTCCAGCACTAAACCGCCGCCGTCGTTTTTATCGAAGCGGACGATGCGATGTATGTTTACAATGTGCGAGTGATGCGTGCGTACAAAGCCGTAGGGCGCTAACATTGTTTCGTAATCTTTTAGTGTGCGCGAGATATACAGCGGCTTACTGTTTATAAGATATACTTTGGTGTAACTGCTATCGGCTTCGCATTTAATGATGTCGTGAATTTTTACAAAGTGCAGGGAGTCGTTATCGCGCAGTACTATTTTTTTGTCGGTTGCTTTGAGCGATTCCAACTGCCCGCGCATGATGGAGAGTTGTTCCGAGAGGAAGCGTTCTTTCATTCTCTCTTCTGCGCGTTTGATTCCTGTTACAAGTTCTTCGGGGTCGATTGGTTTTAACAGAAAGTCTATTGCACTAAACTTAAACGCTTGCACGGCGTATTCGTTGTGTGCGGTGATAAAGATGAGTTGGAATGAATAGTCGTTAAGGCGGCGAAGTAAATCGAATCCGGTTTCTTTTCCTATTTCTACATCCAGTAATACTACATCGGGCGATTGATGCAGGATGGTTTCTATTCCGCTATCAACAGAGAATGCCTGATAGATGGCATCGATGTTCAGCCCGCTGGAGTGCAGCATGTGTACAATGCCATCTTGTATGGTTTTTTCGTCGTCTATTATCAGGATTCTCATGCTGCTTGTAGTATTGGCAGTGTAACTATTACGGTGTATCCACTTGCCGAGGCATCGCGTACTTCAAACTTAGCATCGGTTCCGTGTTTTTGATTTAGTAAAAACAAACGGTCGGTGATTATTTGCGTTGCCCGAGATGGATACCCTTTGTGATGTTCGTTTTGTGTGGACTTGCCGTTATCGTTGATACTAACAACCAGATGTCCGCCCTCGATAATAAATGCAACCTGAATCACACCTTCGTAATCAATAGCACTGAAGCCGTGTTCTATAGAGTTTTCTATAAATGGTTGCAGAATCATTGGCGGTATCATGGTATCGGTAATATCAATTTCGGTATCTACATCAATAGCATACGAAAAAGGATTTGATGTTCTTAGTGATTCTATTTCGAGATACTCGGTTAAGTATTCTAATTCTTCCTCTAGCGAAATAAGGTCGTTGTACGTGGACTCTAACGTATGGCGCATAATTTTAGAATACTTGGATAAGTATTGCGGAACCTTCTCGCTGTTACCCGGTTTTAGCGAATACGTTTGCAACGATGTAAGTGCATTAAAAAAGAAATGCGGATTCATGCGGGCGCGGTTAAGGCGTTGTTCTGTTTCCAGAATTAATTGCTTTTGCTTTAATGCTTTTTGGCGGTACAAAACAAACAACACTACACCAAGCAAGCCAACACCAACTAATGCAGCAACCAGAAACCTTATATTTAATGTACTGATTTCTTGCTGTTGTGCAAGGTCGTGTATTGTTTGCTCATCTTTTGCTTTGTTGTACTTTAACTCAAGCGAGCGCACTACGGTTGTACGTTCTATGTTATCAATACTATCTTTAAGTCCCTTCAGATTTTCTAACGCGGTAAGAGCGTTTTTATAATCTCCGGCGGTTTTATTTACTTTATAAATAGCTTGGTGTGCCACTGCAATAGATTCCGGGTGTTTGCTTTGGTAGGCAATAATTAACGATGAATCTGCGTATATCTTAGCAAGGTCATATTGTTTGCCAACCGTATATGCGCCACATTTCATAGAATACTGATTTGCCCGAAGTTCCGGCGGCCATTTGGATGGATTATACAGCTCAGCTGAATCGAGATACAAAATTGCCTGACGCGAATCTTTACGCCACACAGCAGCCAGTGCACAGTTTTGGTATGCACGTATTCTGTTAACAATTGCCGGGTTATTTCTGTTGTAGTCTATATTTTTTTGCACCCATACATAGTAAAGCTGTTTGTATTCCATGTTGTTAGTTTTTTCGTACGCAACACGGTACGTATTAGCGTATGCTTCTGTAACATTACCGTAGTATTCTTTGTGAAGCGTAGGAGAAACAATTTTTTCAACTTTATCTAAAATCTCCAGCACCCTTTTGTATTCGCCCTGCATACCAAGTAACGATGTTACATTCATAAGGGCTGTAATGCTTCGTGCAGTATCTTTTATTTGTTGGCTTAAATCGGCAACCTTTAGCATGTGTTTAACGGCAGATTCATGGTCGCCTTTTTTAAAGGCAAAGTAGCCACGTTGTCGCTCGTTGTATATATACGTTGCACTACCACATTGCATCTCGTCTAACATTTGTTTTTCTTTATCAAGATAAATGCGGGCAGAGTCTTCTTTGCCGTCAAAAAATGCAAGTTGAGATTTAAAGTTTAAGATGTTAGCTTTACAGATTGGTGTGTTCATTGTGCTAACGGAATCGTATAGCTTTTGCATAGCCGCACGGTTACCTGTAAGAACATACTGGAACATTCGTATATCTCTATCTTTAAACTTTTCGCACTGACATTGCTGTTGTGCAATGCTATTGCACACAAGGCCAAACAACATCATCCACATAGCAATAACAAGATATGGTACGGGTAATCGATACCGCATAATACGTCCCAAATAATGATAAACAGGTTTGCAGTTACGCATAATTCAACAATCACTTATCCCAAAAATAGCATCACTTACCAACAAAATATCGTCAGTTGCTAAGCTATCGCCAATATTTTTTTATATAAGTATAACTTGCTATACTGGTGTAGTTTACCTTGGTAGTATCGAACCTTGCACAAGTATTCTTGATTTATCCCGATTTTGTACCCCCGCCATTGCCGAAGCAATCCTTCAGCGCGCCAACCCGGTGCGAACCACACGTTCAGCATCGCGCAGTTAATTACACTCTCGCAAAGTAGCAAAGTTTGCAAAGACGCAGAGGGTACGAATGATGCCTTGTCATTCTGAGCAGCGCGAAGAACCTTTCCGGTGTACTCTGTGAACAACTCTGTGTAACTCTGTGGGAACCTCTTCTGATGACACCTGAACGATAAATGTATAGATGTAAAACTGCGATTCTCATCCGCAGTATGCCGGTTATTGATTGTTGGTTAACTGGTGCGGCTTGCGATAGCATATTCCTACGTGCTTTTGTTCTATATTGCTGTACATACTTGTACTATACTTTGCTGTGATTATGAGAAAAGTTGTTGTATATATTGCTACCAGTGCCGATGGCTTTATTGCCAAACCAGATAACGACCTAAGTTTTTTAGAGATAGTTCAACGCGAGGGCGAGGATTACGGGTACGCCAGCTTCATGAACACAATCGACACCATTCTTATGGGACGCAAAACATACGATTGGGTACTTGGCGCAGTTGGTAGTAATCCGCACGCACATCTTGATACCTATGTACTAACACGAACTCCAAAACCGGATTACGGCAAAACTCGGTTCTATACCAGAAGCATCCCGAATCTGATTGCCAATCTGAAAGCACAACCCGGAAAAAATATCTTTTGCGATGGCGGTGCAGAGATTGTTCACGAATTACTTAGCCACAATCTTATTGATGAGTTTATTGTGTCGGTTGTTCCGGTATTTGTAGGGAATGGTATCCCGTTGTTTAAAAGTGGCCGCCCCGAACAACGCCTTACGGTGCTTTCGGTTACAAAGTTTGAATCGGGGTTGGTGCAGATACATTATAGCGTGGATTCCTTAAACCCAAATAGTAGTGCAACAACATAACCGTATATTTGCGGCATCGTAATCTTGTAACATAAACTCTTATACTCTTATGAACCGCGTTGAACAATTAGAACAACTCCGTAAAGAAGCAATGCTTGGTGGTGGTGAAGCACGTATTGCCGCACAACATAAAAAAGGAAAGCTAACAGCCCGCGAACGGCTTGAAGTGTTGTTGGACGAAAACTCGTTTGAAGAAATTGATATGTTTGCCCGCCACCGCAGTACAAAGTTCGGGTTAGAAAAACAACGTCCGCTTGGCGATGGCGTTGTAACCGGAACAGGAACTATCCACGGGCGTACTGTTTGTGTGTTTAGCCAGGACTTTACGGTGTTTGGTGGTTCGCTTTCGGAAGTTCATGCCGAGAAGATATGTAAGATTATGGATCTTGCCATGAAGATTGGTGCGCCGGTAATTGGGTTAAATGATTCCGGCGGTGCGCGCATTCAGGAAGGCGTTGTTTCGCTTGGTGGGTATGCCGACATCTTTTTGCGTAATACTATGGCAAGTGGTGTGATTCCACAAATTAGCGTGGTGTTAGGCCCGTGTGCCGGTGGTGCAGTGTATTCGCCTGCACTTACCGACTTTGTGTTTATGACTAAAGGCACAAGCTACATGTTTGTAACCGGACCCGAAGTTGTAAAAACCGTAACACACGAAGAAGTAACGTTTGAAGAACTTGGTGGTGCCGATACTCATGCATCAAAATCGGGCGTTGCGCATTTTGCCTGCGAGAACGAAGTAGAAACGTTAATGCAGGTTCGCAAACTCATGACATTTATTCCATCATCTAACCAAACGCTATCGGCAAAGGTTGCCACCGTGGATTCACCCAGCCGTGAGTGCCCGCGGTTAGATACAATTATTCCTGCAATCTCAACAAAACCGTACGACATAAAAGATGTTATCCGCGAAGTTGTAGATGAAGCTGATTTCTTTGAGGTTCATGCCGAATACGCGCCAAACATTGTAGTTGGTTTTGCAACGTTGGATGGCCGTCCCGTTGGTATTGTAGCAAACCAACCAAACTCTATGGCAGGTGTATTGGATATTAACTCCTCTATTAAAGGTGCGCGGTTTGTTCGCTTCTGCGATGCGTTTAATATTCCGTTAGTAGTGTTTGAAGACGTTCCGGGATTTTTACCCGGCACCGACCAGGAATGGCGCGGCATCATACGCCACGGAGCTAAACTGCTCTATGCCTTCTGCGAAGCAACAGTACCAAAGGTAACCGTAATTACCCGCAAAGCATACGGCGGCGCATACGATGTAATGAACTCCAAACACATACGCGGCGATTACAACGTTGCATGGACGAGTGCCGAAATTGCCGTTATGGGAGCCAAAGGTGCGGTAGAGATTTTATTCCGCAAAGAGATAGAAGCAGCCGACGATAAAGCCGCACGTGCTGCCGAGCTTGAAGCCGATTACAACGAGCGTTTTGCAAACCCCTATGAAGCCGCCGAGCGCGGATATGTAGATGATGTTATTCTTCCGCGTGATACCCGCAAACGCTTGGTGCGCGCATTAAAATTACTCGAAACAAAACACGACAGCAACCCGTGGAAAAAGCACGGAAATATTCCGTTGTAAGATAACGTAAAAAATCAAAAACAAAAAAGGGAATACTAACTATGTATTCCCTTTTATATTTCTTTGTTTCGCGCGAATTACTTTTTCTTGTTTGCTTTTTTAGGTGTGCCGGCAGGAATAGCATTTGTATTCATAAACTGACTCCATGTGTATTCGGTTGGAACTTTCCGTCCTTCGCGGGCAACTTCTACCAAGTATTTAGCAGTTGTATCAAGTACCCACTCAAAGTTATCTTCCTGAACCGATGTACGTTCTGCATCGGGTGCGCAGTTCATGTAATCAATGGCGTATGGAATATCATCTTGCACGGCAAACTCTAAGGTGTTGAAATCATAACTTAGCGCCGTGCATAATTGAATACAATATTCTTCCAATTGTTTTAAGCGTTCGGGTGTTGGCGTAAACGAAGCCACGTAACGTAAATGATGTGGGTTGCGTGGTTCGTACGGCATAATGCGCACGTACTTCTTACCAATGCAATAGCAACGGTAATACTCCGTAAATTCTACGCCTTGTTGCAGCGTCATGCAGATGCTTCCTGTTTTATCGTACGCTGCAAAAAATTCTTCCGGACTGTTTACTTTATATACGTGTTTCCAACCACCGCCATCAAATGGCTTTAACCAGCTTGGGAAACCAACATAGTCAAACACTTCTTCCCAGTTAAGCGGGTACATCAAATTGCGCATAGATTGCGATGTAGTTTCGGGCGGGTGGTCTTTTGTTGGTAACAACACTGTTTTAGGAACAGGTATTCCCATTTTAGCAGCAAGCGAATAGTTAAAAAACTTATCGTCGGCGCTCCACCAAAACGGATTATTAATAACCCGCGTGCCATTTAACTGCGCAAGTTTAAGCATAGCGCGGTAGAACGGAATATCCTGAGAAATTCTGTCAAGAATAACATCGTACTTTGATACTTCGTTCATTAACACGCCGCCGGTTTTTACAAACTCTGCGCGAACATCATCTAAGTGCATACTATTAATACGCTCAACCAATGCAGGCGGGAACGATTGTTCCATTCCAAATAATAAGCCAATCAGTTTCATAGTAAACCTCTTGAAATTACAATAACGTGGGAGTAACTCTGTAGTTAACAGCCAAAGCCGTATCGCAAATGTACGAATCCGTTACTAAAGCAAGGCAACAATAGCGCAAATACAGTAAACTACGTAGAATAAAATTTGGTAACCCCACCTCTGCCGAAGCAAATCTCAAGCGCGCCAACCCGGTGCGAGTCCACCCACCTGCGCCGCTGTACCGGTTGGAGCGGACAGGGTTGCCGCGCACGCGCGGACGATTCGGCAGTAGAGAGGAACCAATACCATATAATAAAACAACCGTCCGCTTGTGGGCAGACGGTTGTTAACGTGGGTACCATAGTGGTTACCGAACAATGAAGACTTTCCTTGTAAGCGTTGTAGTTCCACATTCTATTTTGCAGATATACATTCCGCTTTGGAGATTAGCAAGAGATAGCTGAAGCGGTTCGCCTTCGTTGCCGGCAGCATGGGCTACGGCACCAACGGTATTCCCATTTACATCATATAACTCTGCGCTTGTAGTTGTTATACCATTTATTGTAACCGAAACGGTAAGAATATCGAATGCAGGGTTTGGTGTTAACAGTAAACCACCTTGCAATTCATCTTCTACTCCGGTTGGTTTTACGGCATTGCCTTTTACCGTGGGGTCGTATAATACATTTTGGATATCTTCGGCTATATCGTATCCGAAGTTGTCGGTTACGGCACCTTCTGTTGTTGGTTTAAAATCAACATCGGCAATTTTCAGGCGTGCCCCGGCAGGAACTGTAAACGGCATGGTTACAACGTTCCTAAGCGAGAATCCTTTGCCTTTATCTTTTAAATCCAACATTTGGATTGTAGCTGCAATGGTGCCGGAGTTAACTGCATATACATCCAACGTGGATGTTGTATTTACCTCGTGCGTGCCGAAATCAACACTTTCTACCAATACCGATAGAACGCCCGCACGTGCCTGCACTGTTAACTTCTGCTCGTTATTTGGGCTACATCCCAACAGAACATGAAGTATATCCTGATATTGTTTGCTGTCCGGACATTTTACATGCACCAGAACCCAAACGGTATCACCTGCACGCATTAAGAATTGTTGTTGTGTGTTTGCATCTAATATAAATTCCGAGTTGGCTCTGTCTAACTTCAAACCATATACTCTAACCGTATCGGAATTATTATTTACAATAGGCACACGTAGTGTGTATTCTTTGTTCGGAGCAAGCGAATCAATGGCTACTGTTGTTGGTACCGTTAAAAAACGCGGCGTGTAACGAAACGTCATAACGGTATCGTTTCCTTTTGCATCGGCAAAACGTACAACAGCAACTAACGGAAGCGAAAAGTCAATTGGCTCTATATGGAAACGAGCCGCAGAGGTTATACCCGACTGAATGGGGTCGTGCGTAAGAGTGCAATTTGTGGAACTCCCGGCATCTAATGTAATACTTGCCAGGTTAGCCCTGCCACTGGAAATGGAAGGTAAATCTGTTACGGTTCCATCGAACACACCTTTACAATTAATGTAATGTGGGTCGGGTGCCAGAATATCATCGGTTTGTGGACTGACTTTGCCAACGGTGATGCCTGCAGTTGGTTGGGTAGTACCGGATTGTGCGTAAAGAGTAGTGTATAAACACAACATCCCAATTGCACAGAGTAATCGTATGAAACTCATACAACTCTCCCTTAAAAAGTTAAACATATTACAAGTGTGTACTGTTATACCGATGTGGTAGTACTGTAATGGTACCGCTTACAGTACGGAATGTGCTTACAGGTGCATCCAAACATCCGGAACGTTTGTTTACTAACCCCGATGGGCAAATCATCAATCACTTTAAGTACACGTGTAACAGTTTAGCAAAGATGTTGTGATGAAAGGTGAAACAGTTGCTTTTCTGTAAACAATAATCGGTATTCTGTGTAGTTTGTTTCAGCACTAAACAAAAACAATTATAGTAGAATATTGAATACATACAAATGTGTGTAAGCCGCCATTGCCG
Organism: Bacteroidota bacterium; assembly: GCA_019695345.1. Taxonomy (GTDB): domain Bacteria; phylum Bacteroidota; class Ignavibacteria; order Kapaibacteriales; family NICIL-2; genus JAIBAE01. The sequence continues at coordinate 12,638 of JAIBAE010000056.1, read as the reverse complement.
CAGCGCGCCGTGTGCGCGGCAACTCTGTCCGCCCCAACCGGTACAGCGGCGCAATGCAGCAAAATCCAAAGAAACTAAGATGTTAGTGTAAACGTCGTGTGTTTCCCGCGCAGAATTTGCGCACAAAACAACGTAAGTGGTTATCTTTGTGGTCTATGAATACAAAAAACAGAATAACACAGGCAATAGTAGCTGTACTTGTAACAGTTGGGTTTCTTGCATGTAACACCATGTACGATGCAACAGGAAAAAGTCCGGACGATATTTTTGTTCAAGCAAAAAAGCGTTTCGACGACAATGATTTAATAGAAGCCCAGCGTCTTTTTGATATTATCAAACTGCAATATCCTGCAAGCCAGTTTGCCGACGACGCTCAGTATTACATTGCCGAAATCAACTTTAAACGCAAAGAGTTTATTGTTGCTGCTTTTAACTACAACTATGTTCGCCGGCTATATTCGCAAAGTGAATATGCAAAAAGCGCGTTGTACAAAGCTGCGCTCTGTTATGTAGAATTATCACCACCGTTCGACCGCGACCAAGACTACACCCGTAAAGCAATTGTAGCATTAGGAGATTTCCAGCGCGAATACCCAAAAGATTCGTTAGCAGAAGTAGCTGCTACACAGATAAAAGAATTGCGCGATAAACTTGGCGAGCGTGAATTCCGTGTTGCCGAGCAATACCGCGTACTGCTTGCACCAAAATCGGCATTGGTATATTACGATGCTGTGATTGATGATTATTCCGACACCAAGTTTTGCGAGCCGGCTTTTGTTGGTAAAGTAGAAGTGCTTACACAATTAAAACGTAGCGACGAAGCATTAGCCGCATGTGCATTATACAAACGGTTCTTCCCTAAAGGCGAGTTAGCCGAGAAAATGGAAGCACTCAAAAATGCAATACCGCTTACCGAAGAAAAAGCAGGAAAATAAATTATAGCAATTATCGCGTTGTTGAAGGCGAGGGAGCATCGCCGTATAATATTTTTACGGTGGTAATGCTACCCGGTATTCCTTCCTGATTTACCGAGCGTACCTGAATTGTATTAATACCTTCGGTTAACGACCAATCGTACTTATCCCCGTTTACTTTTTTCCATATGCCTACGGGGTCGGTTTTTACTTCGTAGTGTTTAAACCACCACATGTTATTCTGGAATCGCAAAGAGTATGTTGGTTTGGCAGCAAAGAATGGCATTTTCTCTACATATTCATCCGGGCTTTGAATTTTATACTTCTGAAAAATCTCAGTCCAGTTTACTTCGTATGAGTAATCAAATATGATTGTTGTTCTGTTAACCTGAAAGTAGAGGTTCTTGTAGTTATCGGTAAATATTCTGCCATTAACAGGCACGCCCTGAAATGTAAGTTCTTGTTGGTGCGTTCCTAATAACAAGCAAACAAAATCTAAATGCGAATTCATATTGAGCACAACAGCAACCTGCCCAATATATTTTTGAATAAACTCGCCATACATACCAACATACATTTCACCGGATTGCTCATCGCGTTGTAATACTTTTTCGGATGTGGTAAACTGAAGCTTAGCAAGATTCCCTTTTTTAATTTCTTCCGATAGTTCGTAGAAGTTAAGCACTTTGCCTTCGTATGAGATTTGTATACACCATTGCGGATCCAGATATATCCATTTTGATAATGAGTTAGACCACACTTCTACACCAACATGCCCCGAACCCGGAGCACCGTAGGAAGAACCCGGCTGAAAGAGTTGAACAATACGGGAAATATATCCGTAGGATATAAGAATATCGTTAAGAACTTGTGCATATTCCTGACAGCGATATTCAGCTCCGTGTTTGGCGTTTACTAATATCTGATAGCTGGATGTTCCAACAGGCGGTTGATTGATTGCATGGTGTTTCCATTGTAAGCACACCCATTCCATTAACGTAAAAAAAACTGCGGGGTCGCTGTAATTTTTAGTATTGATTTCTTTGTTAACATGCTCGCGTAGTTGTTTAAGGGCAGGGGTTGAGAGTGTTTTAGGAAGACTTAGTGTTGTGTACCGTTGGTCGGGATACACATTGTCCGATTCAATAACAGTTATCTTTTTTAACTGTGGTTTTTTGCTATTGTTGTCTTTATTATCTGCACGTAGTTCAGCACATAACAGAAGTGTAGCTAGAACAACCAATACACTTAGTATTACCCGATTAATCATTTTTTACCAATCCCTAAACAATTCCAATGTTACGGTAATGTACTATACAGTACATTAACCATAGTGTGGAAGGTGGTTAATATCTATATAATTTATAGTAAGTTATGTATGTATGTGTGCCGCTAATAAAACATGTATATCGTACTGGTTACAAAGTTACCAACAATACCTGCTTAATATAGACACTTCTGCAATGTACACGCAGCATATATCTTTGTTACATAGCTGTAAATAATAAACATCGTTTGTTTGAAGTACGTTATGCAACAGAGGTTTAACAAGGTATGTGAACAGAAATAATTTTTTTACAGTTTGTACGATATACGTTTGCCCGGAGTGCATCTGTTCTTTCCCACAAGAGGTTGGTTTGCAATACTATAACGTTGGGTGTGGCTTGCGTTAGCAGTGTATAATTTTATCTGCATCTACCATGTGTTGATTACTCGCTATCTTTGCGCATACTTATTTTGATACGATTATGAACCTGAAACTTGTTAAAACTACAGCAGCAGAACTTACAGAACCAACCCAACAACAGCCACAGCCGGATTTTTTGAAATCGTTAAACGATGCCCAACGCGAGGCAGTTGTTACGATTAATGGTCCCTTACTTATAGTTGCCGGGGCAGGTAGCGGAAAAACTCGTGTACTTACCTACCGTATTGCGTATTTAGTTGGGCAGGGTGCTAAACCGTGGGAGATATTAGCGTTAACGTTTACCAATAAAGCTGCCGCCGAAATGAAGGAACGCATTATGCATATCTGTGGCGAGCAAGCAGCAAAGCGGATTTGGGCAGGTACGTTCCACTCGATTTTTGCGCGGATATTACGCATGGAAGCCGAGCACTTAGGATATACAAACACGTTTTCTATTTATGATACCGACGACTCGCTGAGTGTGATACGCGGCGTTATGCAATCGCTGAATATATCATCGCAAACTATTTCTGCACAGAACATACGCTCGGTTATTTCCGGAGCAAAAAATCAAATGGTTCCGTGGCAGGAGTTTGCCAACAGTGCAGGCGATTTCCGCGAACGGCAGATTGCAAAAGTGTACGAGCAATACGAACGACGTTTGCGCCAAAATAATGCAATGGATTTTGATGATTTGTTGTTGAATACCATCCGGTTGTTAGAGTCATCGCCCGAAATGCTTGCCAAGTATCAACAACGCTTCTCGCATATTTTGGTTGATGAGTATCAGGATACAAACCGCGCACAGTACATTGCCATTAATTATCTTTCGGGCGGACACCGCAACTTATGTGTTGTTGGCGACGACGCACAAAGTATTTACCGTTGGCGCGGCGCAGATATACGCAACATCTTAGACTTCCAGAAAGATTACCCCGAAGCGCACGTTGTACGCTTAGAGCAAAACTACCGTTCTACAAAAACAATTTTATCTGCCGCCGATTCCGTTATCAAAAACAACCGCAAGCAAATTCCTAAAACATTGTGGACGGAAAACGACCAAGGGCACGATGTTGTTGTTATCTCGAACCGAGACGACCGCGAAGAAGCCGAGCGCATTGTAAACATTATTCAGAACGAAGGAATAGCGCACCAATGCACACCGCGAGACATTGCTATATTGTATCGCACCAATGCACAATCGCAGGCAATTGAAGATGGGTTACGCCGTGCTGCAGTTCCGTACACAATGGTAAGCGGTGTATCGTTCTACAAACGGAAAGAAATAAAAGATGTAACTGCGTACCTGCGTTTGCTTATTAATCCGCAAGATGCAGAATCGTTGTTGCGTGTAATTAACGAGCCGGCGCGTGGTTTGGGCGATACATCGCTGGAACGTTTCCGCACGTGGGCAGATGTAATGAATATTTCGTTGTACGAATCATTCTCACGCGCAACCGAAATTGGTACGTTGCAAAAGCGCGCGCAAAATGCGGCGTTAGATTTTATAACATTGGTAGAGCGGTTCCGCGTGCGGATAAACGAACTACCGCCCGATGAACTTGCACAACAATACATCGAAGCAACAGGATTACTCCGTGCATACAAAGAACAACACACCGAAGAAGCCGACGACCGTTACAATAACATTGTACGCTTGCTTACCGATTTATCGGAATACACCTTAACCGAAGAAGAACCATCGCTGGAAGCATATCTGCAACGCCTTGCTTTAATGAGTGATGTGGACGAAGCCGACACCACGCAAAACCGTGTAGCAGTAATGACTCTTCATGCCGCAAAAGGATTAGAGTTCCCCGTTGTAATAATTGCCGGTGTGGAAGAAGGATTGTTACCGCTTGTAAAAGGCGATACACACCCCGACGAAAAAGAAGAAGAACGTCGTTTGTTTTATGTAGGTATAACCCGCGCGCGCCAACGCCTGTATATAACCTACGCCGAGCGCAGAATGCGCTTTGGCAATGTAGAATACTCGCGTCCTTCTACATTTTTGCACGAGTTACCGCAAGAAGTAATTAACTGGCGCGGACGCCGCGACCAACAAGCAACATTCGAGCGCACACGCTTCGATAGTCCGCCAACGTATTCACAAATACCGCAACAACGCGCGCAATCACCAAAGCCCGCACAACAGTTTGCACCAAAGCCGCAAAGCCGTCCCGCGTTCGATGACATTCCCAAGGAAGAATCGTATTCGCAAATCGAGCCAAGTAAAACAAACGCTCCTTTGCGCAAAGGCATGAAGGTAAACCACAAAATGTTTGGCAACGGCACCATAGAAAGTGTTGCCGGCGTGGGCGATTCGCAAAAAGTAATCGTCAACTTTCCCGGTGTTGGGCGCAAAAACCTTATGGCAAAATTTGCACGCTTAGAAGTTATAGGGTAACATCTGCTATCGCATTGTGGCACCGCACATTTGCAATCAAACACACCACCATCTGCCGGAAAGAACATGCACGTAAGGCAGAGCGGGTATCGTGTATGAATCTTATGTTATGACGACAAACAATTTGTGTAAGAATAAAGTATCGTGTTGATGCAATATTGCTTTCAGGCGGTACTATCTCGCAGCTTGTTTCAAAACTAATACAACAAGGAGCGCAGAATAATGAAACGAATAAAATTCTCGGAAACAATTTTAATTAACGAGTGTGCTGAAAAGGTCTTTGACTACACACAGGACTACAACAAACGTTTAACGTGGGATACATTTTTAAAAAGGGCTGACCTTATTGAAGGTGCTACCCAAGCAGGCAAGGGAGTCAAAGCTTATTGTGTTGCTAAGAATGGAATTGGTATGGTAACCGAATATGTTACGTATAACAGACCCAAAGTAACCGCGATATCAATGACTAAAGGACCCTATATGTTCGAATCGTTTTTAGGTTCTTGGAATTTTAATGAATTAACAATCAACAAAACCGAAGTGACTTTTTTATACTCATTTTCGCTTAGGTTTCCTTTTACCATATTTACAAGCCTCATCAAAAATAATTTAAAGAAAAACGTAAGAATGCGGCTTTCAGACCTTAAACAAAACATTGAGAATAAAGACATGAAGATTTAATAGTTGGCAACGTTTTCTAGTTCTGTCGTCTCTTTCTAGTCTGCAAGGGCGGGCCTGACGTAGTGTTTTGTTTTCTATTCGCTAGCTAAAGCATACTGCAATTAAAATAACTCTAAACCTTTGTGCACTCTGTGAACAACTCTGTGAAACTTTGTGGGAGATGCTCTTTACGATTATTTCTCGCAATGTGCGCAAAGAGAAAGTCAGATGTTCGCTATGATGTTCATTTGCGTTCTTGATTTTGAATCATAGCGTTCTTTGCGTGAACTCAGTTATCTCTATACGATAAACGCTGTTGTATAGTTGATGGTTCTATCCTGCAAGTTGCGGGTGTTAGAGCCAGTAGGTTTGGTGCCGTCACGCGCAAGCAGATTACTTTTTTAAGCGATGAATAAAATACACACACGATGCAAATACGCCAAAGGCTCCGGCTTGGTGAATAGCCGATAACGATATTGGTGCGGCATTCAACAACGTGATAATTCCAAGCGTAACCTGCACACCAACCGATAGTAGTATTGCCGTTACACCGCTACGTTGTGTTGTGCTGAGTTGTTGTTTGCGTGCAACATTCCAAAGTAATGCTGTAAGTACAAGTATAACGTAAGCAAGTATGCGGTGTATAAACTGAACGCCCGCAGTGCCCTCGGTTAGATTGCGCCAAAATGGTGAGAGTGTTGTGATTGCTTGCGGAATCCACTCGCCATCCATAGTTGGGAATGTTGTATAAAACTTACCTGCATGTAAGCCCGCTACAAATGCACCGTAGATAATTTGTAATACGGCAACAGCAAATAACCACATTGTAGTTGTTTGTAGTGCGCGTGAAGTTTGAGTACGTGGCGTTGATTGATATTGTAAATCGAGCGCGACCCAAAATGTAGCGGCAAAGGTAAAGAACGCTGTAATAAGATGTATTGCCAAGCGATAATGACTAACATACGGGTTATCTACAAGTCCGCTGGCTACCATAAACCAACCCAGGAATCCCTGCAATCCACCTAAGGCAAATAACACGAGGAGTTTTTTGATTAACGGGACATCGAGTTTTCGTTTGAGTAGAAACCAAAGAAATGGAATAAGGAATACTACGCCAATTGTGCGCCCTACCAAACGGTGAATGTATTCCCACCAAAAGATGGATTTGAATTCTTCTACGTTCATGGTAAAGTTAACTTTGGCAAACTGCGGCGATTGTTTGTATTTATCGAAGGCAATGTTCCAGTCGTCCTGATTCATAGGCGGAAGCGTTCCCATAATAACATTCCATTCGGTAATAGAGAGTCCGGAACCGGTTAGGCGTGTGATGCCGCCTATAACAACCATAGAGAAAATTAAAACACATCCGGTAAGAAGCCAGATGATAACAGGTTTGTGTGATGTATTCATAGTGGTGATAGTATCTGTATTACTGTTTGTTTTCGGGCAGCCCAACAGCACGGAGTAATTCGTTGGGGACGGTTAATCCTTTTTTGAGCATTTGCTCTGCATGAGCGCGCGCTTTTTCGGGCTGTTTGTAATCGTTGATATACAATAACAACAAGTTGGTGTTTGCTGTTCCATTTAACGGGTCTGTTGCTAACCATTTTAGCATATATGGTTCAGCTTGTGCAAAGAGTTTACGTTCTATATATCCGCGTGCAAGGTTTTGGTACATATCGCCACGAATAGCTGGGTCGGGTGCAACTTCTCGGTTAAAGTATTCTTCGGCTTTTGTCCAATCGTTGCGGTCAATCATTACCAAGCCAAGATAATAGTTCAGGTATTTTTGTTTGGGGTCGATTGCATACGCGTCCATTAACGTTTGGTACCCCTTATCTTTTTGCGGATTAACTTTATCGCGGTAGTACCGTGCGCCAAGCATAACTTTAGCATACGGCGAACTTGGTGCATTAGCTACGGCGTTTTCCCAATACTGATATTTACCGCTAAACAATTCGCACCGTTGGTAGGAATACACGCCAAGCACTACGCATAGTGCCACACCGCCATATAACAAGTATTGTTCTTTGATTTTCTGGAACGGATATGTTTGCGTAAGTAACAGTAATACACCAACAAGTGGAATGTACAAACGGTGCTCGTAGATTTCGTTGTTAAGTGTTTTGGGGACAATAAGTGCAGGAAGTATAAACAACACAAACCATGCGGCACCTGTTGCAATTACACGCCAGTCTTTTCTGGGGGCAAGTGCAATACCAACAGCAATAAGTACAACAGCGGCAACACCAAACCATAACGTAGTATCTTCCTGCCACGGGAATACACACAGGTTAAACGGTAACAGTATCTTACCAAAGTATTGTAGCAGAATTGGCAAACGGTGAATAAACGTACTTATTAAAATATCCGGCGTTAGGTCTTGGCTTTTAACTGTGGCATTCATCCGGAAGTAAAACCAAACGGCAATGGCAAGAATCCATCCTGCGGCAAGAATCCACAAGCGTTTATCGCGTACGGGAATCCGTTGCATCAGTGTAAACACAAGTACGGCAACTGCCGCAACAATAATTCCTGTTTCCTTGGTAAACAATGCAGCAAGCAACAAAAGTATTTGCAGTGCATTGTAAAGATGATTCCCCGAACGAACATACAACGTTGCCGAAATCAAGAAGCCAAATGTAAACACTGCCAGTAACGAGTCGTTACGGCCGGGAATCCACGCTACTGCCTGCACCAACGCGGGGTGCATGGCAAACATAAATGCAAGAATAAACGCATACGTATCGTTTTGCAACAACAACCGTAACAAGAAGAATAACAACAATACCGAAACAACATGAAGCAGAACATTCGTTTGGTGATATTGGCTGATGTCGTCCGGTGCATCTACATTAGCATGGAGTGCGGTTGTTGTTTTTCCTTCGCGGTGCCTATCCCACACAAACGAGTTCAACAACATTGGGCGGTAATAGGTATCGGTGGAATCCATAAACACGCCGCGTTTAAACGAGCGTGCATAGTTATCGCCTTTATTGTATGCTTCGGTTTCGCGTATAAAAATTGTATCATCGTTTTCGGTGTAAGGGAACGAACCTGTATGCCAGTATAATGCAAAGCTGGAAATAAACAGTACTGCCGCATACACTATCCACGAAAGCGATGTACTTGAAGTAGCTGGTTGTTTGGGTTGTTGTTTCTGTTTACTCATTGTGTTGGTTTATTGATATACGTTATACCGTTATTCTTCTGTTGCTGCAATTGCTTCACGTTCTTTTTTAGGTAAGGAATTCCGCACAAGTATGTACGAATGGTCTATCATTTCTTTTACTACCTTTAGCGGAAGTTCGCCGGTAATTTTAACGGTGTTCCAATGCTTTTTGTTCATGTGGTATCCGGGCAAAACCGATTCGTACTGCTCGCGAAGTTCTAAGGCACGTTCGGGGTCGCATTTTAGGTTAACACTTAACGGGAATTCATCCAATGCAATCAATGCAAACATTTTTCCGCCAACGGTAATTACCAATACGCCATCGCCAAATGGCATTTTCTCGGCGGTTGCCGGTTTTGTTAGACAGTATGTGCGTAGGTCGTCGAACGTCATGGTGGTTAGTCGGTTACATCAAATTGGTACGAGCGGTTTAGGAAATTACCACGTGAATCGTATTGCTGAAACCGTAATGTGTAGGTTCCTGCTTTATCAAATGTTAATGTTTGGTCGGAATACAATGTATCATATCCCGTACCTGCCGTGCAGGGTTTTGTAACAGGATGTTTAATACTTACTGCAGCTTGCACAAACTTAATTTTTGCTACCGAATCCGTATCCGTACTGAAATACACTTTATCCAATTCCCAACAATTCTTGTCGGGCGATTGGATTAACAGTTTCATAGAAAGCTGTCGGTTTCCAATTGCTTTAGCATTAAGCGGAGCAACAAACAACGACGGTTGATATACATAATCTACATCGGTAGTAGCATCGCATCCGGCTAATAGTAATATGGCAACGGCACAAACTGCACAAGTGATAGGAATATTCAATGGCTTCATAATCAATTGGGTAAACTTTCTGCAAATCTATAACACATCGGCAAACTGACATATTCAGATTTTGCTATCGCGTGACCGCCCCGTACGTTTACCACAAACATACCCGTCGGCTTGCGGGAAAGAACAACCAACTACGGAACTGTGCGGCATGGTGACGTGATTGACACAGTAATGGTTTGGTGCCGTCCGGCGGTAGCAAATAAAAAACGCACAAAGTAGAAAGTACTCTGTGCGTTTAGTGTTTACCATATGTTGTTGTTTACGAGCGGACGGACACTCCGTTTGTACGATAATTGGCGTTGTGAATTAAGGTACTGCCGCCAGTGCTGTTAAGCTTGAATTGTGCTACAATAGATTGTAAATTTTGGGTAAGTGTACTTAAATTGGTTGTTGCCGAAGCGATATCGCCAATACCACGCGCCATCTCCTGCGATACATTACTAATAGAATCGATGTTTCTGGCAATGGCAGTGCTTGTAACAGCTTGTTCTTCGCTTGCGGCAGCAATTTGCGATATAGTTTGCTCAACTTCATCCACGCTTTTTACAATACTGTCTAACGATGTTCCTGCTTCATCGCTAAGTGCTAACCCTTCTTGTACAAGTTTTTTGCTCTTGCTCATCATAGTAACGGCTTTTGTTGTTTCGTTTTGGATTGAGCCAATTTTTGTTTCGATTTCTTTTGTACTGGTTTGCGTGCGTTCTGCAAGTTTACGAACCTCATCGGCAACAACGGCAAAGCCGCGTCCTTGTTCACCTGCACGTGCTGCTTCTATGGCTGCGTTTAGCGCAAGCAGATTGGTTTGGTCGGCTATTTCTTTTATCACACTTACTATCTCGCCAATTTCTTTGCTGCGTGCACCTAAGTCTTCTACTGTTTCGCCAACCGATTCCACCGAGTTAGCAATCTCTTGTACTTTGTAAATAGATTCCTGAATTACTTTACCGCTTGTTTGCGCAACATGTTTAGAGCCCTGAGCTATCTCGCTTGTTTTACTTGCAAGGCGAGCGTTATCGTTGATAGTGGTGCTCATTTCTTCCATGGCTGCGGCTACTTCTGTAACTTGAGAGCTTTGTTCGTGTGCTCCTGCGCTCATTTGTTCTGTGCCTGCACTTATTTGCATCCCGGATGCTGCTGCGGCTTCGGTAGCACTGCTTACGCTTACAATAATGCTGCGAATATTTTCTACCGATTGGTTGAAGCCTTGGAAGAGTTGACCGATGGTGTCGTTGTTGTGTACAGGTAATTGCACTGTTAAATCGCCTTGTGCAAACTCACCCATTGCTGTTAAAATTTCGTTTACAGAGTTTGATAAATATGCAGATTGTTCTTCCGCTTGTTGTGCAAGTTGATGTGCTTGTTGTGCGGCTTGTTCTGCATTTGCTTTTTCGGTTTCTGCCTGTGCTTGCGATGAAGCAATGCTTTCTACCATTATACCAAAATTCTTTGCAAGCATTCCAACTTCATCGGTTGAGTTGATATCAATATGAACGTTTAAATCGCCCGATGCTACTTTTTGAGCTGCTTGGCCAAGTTTATTTACGGGCTTGCTGATGAGCCGTGCAATACCAAAACCAAGGGCAAGGAGTATAACTGCACTGATGAACACAATGATAATGGTGCTTGATTGTAATGAGTTTGCAGTTGCAATTCCATCTTCCGTGTTTTGTTTTGCTTTTTGTTGTTTGTAATGCATCAGATTTTCTAATGCTGTTTTTAATGATTCGCCTGCGGGAACGCAGTTATCCATTATTTCGTGTGTTGAACCGGATAGGTTGCCTTCTTCGGTATTCTTAACAACATTACCTGCTATAACAGTAAATGAACTGTATTCTGTATTTAGTTTGTTGTATAACTCTATATCTTTGGGGTCGGTTAAAATGCCTTTTAATTCTTTTAGCCACGCTGTAACTTTATCTAACCGCGCAACTGCCGAGTTGTTGAACTTTTTAGATTGCTCAAGATTATTAATTGTTCGGCTAATGTATGCATCCCGTACTTCTATTCTTGCCATCAGCAAGTTTAACGTAACGTTTTGCATTAACTCCATAGGTACAACTTCCTTGTTATATAATTCCTCTCCGGACTTACTGATTTGTTGAATTGAATTTACCCCTCTGTACCCAACACCACCAAGTATAATTGTTGATAGTACTGCTATCAATACAATCTTGGTGCTTAATGATAAGTTATTGAACCATTGCATTATATATCTCCTGAAAGGTGGAAAGTGATGTGTGTAGTATTGCTGTTTATTCTCACTGTTCTACGGTGTATGTATAGGTTTTGTAGCACTACATGTGGGATAAGGAAAGTCCTTTTATACCGTACTCGCGTTATCGGCGTTTTTATGTAATACTGTATTACTTTTTTTGCATTTTTTAATGCGATATTTAGCTCTTAAATACCGATAAACACTGGTGTTGCGGGTTTTTGAGCGGCATTGTAATGGTGTGATATTGATACGGTGCGGTGCCGTCCGGCGATAGCAAAAAAAATGGCAGTCATGTTTGCACATAACCGCCATAAAAATAATGCGTGAGTGGGCTATTCTTTTACAAATGTTGTAAGTGCATATTGGCAACTTGATGCACGTACAAGAACCGAGTATGTTCCACGCGAAAGATTGCTGATGTTCATGCGGGTACTGCTTTCGCCACTTTTGTGGGTGCCTAAATCTAATAACATTACGCGCTGACCGGTTTCTATGCTGAATACTTCTAACAGTACTTTGCTTTCGTTTGCAAGTGCAAAGTTGATGGTTGCCGATTCTTGTGCCGGATTTGGTAACACAGAAACTTCGGTTACTAAATCTTCGGCGTGGAGTTCGTGATTGTCTTCTGCAATTGTTGGGGCTTGTTCTAATACCGGCGGTGTTTGTACAACTAAGGTTCCTGCGCGTTCGGTTGTTGTTTGTGGTGGTGCAACAGGCGCAGGTGTTGCTGTTGTGTGTTTG
>JAIBAE010000055.1 GCA_019695345.1 Bacteroidota bacterium | reverse complement strand
AACAAGCGTACAATCTCTAGAAATTTTGCCTTCGAAATTCTTGAACGGACAATTTTGCTTGTAAATGGCTTCATGACTGGCTTCTAAGCTAATTATTTATTGCTTATCTAGTCATGACCCTTATTTTTAAATAACTTCCCATCTCTAAGTCCTACATACACATCATTGTTATCGGACACCGAAACAGCAGTTGATTCGACATTACTATTCAAAGTTTGCAATACACCATTCTTCCATACTGCTGCAACCGGCAAACTGCCTAAAATGGTTTTACCGCAAACATATACATCATTACCCTTAGCAAATATTTTATAAACATCTGCATTTAAGTCTTCAATGTCAAATATCTTAGTCTCATTTTTCCATATTGAATAACCACCAGCATCGGCAGCACCATCTCTGCCCAACACAAAAACATCATTATTGCTGTTGAGAGCCATATCAACATCCTGTCCCTTCATAAACCATCTTTCAACAGGAACAGCATTCAGATATTTTTTTACGCCGTTTTTCCAAAGAACGGTATAACAGGAATCAATAAAATCAGAGGAGAATGATACATCCTGCCTTACTTTCAAACATTCTGCACCAGCTATATACACATCACCTGTAGATGAGACAGCCACCGCAGTAGTGTATAGGTTTGTGCCGCTTGCGCTGAAAATCGGAAGTTTATTCGATAAATCTGTTTGAATTTCATCTTTCCATAAAAAAGCTTCTCTTTTGCGCCATTGCCCACCTCTACTGTACACAGCATATACACCACTGTCGCCGCCGGGTGAGCTCCCGATGTCGTTAGGCGAATCTTTTTTACAGCTGTTAAATGTTATTAGTGAAATCAATAATGTAGTAATGGCAGTAATTTTCATAACAGTAAACTGTTTAAAGAATGAATAGAAAGCTTGAGTAATTATCGTCATAAAAAAATATCAACCAATTGTTTCAGGCTTTGACGCGCCCTACTGTGCACTATCGGCAGGACGCCTTTCGCAGACTCAAGAAGTCTTGCCGTAACTAAAAAATGCTCAGTACCCGTTTAATCCCACCATAACCAAAGCCCTTTCATTTCTTTTATGGCTTTTTTTAACATGTCTATTGTTCTAACTCCTTGATTAACAGTGTTCGGACAAAATGAATGCACTTCGTTTGCAAAAGCATCAATATCGCTTGGAAGTTTATCAAACTCAACCTGAAGCCAGTCTCTACCACAACCAACTACTATTAGTCCGTATTCAGATTTCCATTCCGAAATTCTCTTAACTATTTTTTCGTTTGTCAAGCCGTAATTGATTCCATCAGTTCGTCTGTAACGTAAGATATCTAAATCATCAGTCCCCTTAATTACAGCTACATTTTTGTTATTGTCTTCGCCTTGAAATATAAAAACAAGATAACCTTTGCTTCTGAACTTAGCTTTTAGTTTCATTACATACTCAATAGCCTTTTCTTTTGATGTTTCAGTAAAAACACCATTAAAAAATTGGTTATAAAGAACTTCACCAGTTTCTTGGTCAACAGCTGGTAGTTGTTTCAATTCAGATTCAGTCAAACTTTTTAGTTCTGTAAGTAATTCTGTACTAAAAGTTAGTTTGTTTAAAAGCACAATTTCAGTTTCTGTTAAACTGTTCTTTTGTCCATAACCGAATATTGAAAAGAGTCCCATAAGTAGAATAGTTAACTTTACCATCATTTCGTTTATTGTAATTGTTGTATGGTCGGTGAATTTTGATAATAACGGAACAAGGCAGTAGGTGTAGTCTTTGGTGCTTTGTATGTCACCTTGTTATTTGCTACAAACATAACAACACATCCCAAACGAACAATGGTGTTTGGAAGTTAACGCTCTGTTCCGCAGAGTAAGGCGGGTGTATGCAATACGCCCCTACGTATGTTGGCGGTTTGGTGCGGATTGCGTTAGCAGAAACTACCGTTGCTGTTCCCACAGATAAAAGTATTTAAGAGCAGTATAAACAAACGTGCTGAAGCCGGCTATAAGCCCACGAATGCCATCGCGAAAACCCTGATGGAGAATAAACAACCGCACAAACGCAACACACGGATTAACAAGAGCATTAAGTAGTGAGAACTTGCGCCCGCGTTGGTGGTAATCATCTGCCGCAAGTTGCGCATAGCGTAGTGTTTTTGTAAAATGGTCGTGCAGGTTTTTGTACGAGTAATGTTCGGCGTACCCCTGTAAACGTTGTGTGGCAGTACTCACGGTAAGTTGCTCATGAACGGAGTTACCTTGCCAGGTTGGTTGTGCGTTGCGGTGAACAAGACGCAGGTTCCAATCGGGTTGCCATGCGTGGTGTAATAACTTGCCAAGGTAGTGTGTTTTTCTGTTAAGCATGTACCCAATGGTTGCACCATGCTGAACAGTTTGCACAATACTGTTTCTAAGTTCTGGTGTTAGTACTTCATCGCAATCCAAACATAGAATCCACGGCTGTGTGCAATATTGCAATGCCGTATTTTTTTGCTTGGTGAATCCTTGCCATTCTATGCTATGCACTATTGCACCATACTGTTGTGCAATGATTACCGTGTTATCGGTGGAGAGAGAATCTACTACAATAATCTCCTGTGCTATATCGGCAATACTTTCCAACATCCTACCAATGGTGTGCTCTGCGTTATACGAGATAACACACACCGATAGTGGTATTGTTGCTGTGCGCATCATTTCTTTTTTCCTTTGCCTACACCTGCGGCACGTAAGAGTATTTGCTTGGTGTCTTCGCGGACAACATTGTTATAAAACTCTTTTACCGATTTGTACTCATGTGGTTCGATACGACGTTTTTTTACAATATAGGTTCTGCGTGTTACAAGCTGGTTGTTGTTGTGTGCGTAGGTTACGGAGTAATCGGCAAGAGCAGAGCTAAACCGCACTTGTGGTTTAATATCTTCGGGTACAAAACCGGAAGGCAAGGCAATAGTAATTTCTTCGGTAGATGTATCGTAGCCGGGGTCGTAATCAATGGCGTATGTTCGTTCTTCGTAGCTGAATGTTTCGTCGAGTTCTGCGCCGGTTAACCACGGGAGTTTTAGTGTTTTAAAATTGCCCGCATCGTTAAGATAGCGCGGTGCGTTAAACGATTCCACTATGCCGCAACTGTGTGCAAGTGAGTCCAGATTGCTAAACTCCAACGATGTTAGTTTTACGTTGGGGAACATCGTGCTGAGACTTTCTACTATGGATTTCTCGTTATCCTTTTTACCTTGGTTACGGAACTCGGAACGTATAGCGGCACTTAGCCCTCCGGTGTAGGTGCTTGTGCGACGTACGGATATGTCGCCGTTGGTGTTGAGTGTTGCGGAGGACGACATTGTTACGGCACTTGGCACAAAATAATTTCTATTAAGATGCTCGGCATTTTTTGTTTCGGGGGTAATACATAAGGCAAATGCATCAACATCGGCAAATGGTACGGTGCCCATTGGGTAATTGCTTGCGGTTAAGTCCAGATAGCGGAATCCATTTTTGCCGTGTACACGAATAATAACGTGGTCGAAGTCTGTTGTTGGCAGCTGATTGAAGTATGCGCTGCTTCCGGTTTTAACAAGCATGTAATCTGCTTTGATATTTGCAACACGTAACATGGAAATACCAAGGGTGGCAACGTCTTTGCAATCGCCAATGCGTGTGATAAGAACATCGCGGGCTTTTTGCGGGACATATCCCGACTGGCGGAACGATACCATACTGTACCGAATGGAATCGGTTATGAATTGATAGACGCGGCGTAGAATTTCTTCTTCATTGAGTTTAGATGCATCGCCCAGTAACTCTTGTACTTTGTTGCGAACTTCGTAGGTTGGTTTTGCTTTTTTGTTGGTTACTTCGCGGTACCAATCGGATACAAACTGCCATGAATCAATGCTGGTTACCTGAACAAATTTTCCTACTTCGTCAAAATCAGGCATAGATGATTCTGTTTTTATAGCAGTTAAATTCTCTTGTTTCCACTCGTAGATACTTCCTTCTTCTGTTTGGCGTTTTATTGGATCCTTGGGCATGTTGTTGGCTTTATAATTCAACGTGTAGTCTTTAGGAACATGAACGCTGAAGCGAATAAGTTTATAGGGGATGTCTCCGTCAAAATCGGCACGGTGTTCAAAGTGTTTCAGAAAGCGTCCGCCTTCCATACTGTATTCGTGCCAACGCATATACACAAAGTCGCCTTCTTGTAATGTTTTGAACACAAGCGAACCATCGCTTTCATCGGCGCGGACTTCGGTGCCATTTGCTTTAATGGAGACAGCTTTTTCTATTTCTACATCACCAAGGTTTACTTCTTTCCAATTATCAATACCATCTTGTGTTAGTACACGTACAAGCATTTCGCGCAAACATTCCGAGCCCCCTTCGGGGTGTACGTAGTATTTGTTGTCTTCCAGAAGTACAACAGATGGGTCGTCGGGGAAATCGGCAGTTTTGGGCGAACGCTTTACCAAGCTATCTATGTTGTATTTACTAAACACAGAGAAGATAGGTTTACGTCCTTCTAATTCGCGGATTACATCACGCACTTTGAAGTCACCGGGATATTGTTGCAAGGATGTCCGGTAGTATTCTTTTGCTTTTTCGGTGTTGCCAAGTTTGCGTGCAATTTGTCCTAACATCTCATACACCTTGGATGCACCCGGGCAAAGAGGTGGAATGCGTTGCGCGAAGTCATACGCTTTCTCAAATTCTTCACGCGTTACATATACGTTTGCCATCTCGTATAAATACACCGGACTGTTATTGGTTAGTTCTAACATTTTATTACGGTAGTCTAACCACCTGTCCATATTGCCATTTTGATATTCAAGTTCGGCTAAAGAGGCAAGGGCTTGCAGGTTATAATTCGATTTCAGATACTTTTCCCATATAACAATAGCATCTACAAAGCCGCGCTTGGTTTGCATTTCCAGTATGGAGGCAGAAGTTACAAACGAGAGATTATTTGGATATTGTGCGTATGCTTTGCGGTATTCATCAGAGACATCCGGTGAACTCTTTGCGGCAAGCAACGAAATTTTATATTGTAAGGTTGTCTCGCTATCGGGCGATACAGCTCGCATTTTTTCTAATAAGCGGTCGGCTTCATCGTAGTTTTTGTTTTTAACAGCATCGTTAAATTTATACTCCAACGCATTAATAATAGTTGAGTCGGTTTGCCAAAGTTGTTCTAACGTAGAAGCAATTTCGTCGCGCTTGTTATTGCGCATATATGCTTCCATAAGTTTATCGGAAATCAGGACGGAGTTTGGCGAACGCTTTAGTGCATCAAGCAAGGTAATCTCTGCATCCTCGCCTTTATCGTTACGGATATAACAATCGGCAAGCAGAAGGTAGTTTTCTAAATAATCGGGATGTTCGGCAATTTGTTTCTTAAAGTATTCTTCAAATCTGTTTGGCAGAATAGTAACCGTAGCGTTAGGTTTACTTGTGTATTTCTGTACATCGGTTGAGGCATTCACGCCTTCAATTGGGTTTCCTTGCGGGTTGGTAATACGCAGTAAAAAATTACAGCGTTGAATTTCACTGCTTGCACATTTTACCAGCACATTGTTCCACCCTTGTTGTAATTCTGTTTGTGCTATGTAAGTATCAAGGTCGTTGTTGTATTCATCGTCGGTTTGTAGTATCACTTCATCGTTTAAGAACAACTTAAATGCGCCCGATGTACCTATACGCAGTTGCACTGTTTGCTTGGTTGGCGAATACACAAATGTATTGGCGTAAAATGTTCCCAAGCCTGAAATAAAGTTACGCTCCATGTCTATCCACCTATCGTAGCGGTGGTTGTTGGGTACAAACCACTTTGTGGGGGCATCGTAACTGCCTTTGTATGTTGCCGTGCGGTTAATTTCTTTCTCGGGCGGATACACAATATCAAACCCACTCCCCGATACATTATCAAACGGACCAATCAACGCCCATTGTAGTATGCCTCCGGTTGCGGCAAAGTGTTCTTTTGCTTTGTCAATTTTTCCTAGGTTTAGCATAGCGTTGCCCAACTGTTCCCGGCACATTGCGCTAAGGGTTCCGGTTGCGTCCGGCGATGACACAAGTTGTTGCAGTAGTGCGTATATAGCGGGCAGCTGAGTTTCATCTTTGTGCTGTGCCATCGGTCCCGTCAGCGAAGCATAAACATATGCATCGTTGTTTGCGCCAAATGTTTGCAATGCCTGGTTGTACTGATTCCACGCCTCGGCGTAGCGGCGCTGCATAACGTAGTAATAGGATAATCCTATATGTGCGCGTGCATGGTTTGGTTGGGCAGAAAGTGCCTTTGTAAACAACTGCTCGGCAGTTCGGTATTGCGAAGTTTGTAATGCTTGCCATGCCTGCGTAACAAGTTCATCGGACGATTGCGCGTTAACGCTGATTACTCTTAAAAAACAACCGGCTATAAACAACCAACTAACAACTAAAACTCTCATACTTTGGCGGGATTGGTGAATTGTGTACTTAAAGTAAAAACATACCTTGGGGGCGAAAATACCATCCATTATAACAATGCCCAACGGAATTAATAGAATGCTATTCTTTTGCTATCGCAGGACGGCACCAAACGGCAACAACACAACAGCGTTGCCTTGCATAGAAAGAACCGCACACAACAACCAAGCGATTATCGTGATGAGAAAGATAATAAAAAACGGGATGAGGAAACTCATGCCGTTACTTAAAATAGGAGATAACTAATTTTCAATTGTAGCATATAACCAAAATTGTAATTTTGGAGTTGAAACATCATTAGTGTGTAATAAGATGTGACCATTATAGAGACCCTTTGAAGTTGCACGAAAATTTACAGGTAGTATGATCTTTGAATTAGGTGCTATAGTTGAATCACTTAGTATTTGCATATTGAAAAATTTATTACTGATGCTATAATCTGTAATCTTTAATTTGCTGTTGCCAGTATTAATAATAGTTATAGAATCATTATAACGATTTCCCTTTATGCAATTGTTGAAAAACAACGATTTCGATTTTGGTAACACTGCAAATGTATATTTTGGGTGTAATGTAATATTAATGTCTTGTTTTGAATTGTCAGTATAAACTACATAAATACTTTTTTGCAAAAGTGTATCATGTTTGGGATTATTAATAACAAACTTTATATTTACTGAATCCTCTATAGGTATTTCACTACCTGATACTTTACCGGACATACATCCACAACTGTAGAGTATTGATTTAATTTGCCTTTTTTTCTTACTGTTGTTTTTTAACCATATACAACAAGCAAGAGAATCATTTGAAATACTAAAATCTTTCAGGTTAAGATTTATCGTTTTATCGGTATTACCTTCTAACTTCCAACAAGATGGTAGAATTAAAATTGATAAGAGTAATGATAAAGTAAAGTAATATTTAAAATCACGAGATTTTTTAATCATAAGAGGATAGATGTCTAAGGTTTTCATTAAAACTATAAAGACATTATTTTTTCATATTCTTCTTGTAATCTGAAAGTTTGTCGTAAAACTTGTTGTCCTCATAGGTAAGGCGATATTTAAATGTCTTAGCAACCTTCTTCATTTGTTCAGAATTTGATTTTGAATATATATGAATTATTGAATAAGTATCTTTTGAACTAGTTAATAGAATTTCATTTGCAATCTTAGCTAAGTGATCAGGAAGCATTCCTGACACTTCACTCTCTAATTCTTTAACTTCATTATAAATACCATTTATTCGTTTCCATGTTCTTATCGTTAAGGAATGTTGAACAAAATCTACATAATAGGCACCAATCCCGATGATACTGTCCTCAGAAACCAAATGATTATGCCGAATCGTACCTCTGGAGTAGAGAATAATGCTATAAGGATTGCCAACATACATGTTGTTATCATTACAGTACTTCAATAGAATAGTAAATACTGAATCATTTAATTCAGATTTAACAAGATCTCTTTGTTCGCTATTAATAAATGATATCGAAGTATCGGGAATTAATTTATTACTGTTTAGGTGCAGAATTACTTTTTGGTAGTCATTCGGATAACATACATTGACTGTCTGATGCTCGCCTTCAGTGTTCTTACATGAACCACATTGTATTAATAAAGGCAGTATTAAATAGCTAACTATACATCTACTCATATTTTTCAGTGATAATACTAAACAACTTGCACTTTTTAATTTAAGTGCAAGTTGTGTCAAAAAATAAACATTAATTTCAGTATTCGGTTTCCGCAACTGTAGCTGAAATAAATTGATTTACAGTCATACCTTGATAGTAATTAATATCATCAATTATATCATTTAAAATAGCAAGATACGTTGTATCAGTTGAAAGTGCTTTATAAGCATTTAATAAATCAATTAACTGAGTTTTAAGTGTACTATCAATAAAAATACTACTTCCATAAGATCCAGGATTAAGCAGTTTTACCATAGCACTTCTAAAATTGTATAGAGTATATGCCGACTGTATCTTTAGACTTAATGGCACTGAAATAGTATCCAGATTCTTAGAGAGTCTGTAGTAGTAAGCTGTTAGTTTTAATCCAAAATCTGTATATGATAATGTAGTATCCCTAAACTGATATAGTAAATTATAATCAAAGGCTGTATTAAGGGTATCAGTACCTATTGCTTGAGCTGTTGCTAAATCATTTTTAGTAGTGATTATGGAACAAGGACCGCCACCATTCAAATCACACGTGTAGGGTCCGACATAACCATTATCTACACAGTGCGTATTGACTTGATAGTAATCACAACCTGGTCCACAAGATTTTGGTTTATCGGTTTCTTGTAGATTGACTTTGCCTTTATTAAAAGGAATATATCTTCCAAAATGAGATTTGTAATAAAGATTAGTTTTTATCAATAGGTTATCTTCTTGCCTACTAATTCTACTGTTTAAATTAGGTGCTTCGTTTGTTAAATTGATATGTATAATTGAGTTTTTCCCTCCTATGAAGCTAGGAATTAAACGTTTGGCGATAAATTGCAAATCGCCCGTAGATATACCAGATACTTCCGTTTCAATTTCAGGTAACTCTATGTAGTTACCATCCAATCCTACATTGTAAAACTTAAACATTAGTTTTCCTTCATGTAAATAATATATTCCAATGGCTGAAATATCATTCTTCATAATGGAATTGTTTTCTGTAAGTGTGCCTTTGTTAAAGAGGATATAGGAATAAATTTTTCCATCAGAATTGATGTTGTATTTCTTTAATAAATCAAGTTTGTTGAAGTCACTAGCTTCTAGAAGTATTTTGCAATAATCTTTACTTCTCCCTTGGTATATCTCAGCTGTTGCGTAAAATGGAGCATCTGTAAATTTTAACTCTACAGATTTAGATATAGATGAATGCTTGCTAACAGGAGTAACTGCATTAGAACTAGTATCTGTTGAACAAGATTGTAAAACAATTATCAGTGCTACTAACGATAGTACAATAAATGTACTTGCGAGCTTTAACATAAACTACCTCAACTTAGTGAAAAAAAACTTTCACAAATCTAATGTTGATTAGTAACGTGAATCCTTGCCAAAATTTCGACAAAAATTCGTCAAAAATTTTAGAACATAAGTTCCCGAAATGGGAACACATCTTTAGCTTTGTTGGCTGATAGAATTTCAGGATTGTCTGAATTCATTACATTCTTGAACCAATCGTTCGGCTTTATACCTACGGTTCGCATAAAAGCACGTTGTAACGTGCGCTCGTTATCAAAACCATATTGTGTACGGGGCAAAAGTGGATAAACTTTATATCCTTCTGCAACCAATCGTGCTATACGGTATCGTTCTATGTATTCGCGTGGTAACACCCTATATTCTCGTTGAAATATATCACATAAGGCAGAGTATGGAATACCAAAGTGGTGTTGTAAATGTTTAACACATAACTGCGAGTTACAACAATACCGGGCAATGTACTTGTGTATTTGCTCGATTGATACTAGTGATACCTCGGCATGTGCCGATGTTCTTAGGTTGATGCTATTGGACATAATTGTGCAAAGGATATTGGGAGAAAAAAACAGGGCGCACTAAACCGTAGAGCGTAGAGCGTAGAGCAAGCATGTAATGCTTATTAGCATTATGCGGGAAGGAAACTACTTGGTTGTATTTCACAACATTCCTTGTATGATTAGTAAAACTAAGGTGAATTTTTACTCAAGTGATAATCATATTCTAGTAGGGATTGTGGAATAGAATAATTGTTTGAGAATTATACTTCCACACCCGAATCCAATATACAAAGGAATTTTTCTTAAACAATACATTAATTTATACCAATATTGATACACAGCATTGCACCATAACAACTCCATCAATCAATTACCTATGCCATACTCTACATTCTCAACCGAAATTATTATCCGCCCCGACGATATTGATATGAACCAACATCTGCATAGCACACGGTATTTGGATTATGTTCTAACCGCCCGGTTCGACCAAATGGGGCGTTGTTACGGAATGAGTATGGAGGAGTTTGCCAAACTTGGGTACTCGTGGGTAAACACCAAAACGTATGTTGAATACAAACGCGAAATGAAACTTGGAGATACTGCCGTTGTGTTTACACATTTAGATCAACTGCTAGAACGTGGTTGTATTGTACAATTTGAAATCCGTAGTAAAGCAACCAACAAAGTATGCTGTAACGGATGGTGCGAGTTTGTAATGATTCGATTGAAACAGGACGCTCGGTTATTATTCCC
This sequence comes from Bacteroidota bacterium, assembly GCA_019695345.1. Lineage (GTDB taxonomy): Bacteria > Bacteroidota > Ignavibacteria > Kapaibacteriales > NICIL-2 > JAIBAE01. The sequence goes on along the minus strand of JAIBAE010000055.1, from coordinate 20,112 downwards.
GATTTTATTATTGAGAAGTATTCTGTTTAAATACGATGTACGGTGTATTTACGGATAAGATTCTCTCCGGCAGCACATAGTTGTTTATATATCAAATGGTTGGTGCCGTCCTGCGACAGCAACAACATATTACATAAATTGCACTAAAAACATGGGAGAGTATATGCACACGTATTGTAAGCTGATTGCCAGAGAGTTTGAACGCCATGCCGATGCCGAGCGCGCTGTTGGTGCCGAAAAATATATGCGGAATTTGTTTGCGTTTTATGGAATTGCCTCGCCACAGCGGAGTGAGATAACAAAAGCATTTGTAAAAGAACACGGCTACCCGCACGAGAAGGAGTTGTACGATGTTGCCATTGAGTTATGGGCTATGGATAAACGCGAGTTGCAGTACTTTGCTATGGAGATGCTGTACGCAAAACGTAAGCAATGGAAAGAGGATATTTTGTCTGTGCTTGAGCATACTATAACTCACCGCTCTTGGTGGGATACGGTTGATTACATTGCCAGTAAACTTGTTGGCGAGTATTGTAAGAAATATCCTGAGTTAACACACGAAGTTATCACGCCTTGGATAAAAAGCGACAACATGTGGCTGAACCGTACAGCCATTATCTTCCAGATTGGATATAAAGCAAAAACTGATACAGCGTTATTGACGAAAGCTATCCTTGCTCATAAAGAATCGAAAGAGTTTTTTCACCAGAAGGCAATTGGGTGGGCGTTGCGTAGTTACAGCTACACTAATGCCGAGTGGGTTAAAACGTTTATAGCTACCCATACTCTAAAACCACTTAGTGTTCGCGAAGGATTAAAGGCAATTAACCGAGATGGCTTGTAATAAACGGTTTCAGGAATATTCACGAACTGTCATACCCGTGAAAACGGGTATCCATATTTCGTAAAAAGAGATTTCTGGATTCCCGATAAACGCTTATTCAGCGTGTTCGGGAATGACAATCAGGATGCTATTATAGAAAACAGATTCTTGGTAATATTTTGGTGGTGTAATATCTAAAAATAACAACTGCGTATTGCATGCTATGTGCAATACGCAGTTGTTGTATAAAAGGGTGTTCTTTATGCGGCTTCGGTAGAAGCAGCAGGACTCTTTCTTTTTTTCCATTCCATAAATGCCGCACCCAATGCACCAGCCAATACAAGCAGGTTAGCACCCAAGCTTAAGGTCTTTCCGGTTTGGAAACCTTCCGATACATACGTAAACTCCAGCGTGTGTTTGCCTTTTGGTATTACTACCGACCGGAACGCAAAGTTTGTTTTGTACATCTTGGCATCTTGTCCGTCAATTTTTACTTTCCAAGAAACAGGATAATACACTTCGCTTAAAAACAACAGGTTGTTTCCGCTTGCAGTTACATCTAATTTGAGATGTTCGTTTTTGCGTTCAACAAATGTTGCAGTTGCGGTCGAGTCAGCCGGCTCTATTGTTGCAGGAATTGCTTCTTCTACAAAGCATGTATCAACCGGATTGAAGTCGCCGTTTTTAAGGTGTGCAAGAATTTCTGTTTTGTTAGCTACTACTGCATGGTTAACAAAAAATGCACGAGGTAATACCGTTGGGTTTTGATAAACCTTAACTCCGGTAGCTTGCGATGTAAACTGAGGTGGAACTCCTTTGTATAGTTCTTCTCTGGAAAGAATGTATTTAACATTCATCATATTCCATAACAACGGATTCATAATTACTTGTCCGCCGCCATTGCCGGCTTCATCTAACAAGTCCTGATACACGCGCATCTTTGCCGAGTGGTATCCGCTGGTGTTCTCAATTTTATGATATGCTGCAACGTTGGCTCCGCCCGGAATTGCTTGTAAGTCCGACACACGGTAAATAGAGTTATCCTGTTTCAGGAAATCAATCAAATCATTCTTAGCAAAAATGTCTTTCTCTATCTTTTGTTTGGGAATTTCCATTGCGCGGAAATCAACACGCCATAAGTCTAATACCAGTAACAGTGCCATACCGCCGTAAAACACCATAGTGCCAAGTTTCTTATTAGTAAACATCCATACTAACACGCCGGTTAATACTGTTAGTACGCCGGTTACCATCCAGTCCGACCGCATTTGTTGGAATACCCATTCTGCAAGCTCGGTACGAACACCTTCCTGATACTGTTTAAAGTTATCGCTGGCGGCAACTGCCTCGGTAAATCCAGAACCCATTACCGTTGTGTAGAATAACCCGAATACTAAATACAATGCAGCGGCACCCACAAAGTACAGCGCAACTTTTTTCTCTTTTGCATTATTGCTATTCCGCAGTTGTATAAACCCGCTTAATCCGTATGCCGCTAAAACAGGAACTGCAAATTGCATCATGGCAAGTGCCATACTTGGCGCGCGGAACTTATTAAAGCCCGGAACATGATAGAAAAAGAAATCGTACAAAAACGAAAGGTTCTTCCCGAATGATAAAAATAGCGAGAACAACGAGAGCGCAACTAAAAACTGCACAAACACATCTCGCCGGTAAAACCACACACCAAATATTGCCAGAAGCAGTACGCCCATGCCCATATAGTTTGCTGCATCGGTAAACGCCATGTTACCGTAGTACGAGCCAATTACCGTTGCTTTATTGCCTGTTAACGGACCTTTGTATTCCAATTTGCCAAAGCCATAAAAGTTTGCAACAAAGAATGTAGAGACTTCTTCGGGCGAGAACGACCAGCCAGTAGCGTAGTCGTAATCGTTACCGCCATTTACATCTTGTACGTTTTGTCCTTTTTTCGCTTCGGGTGATTTACCACTTAACTGACTGATTGGTGCAGAGCCGCGAGTAGAGTATGGTAAGTATTCTTGTGTGCTCATAAATCTATCCGAAGCCATAGAATATGATAACCCACCTGCAACGGCAAGCACCGCCGCCGCGCGAACAACACCCATTGGTTCTTGTTTAGTAATAACACGAGTAATCAACTCAAACAACAAGTACAACCCAAATGTACAGATGCCATAAAATGCCATTTGTAAGTGCGTGGACTCAATCATAACATGTACAGCTACAACCATAAGTACAGCATACAGCAACGACCATTTCTCCCGCACTTTTTCCAAGCACATAAGTACGTACGGAATCATAGAAAACGCAACGGGTTTAGTATTATGTCCAATCATAACCCACGTAATAACCCACGTGCTAAACACTGCGGCAAATGCCGTAAAGAACGATGTAAACTGCTCGTGCTTTTTAGTACGCATCAGCAAGTACATACCAACTGCGTACAGTATATACCAGAACGCAATACGAGCAACATCGCTTCCAAAAATCTTTCCAAAGTACTCGGCAACGGTAAACACAATGCCGCTTACAAAATCCCACGTACGCTCGCCTGTGGTTAACAGTGCCGCGTAACTTGGCATGCCGCTAAATATATATGGCATCCACTGCGGGAACTCACCATTCTTAGCCGCCTCTTGCAAATACGGACGGAAGCTGTTCGATGCAATATTATCCGACGAGCCAAACCCGTTTCCAAAAATCGCTTTGCCCAAAAACACCATAACGGCAAGGGCTAAAATAGCTCCGTAAATCCAACCCATTCGTTGCTCTGCAATTCCTTGCGCAGAACTTTGCGGCGTTGTTGTTTTTTGTTTAGACATGACACCTGATATGTAATATTGAAAAATATAGTTTTTGTTGTTTGTATGTTGCTATCGCAAACCGCACCGCGCCTCTGTTCCCAAACGGTTGTTCCCGTGCGGGAAAAAACCATTTGTGTATCAAAAACCGCACTCCGTCGATGCGAACATCAACCCGTTTGCTAAGCAAGGGGCAAAAATAGAGAGTGGAACGCAGTTCGTCTCAAAAAAGTTGTTCTGTGCGGTAAATGGTAGTTTTATGAGTACGGATATCTCCCGCACAAGGTAGGTACTTTGATATATGCGGTTCGGTGCGATTAGATAATAGCACGGAGTTTCTTTCATTCTTCAGAATAGTATTGTATTGTAGTGTTCTATTAATAGCACAAACTAACGGATAACGGGTAAGGATAACGAATACAAATACGGGTGGTAGTTGTAATACGCTCACTTTTCAGAATTAGATGTACCTGTTTTTTCGGATTGTATTCCTGCTGAAATAAGTCCACAAACCCATGTATAGTGAATTATTCTGATATTAAACTCATGAGTATTCTAAATACAATTATTATAATTATACCAATCAACCAGTTTGGTATTTTATTGGATTCTTGGCTTGGTTCTATGTTTGTTAATGTCTTTTTAAATGTTGGTAAACTGATATTAAAGCCTAGTTGGTCTAGTAAATCGTTCACAATTTTCCGCTGTTTATCATAATCTTTCGCTTCTATGGTGTCCGTTTTACTAGTATAATGCATATCGTAAATAAAAGAGCGAGGCGTATCTTGAGTATTTACAGAGTAAGTAAATAATTCGTTATCAATTAAAGAATCAAGATTTCCCATTCTTGCATCAAAATCGTAATCAATTTTATACCGTACAGAAAAATTACTTTTATGTGCCCATAAAGAAGGGAATTTTCTATTTGTTCCCGAAAGTCTGAAAACTACTTCAAGTAAATCGGTCGGGTAAAAATAAGCTTTAGGTGGCTTGTTATCAGCGTCATCTTCATTAATCCAGAAATTTTCAATTTTAAACTTAGCTGTAATTGTAAAACAATGGCGCTTGTGATCTAACAAAAATGTGTACTGGAGCTGATCCGGACTTTCAGAATAATAAGATATTGCCTGATATCTTCTTGAGTAGAAGTCTAGGTAAGACTTCTTACATATTTCTTTATCAGTGGTTGTGTGTCTATGTGTCACTGCTGGAAACGCCAAGTAGTAGTATTCATCTTGGATGGATAATATTGCAGAATCACCTTTTATTGTATAGTGTTCTATGATATTTCTTTGGTAAACATCATTTTTAAGATTTGTAAATACTTGTAGTTTCGTGTCATTATTGAGAACTAGTCCACTGTAATAAGAAGGTTCAGCATAGTTGTCAAGAGTAAAGCAATCGTAAGGGTTTGTAGAGTCAATCAGAATATGTTTGTTATTATATTCAAGCGATAGTATTACATGATTAAAACAGCTAAAAGATGGTAGTCTCTCCGTTAGAGATTTTGAAAAAGCAGTATGTACCAGAACAATAGATGAGTGTATACCTAATGCTTGCAACAGTGTTTTCAATAGTACCGACTTATCCTTGCAATCACCATAGTTGTTATGAATAATGGCATCCGGAGAATGTGGAAAGTAACTATATTCATTTAGCGATAGAGAATAGTATGCAATATTTTTCTGAACATGATTTACTAACGTCTCTATTTCTTCCGCCTTACTTTTACAGTTACTAATAATGGGCTTTATATATTCTTCAATGATCTCATTTTTATAGACAATTTTTTCATATCCTTGTTTAACTAAGTCGCCAAATTCTTCCCAATTCTTAAAGTCTGAAAATTCGACATAAGAAAATGGTATTCTATCGTTTGGAATATTGTCTTCAAGAATTACAGAGTCTATATCGTCTTTTTCATAAACATATCTGCCGGTTGAATCGATTTCGGATGTAACTGTTTCATTAAAACCATCATACTCTCTATAAGTACATATTCTATCTGGGTTTTCGTAGTCAACCTTAAGGCGTAGTTGATATAAAGGAACAGCAAATGAACTCTGTAAAAAAAAATTCAAAATGGTTACTGTATATGGGGTTCGTATTTATTGTAGTGAACTCATAACAAACTACGTCCCCAATTTGTAGATCATTAATTTGAGCAATAAATGTTTTAGTACCTGTTATCACATTTTGCTCTAAACCTCTTTCTCGTTTTAACTCTTCAAACTTAAGCGAGTCGGTTTTATCAATGATTGAATTTCCTCTGTATACTATCGCTGAATGAAGTATCCACTCTTCGTTACTATCTCCAATCGAAATTTGTATTGGGTTTATATTTGAAAAATCATTTGAGTTGTTTATTCTGACGACTGATTTCTTATAGGTCTTTAAAATACCTTTGGTGTATTTTATGTGATATGCAGTCTGTAAATAGGAATATCTTGGATTGCATGTGAGTAATTTTTCTGGAAGGTCATGTACTTCCTCTATCCATCTTTCTTTGGGAACATTCATTCTGTTGATACCTTACGTGGGATTGGTGAACACAGCGATAATAAACTTACTTCTTATAAATCTTAGATTGATGTTTGATTGCAACAAAAATAGAATACTTTTTGTAACTACGGTAATTATAGGTTACATCAAATAATAACAGAGTTTAGAAACGTCGGCCAACTATGTTGTGTGTTCCTTATATGCGTTTCTTCCGCAGACAGCAGGTTTCATAAGATTGTGAGATTTGGTGCGGTCACGCGATAGCAAAAACATTTAGTTATACACACCATTATGCGCAAAACCATAAACGTATATAATTTGCAGACTTCTGTTTATGTATTACATGGCACTATTATGAACCGCATTGTTAGTATAGCTTTTGTTGTTATTACCCTTGCCCAGTTAGTTAACGCGCAGGTTAGCCCTGTGTTTTATGATGGTATGCGCTACCGTTGTATTGGCCCGTTCCGTGGTGGACGTTCGCTTGCGTGTACAGGCATTCCGGGCGATAGAAAAACGTATTACTTTGGAGCAACAGGTGGCGGTGTGTGGCGTACAACCGATGCGGGAGACTCGTGGGTGTGTATTAGTGATACATCGTTTGTGGCATCTTCGGTTGGAGCTATAGCTGTTGCCAAAAGCGATGTGAATGTTATCTACGCTGGTACGGGCGAATGTGATATCCGCGGGAATATCTCGTTTGGCGATGGCTTGCACAAAACAACCGACGGCGGCAGAACGTGGAATAGTGCAGGATTAAAAGAAACATTTGCTATCGGTAAAATATCAGTTCACCCCGACCGCGCCGATGAAGTTGTGGTTGCCGCTATGGGCAGGGTGTTTGGTACTAACAGTGACCGCGGCATATATAAAACAACCGATGGCGGTGCAACGTGGAAAAAAGTATTAGGTAGAAACGGTGCATTGGGTGATTCCACGGGAGCAATTGATGTGCAGCGCGACCCCAATAACCCGCGCATACTGTATGCTGCATTATGGCAGGCGTACCGTAACGCGTTTTCTATGAGCAGCGGTGGTAACGGAAGTGGACTGTTTAAATCTACCGATGGCGGTGATACATGGACTGAAATCTCTAAACATGCAGGGTTACCTGTTGGTATGCTTGGCAAGATTCGTATAGCTTGCTCGCCCGCACAACGCGATAAAGTGTGGGCTATGATTGAAAACGAAAACGGCGGACTGTTTGTTAGCAACGATGCCGGTAAAACATGGAGTCGCACAAGCGAAGAAAAAAACATCCGCCAACGCCCGTGGTATTTTTCGCACATTGTTGCTGACCCAAAAAATGCAGATGTAATTTACGCGCTTAATGTTGGTTTCCATAAAAGCACCGATGGCGGACGCACCTTTAGCGGTATGGGTACCATGCACGGCGACCACCACGATATGTGGATTGACCCTAATGACGCCGACCGTTTTATTCTTGCCGATGATGGCGGCGCAACGGTAACAAACACAGGTGGCGATAGTTGGAGCGAACTTGATATTCCTACCGCACAATTTTACCATGTTACCACAGATAACCACATACCGTACCGTGTGTACGGTTGCCAGCAGGATAACTCATCGGTTGGTATTACATCGCGCTCGCTTGGATTTAGTATTGATAAAGGCGATTGGTTTGTAGCCGCAGGCGGGGAATCGGGGTACATTGCTGTTGACCCAAAAGATGATGATATTATTTATGGTGGAAATTATGGTGGCTTCTTATCAAAGCTAAACCGTAAAACAGGACAAGACCAGGATGTAAGTGTGTATCCTGAAAATGTTGTAGGCAGTGGCGCGGAAACACATCCGTATCGTTTTCAGTGGACGTATCCAATTGTGTTTTCTAAGCACAACCCCGATCTATTATATACGTGCGGTAATCATGTATTCCGCACAAGTAATGCCGGGCAAAGTTGGGATGAAATTAGTCCGGACTTAACAACCAACGATAAATCAAAACAGAAACCATCGGGCGGAATGATTTCCAAAGACAACACAGGCGTAGAAACATACTGCACCATATTTGCCTTTGCAGAATCTCCGCTTAACAAAAACGTATTATGGGCAGGCAGCGACGACGGGCTTATCCACGTAACAACCGATGGCGGTAAAGCGTGGCAAAATGTAACACCAAAAATATTACCCACCGATGGAGATAAACCTACGCTGATTAGCATTATAGAAGCAAGCCACTTTGCCGAAGGCACTGCCTATGTTGCCGCAACACGGTATAAATCTGCCGACGACCAAAAGCCCTACTTACTTAAAACAACCGATTACGGTAAAACATGGAAGATGATAACCAACGGCATTAACGCACCAAGTTATACGCGCGTAATACGCGAGGATAACCGCCAACAAGGATTGTTATTTGCCGGAACAGAAACAGGAATGTATATCTCGTTCGATGATGGTGCAGAATGGCAGTCGTTCCAGTTAAACTTGCCGCGCTCGCCTATACACGATTTGGTAATTCACGAACGCGAAAGCGATTTGATTGTAGCAACGCACGGACGTTCGTTCTGGATACTTGATGACATTACTCCACTGCGCCAACTTGCCAAAAACTATGCAAGCATAAAAAACAATACAACAACATTATTCACGCCGCGTGCTGCATACCGCATAGATGGCGGTTCATTCAGTTCCCCAACGATGCAAACAGGCGAGAACGCACCAAACGGTGTGTTGGTGAATTATGTATTCACCAAACGCCTAACAAAACCGGTAATACTCGAATTCCGCGATGCAAAAGATTCGCTCATTATAGAGTACTCATCCAACAAAGATGCAAAAGGCGACCCCATTAAGCCCAACACAAAGTTCTATCCCGATACCGAACGTAAACGTTCACGCGGAACAGTACCAGCCGATTCCGGCTTTAACCGTTTTGTTTGGAACACACGCTACCCCAATGCAACCGAATCGCCTGTTGTAATGTGGGGTGCTTCCACCACCGGACCCAAAGCTGTACCCGGCGTCTATACCGTAAAAATGAAACTTGGCGACTCGGTAATAGCCAAAGAACAATTCAGCATAATACCAAGTGTGGCAGTATTACAGAAAGATTTAGACGAACAGTTTGAACTACACCAACAAATCAACAAAAAAGTAACCGAAACACACGATGCCGTAAACAACATGCGCGATATAAAATCGCAAATAGGAACTGTACTTGGTAAAATAACCGACAACATAAAAGATACACTTGCAACCAAAGAAATCCGCGCACTTGCAAAAGCAATAGAAGACACACTTACCAACATAGAAGAAGAACTGGTGCAAACAAAAGCAAAAGCAGGACAAGACTTACTCAACTTCCCCATGAAACTCAACAACAAACTTGCGGCGTTAGCAAGTACCGTAGCATCGGCCGATGCCAAGCCAACACAACAAACCTATAAAGCCGTGCAAACCATAACCGCCCGCATAGATAAACAACTGATGCGTTGGCGCACAATTGAAACCGACTCCGTAGCAAAGTTCAACACACTTGCCAATACCTTTACAATACCGGCAGTAGCCATCAAGAAAAAAGATAAAAAGTAAATGTGTTGTTGCTAACGCAGTCCGCGCCAAACGTCAATTATAAATGTAGGGGAATTGGAAAATTCCCCTACGCCGTATATATGCGGAACAGAACGTTTATCACTAAACACCGTTGTTCGCGCGAGAGGTGTGTTAGTTATGTTTGTATCGAACAGAAAACAGTAAGAAATTAACAATCAAAAAAAAATTCTCTAATTTCCAGAAAACAGCTTCTTGGAGGAAGTACGCTACGTAGATACTTAATTGCTAATTCAAAAAAATATGAAACTTACATTAATAACATTGTTGTCCATTCTTCTTTTATCGTTTTCAGAACTCAACCACAAAACGGATTTGCTTTGTCAACGATGGAGACAAGTTGGAGTTAAATATTTTGGCAAGGATTATAAAGCTATTGATAAGTCAATGTCAGAACTTATTTGGTTTAAACAAGACGGAACATTTGATAAAGAACTTTATGGAAGTATGAAGTTCAAAGGAAAATGGTTATTTAGTAAGGACTCAACAAAACTTGCTTTAGCTATAACCGAGATGAATGGAATGGCTATGCCTGGACAAGATTTGTTTGACAATAAATATGCTAACGACTCACTAATTAAACTAACAAAGGACACTCTTATTGATGGTCAATTAAAATATTTTGGAAAAGAGAAAACCTATGGACACGATGATATTTATTATGTTAGAGAGAATTAATTTTCTACAAAGCGATGAAAGAATAACTGCCTATAACACAGGATTTAATGAAACTCTGTAAGTTCCGGCATGACTTGCTGAGTCTGCGAAGGGCGTCATGCCGTGTGAGTATGCCGCGTCATGTGCGCTTCGCTGAACATGTGACGGAACACAAAGGTTATAACTGCGGACAAACAGAATGAAATTAAAAGACCTTATAGGAAAAAGAATTGTTGATATTTTGATTAAGCTAGAATCAGAACCATACGGACTTGATAAAGCAGATTGTTTTATTGTTCTCGACAACGGTAAGACTATTGGGATTCCTTTTGGCGTTAACGACGACGAGGCTTGGACACGTGAACTTCACAAAAATGCTGTGAGCGTATTTAACCAGCCTAAGTGGTGGCAAGCATACAACAAACCTGTTCTGGAACTTAAGGATACTATAATTGTTGATATCATTAGTTATCCCGACAATTGGCCTGACAAATCATTACTACTTCTGGACAATAAGAAACTGATAACCGAAGTTCTCGTTGCTCCTCAGGGCACCGGACATGCTGGGCTCTGGTGGTATAACTCTTTAGCTGATGTTGAAAATAAATATGGAAACAAATACGATCGGTTTTCTGAATTAAAGGGTAGCGTATAAATTGCTATCAAGTTCCGGTATGACTTGCTGAGTCTGCGAAGGGCATCATGCCGTGTTAGTATGCCGCGTCATGTGCGCTTCGCTGTACACATGACGAAACTTAAAATCAGTCATGTTAAAGTAATAGCATTATTATCAATATAAAATGAAATTATCACTTACATTAGCTATTCTGATAATAACTACAAAATGTTTTGGACAAACATATCAGTTTGATGTAGCTAAGGTTTCCGAACAGACAAAAGAGATTGTATATAAAATTGAGAAAGAGAATATGTTGATGCATATTGCTGTTGGTCAGGTAGGAACTCGCCCGCAGCAATACGACAACTTTGTTGATTTACAAAAAATAGCTACTAAAGATGAGCTTCAAGAGCTAACTAACCACCCAAACGGTGTAGTTCGTTGTTATTCATTTTGGGCATTAACAAAAGATACTTCAGTTAGCTTACTCCCAATAATTCTGAAACATATTACAGATGATGAAATTATTAGTGAGATGTCCTATTGTGTGATTAGGAAAGAAATCGTAGGAGATTTTTTTTATTCGTTCCGCTACTCGGCAAATTGAAACAAAAGTAGATAAACTTACAAGTACAGAACATGATATTATAGACAGTATATTAATCTATACACATAATAACTTGCTTGCAAAAGATAGTGCTATCAATAGGGCTTCTTTAAACGAGACGCTCTACAACAGAGTTAAGGAACTTGTGATAAAAGAAACTAATCAGTCTGCATTGGTTGCACTCGCTAAGTTTAGAAGAAAAGAAGACATCCAGTTAATCCTAGGTAACGAAAAAATCTTAAGAACGTATCACTATAATTTTTTTACATATAAAGCAATCAGTCAATTTCCAGATACTGTTTTTCTGCCACTACTAAATAAATCTTTGCATCAGGCAATTCGAGAAAAATTCTGGTATGATGAATGGAGAGAACTATACAAAGCAATAGCAAGTTATAAAAACGATATAGCTCTAAAACTTCTAAGAGTTCCACTTACACAAACAAAACATAGAAACATGAGAGAGTATCATGTAAATTTTATTTTTAATGCTATTGAGGAGTTTTATACACCAATATATGATGAACTACTTTGGAGTATGTGGAACAAAGAAAAAAAAAATAAGTCCGAGTGTTTTTTATATTCTGTATAACAAAGATCCTGAAAGAGCATACCAACTAGCAAAAAAGACAATCCAAAATGCTACAGATTTTGAATACCTGAATACCACTATTTATGATGATGAAGTAACATCAAAAAAATTTCTGCAAGTAATACTTGATACAATTTTAGTGAGGGATAGGCCTTTTGCAATTAAACAAATTAGTAAACACATTAAAGAAATTGCAGTGCTACAGTTTCCGCTATTTGCAAATCAGGCATTAAAAACAAGAGATTCTACTATCATAAATGCACTTTTCAGGAGACTTAAAACGGAAGATAATCCACACATTTATCTAAAAGCTACAAAGGTATTGATTGCTTTTAAAAACAAAGAGATAGACAGACGGATAATAAATATTTCCAAGGTAAATCCGGCATTAAAGAAAGATTGGGGTGGGAAAGAATTTGCTGAATTGTTAAAGGATAATAATATCGAGTAAATACTTTTTCATATCTCTTATTTTCTATATCTGACGTGGTATTTACATTTCGATAAGATTTCTCGACTTAACAGAAGGTTGTTTGCTGTACTTTACAAAGTCACAAACACATCACTCAACTTATAACGGAGCTCAACCAATAACCAACACAATGAAATTTGTATTGTTATCCATAGTATTGTTTGAATTGATTACTGTACATAGCTTGTGCTTGGATTCAAAAAGATATTGTGTTGCACTAACTATGCACAACGCAACAACTGTTACAGCCAAACAACAACCAAATCATAATCAAGTTCTTAAAAGTAATCCAGCAGACTTTATACCCAAGGGGTACATTCTTTTTGAACGTATAAATGGTGACCTTAATAAAGATGGAATAGATGATTGTGTTCTTATTATTAAAGGCACTGATAAACAATACATAATAAATGATGAATACCGCGGAGAACTTGACCGTAACCGAAGAGGTATTATCATATTGTTAAACAAAAACAACCAATACCAAGTAGCTGTAAAGAACTACGATTGCTTTTCATCGGAGAATGAAGATGGTGGTGTTTATTATGCGCCGGAATTGTCGGTTGGAATAAGCAACGGTAAATTATATGTGCAGTATTCACACGGTAGATATGGTTATTGGAAGTACACCTTTAGATATAAAAGTACTGACTTTGAACTGATAGGGTATGATGCAAGTAGTGATAGAGGTCCGGTAATTTTGAGTGAAACAAGCATCAACTTTATAACGAAAAAGAAAATCGTGAAAGAAAACACTAAGGAAGATGCCGATACAGGTGAAGAGATTTTTAAAGTAACCCGAAACAATATAGTAATTCCTGAACTTCTGAAATTATCTGCCATTAAAGACTTTGATGCTCTGGAAATGAACTACTAACACAGATATTCACGATAACAGGTATTTCTTTATTGAGCTTCTTTCCCGCAGGATGAGGTTGTTTCTTGTGAAACATTAGGTGCGGTCGGGCGATAGCAAAAAACCTTGCAACCAAATTGCATTTAGAGTGTTTTTACAGGATACAGAAGAATATTCTTTGATTGTACCAAATAAGGTACGATTTTTGGGATAATTCACGGATGAAGTTCGTTCCACCTTCCCCACGTACACTATGAAGTTAATAGTACCAATTCTGTTTGCTGTATTTGCAGTAACTACCCATGTAGCTGTTGCTCAGTTTCCTGCACCATGTGATGCGGATAAGTCGTGTTTGGGGCGTGCATATACGGGCTCGGTTAGTACCGGTGCCGCTGTTGACTATTTGGTGGTAACTAAAACACCATCGCTTGCTACCGTTAGCTCTGCCATGACGTTTGAAGCATGGATAAAGCCAACAAAACAAGCCGGAACTACGGTGCTAATTGGCGGCTTGTGGGGCGAGCGTACCGACGAGAATGATGTGTGGCAAATGTATATTAATGCCGCCGACGAATTAGTGTTTGAAATCAATAGCCCCAATGCAAATAAAGGCAATGCCGATAATACACTGGCAAAAACATCGGCCGCAGGGTTATATGGTAAATGGACTCATGTAGCAGGGGTGTTTGATGGAACTACGCAAACAGTGTATTTATATATAAACGGTGGATTGGTTAATTCGAACAAGAATAGTCAATATCCGGCAAGTATATTACGGGTTCCTGCTGATGCCGGTACACAAATGATGATTGGTGCACATGGCGGTTTGCCAAAGAGCTCCAATAACCGTGTGTACGTAGGGCAAATGGATGAGATTCGTTTATGGAAACGTGCACTGCGATGGGATGAGTTGTACTGTAATAGTAATAAATCGCTTGCAGGGAACGAAGCAGATTTAGTGATGTATTACCGTTGTAATGATGTTGAGAAATACGGAACTATATTCTGTGATGCAACAGGTAACGGAAATACAGGAAACCCTCGCGGGCAAGCCGTGTGTTCAGCTTCCGATAGAACTCTGCAAAACAAAATTGTAACAACTGTTGCAGGTGTTACCGGTAAAACAATTACCGACGATATGAAATGTGATTCCACGAAACAATGGAGTGTTACTGCTACAGATACCTCAATGTGTGGTAGTAGTGGAACACTAGCTGTGGTTGGTACTGATGCTAAGTACTTTACGGTAGCCCCAACAACAGTAACACTCAATCCTAATCAACCGGTAAACTACACCATATCATTTAAGGGAACTCCGGTTGGTCCAGTTTTGGCAGGAGTGCGATATGTTGGTGCAAACCGTTGTACAATTGTAGATACCGTAAAATTTACGTTTAACCGCCTAACAGAATTAACCTATAAATACAAGGCACCCGATAACAGATTAAAATCGAGTATTACCTTTGATACAATGTTTGTAGGATGTTCTCAAACTCCTTATCACGATAGTACAATTCGTATTTGTAATCAAAGTAATCTGCTTGGTACACCGCACGATGTAACCATAACAAATCTTTCTACCATAATAGGGCAGGCATTTTCGGTTGTTTCGCCGACAACCCCAATAACTCTAAAAGTAGGAGAGTGTATTGATGTTGTTGTTCGGTTTACGATTCCTGCCGGACGTGATACAACATTCAGATATCTCGACTCCCTTAAAATTACATCAACCGATTGCCAGGCGGTAACAAAAATTCCACTGGCAGGCCAGGTACAACTAGTGTTCCAAATAATGAGATCGGACGGTAAGACTAAAATTGCAAACTTCCCATTTGCCTCAACATGCCCTAATGATTTATCTGCATCAATTGCGTGGAACTGGTATAACCGAACATTACGGAATATCTTTATTGATTCTGTTTCGTATCCACCACAAATTGTTCCTGTACGAGTACCCAGAGTTTTTCCATATACCTTACAGCCATCTTCCAAAGTTGGCGAGTTAGAAAAGTACTGGCGGTTTAAGCCATCGGCTCCGGGTTTGTTAAATGGCGAAATTGTATATTATGCTCGTTTGGCGGGTTCGCCGTGTACGTTTATCATTCGTATTCCATTTAGCGGGCGCGGCTTGGATAATGATGTAACATTTTCTACCCCACAGGTAGAGTTTGGGAATGTAGTTGTTGGTAAACAGTCAACACTTCCGGTTACGTTTACCAATAATAGTACAACTGATGTAATGAACATTAGTTTTTACTTAAAACAGGGAGATGTATTTGTTTTTCCGGGTGCTAAAACAGCATCGTTATCTCCGGGGCAGTCTAAAACAATTAATGTAACCTTCCGACCGGTTGATGCAATTGATTATAACGATGAATTGTGCTTGTTTGAACAACGTTGCTTTACCACTCATTGTATTCCTGTACATGGTAAGGGATATATTGAGCGATTTAAATTTGATTCAACAATCATGAACATTAAAAATGTGATTAGTTGTAAAGATAGTGTTGGGCATATTGATATTATTAATGTATCATCTTCTGCGCAGTCATTAACTAACTTCACCTTAAACGACCCGTCGGGTAAATTTACTCATGTTGACAACACAGGAACACCAATACCATTACCGGGTTCGGTACCGTTGAATGTAAATGAATCTAAACGTTTTTACTTTAAGTTTACGCCAAACGATAACACACAGGATTTAGCAATACGTTCGTATTTACAGTATAAGTCGAGCAGTGGCGATGATTGGATGGTACAACTACGGGCATCATCGGTAGTTCCAAAATTATATATCACGCCGTTAACGGTGTTTGGCTCGATAGAAGCAGGTGATACAAAACGAGATACCATAACATTGGAGAATATTTCCCCTGTTCCTGTACGGGCCGATAATATTTCGTTACCACCGGGGTTTGTAATTGTATCGCAAACAAAGCAGTTGCCAAATACACTTCAACCACGCGACTCCATTCAGTTTGTTGTGGACTTTAAGCCTACGCAAACACAAGTGTACGATGGTGATGTAACGGTAAATGGCTCCGACCCATGCCCTAATATTGTTACAAAAGGTAAGTTTACTGCTAAAGCAATTTTATTAAAAATGGATTCTCCATTTAGTATTCAAAACTTCTCCTATGTACGTCCGTGCGATTGTAAAACTCGCGATATCCCCTTAACAAACCCATCGCATGTACATGATGTTATCATTGATTCACTTTTTATAGACGGGAAAAATATTGCGGGTGCTACTCCGCAATTATTTAGCTTTACATCAAAGTATTATGAACTCAATAACAAGCAAATACCGTTTACATTACCCCACGATAGTTCGGATGTTTTACTAATTACGTACTGCCCCAAAACAACAGCCCAGTTAAAGAATGTAACAAGTGCTGCAAAGTTGTGGATACAGTCACATACTTCTGTATGGTCACAAAAAGACTCGGTATTATTAGTTGGAAAACGTGCCATGACGTTCCGCCCGGATTCCACAAACTTCTTGTTCCCTCCAACACCGGTTGATGCCTATGCGGCAATGAAAGCCAAACAGGATATTTCAAATGTTTTTGTTCCGGGATATACCGAGAATCCTTATCAGGAGATTGTTCAGATTGATTCGGTGTCATTCTCGCCCGATGAACGGGTGTTTTATGCGGTTGACACGTTAGGTAATCCGATTAAGTTTCCTGTTGTGCTTGACCCCGCAACAGCTAAAACATCAAAGTATCCAATTCGTTTCCGGTTTAAGCCACGTGCTAAACGGGCATATCAGGCGCGGGCTGTGTTGTATTTGAGTAAGCCATGTAACGATAAGGATACAACCATTCTATTACAAGGCACGGGTGTATCCGATTTTAAATACACACTTGATTTCCGTTTTGATTCCACTGCAACAAACCAAAGTGTGTTTAAAGCATCAGTCTGCGATACGTTCCATATTCCTGTTTACTCATATCGTAAACTTCCGCCAACATCGGCTAACAGAAGTTTGATTGACATCAGATGCAGATTACTATATGATACTACTAAGCTGAACTATGTTGGGGTTACTTCGCAGTTCACTACCACACCTCAGGATTTCCCTACAAACGGACGTGAAGTGTTGTTGAAAAATTGTCAGGATGTAGATTCTATGAGTTTGGTGATGACAGCACACCTTACACCAAAAGTTCCTCTGCGCGATACTGTTGCTGTACAACTTGATAGCTTAAAGTTTGATTCGCCGGAAGTGCTGAAGTACAATCTTGATGACTCGCGCGGTGATAAAGCAACCTTAATTGTCATCCAACCCGATATGAAGGTTCAGCAACAAGTGGTAGATTTTGATAGTGTGCGGATTCTTGATTGTGTACAAAAAACATTCTCCGTAAAAAATACAGGCGATACATCAATTACTATAGACTCATTACTCTCGCAGTTGCCTAAAGAGTTTGCAATAGTAAACTCAGTACCTGCTAAAAACCAACCTATACCCGTAGGTGATTCATGCGTTGTTACCATAGAGTTTTGTCCACGGAACACAGACACACTTAATAGTGTTGTACAAGTTGCAAGTATGTGGCCATGTTCTCTGCGCGATTCACTACCATCGGTTAAAGGGCGCGGATATGCTCCGGCGTTTCCGGTGTTGTTTGCAACCGATAACACTAACTTTACAAAACCAGCAGATGTAGGTGGTATCCTTGGCGATACCATTGTTGTGCCTGTCTATTGCGAGAAGGACTTTAATCAAACATATCACGGGAATCTCTATTGGGTAAAAGCACTCAACTTTACCGTAAACATGAAATGGAATCCATACATGCTGAAGTTCATTAGTGCAACATCTGTATTTGGAAATCAAATGTCTGCCGATACAAAAGGTAGTCTTTCTAATGTTGACCTTAACTTTAGTACTATAGATGACCTGAAAGCCGGTAAAATAGCTGATGTAACGTTTCTGCTAACAGTACCCGATGTGCCGCAAGATACATTGGTAGTTACACCGAAAAACTTTCAGACCGATTCGTTGTTGTTCCTGGAAATCAATCCACATCTAAAACCAACAAAAACAAATGTTCTTACATCCGAGAAATGTAAAACAACAACTCTTATCTATAGCGGTACGCGCCCTGCACTGTACCAAACAATACCAAACCCTGCAAATGGTAGTACAACAATACGCTTTGATATTCAGGAAACAGTACCTGTTTCGCTTAAAGTGTACTCTGCATCGGGCGAGTTGGTAGCAGAATTATACAACGGACAGCAAACATTAAAAGGTGGGCAGCATAGCGCAACATTCGATACCTCCAAACTTGCAGCCGGTGTATATAACTATGTGTTGCATGCGGGTGTATTTAGTGAAGTACGCCAAATGGTTGTTGTAAAATAACATTCTTAGTTGTAGATGCGTTGCACAACAAATCTTATTATTGTGCAACGCATTTTTATTTCAAGTAAATACATACCATTATGAAAACAATCTACGCACTTATCTGGTGCTGTCCCGATGAGGTATTTAGTCAGGAAGAATTCGATTCCCGCATACCACGTTTAATGGAATGGCTACGTTCTTTACAGTCCGGCGGACACTTGGTAGCATGCGGCGGTGGTGGCTTTGAAACAGCGGCAGGTGGGTTAACTTTAATTCAAGCCGAAAGCATAGAGCAAGCAACCGAGCTTGCAAGCGGCACACCAATGAACGAAATCGGAACAACCGAAATCTTTATATGGGATATATTCTACGCAAACCTTGTTCACACCGAGAACATCGGTAAACTACAATAATATGTTGCTATCGCCCGACCGCACCGCGCCTTGCAGTAATGCAGGGCTTTTTGTTTGCGGAGAGAGTTCCTCAGCTATGTATCAACGGTATAGGAGATAGATCATAGAGCTTCTCTCACGCACAAGTAACGTATGGCTTTGCGCCGATGACCGGATGCGTCCGGCGATAGCAAAAAGCAAATTGTTAAACTTGAATTGTAAATGTTAAATTTATTCTGCAAAAGAAACATCCCCGCTTGAGTTTTGTTGATAAGCATAAACAGAGTTTAACTATATTGGTGTGTGCTATGAAATCAACCCGACTATTTTTGATTGCAACAAGTTTGTTCCTAAGTATTGTATGTTCCTCGTGCGAATTCTTTACCATCCCGGTAGATTACAACAACAAAGGTGGTGATAACACCTATAAAATATTTGCCAATGATTTTTATCCGTTACAGATAGGCAATGTATGGGAGTATCATTCGGTGTTTAACGATATAATTACAAAGGACTACACATCAACAGTTGCTGAGTACAAAAACATTAAAGGTAATCAGTATGCTGTTGTAGTAACCAAAGGCACGCAAACAGTGGAATCGGAGGTAACGCAATTTTCCGATACAGCATTTATACGAACTGCACCGGCAGGTAAAGTGTATTCATTTGATGGAACCAACGATAACATAGTAGTTGATTTTCAGGCGGCTACTGTTTCCGATACAACAATACGTTTGGTGCAACCTGCAACCGATGTTCCGGCAAAACGCAACGACCAAAGTAATTACTACATCGGTAATATTCGCGTTGAGCATTACGGCAAAGGCGTTGGTTTTGTTAGCGGGCACATGTCCGGCGAAGCACCGTT
>JAIBAE010000006.1 GCA_019695345.1 Bacteroidota bacterium | reverse complement strand
TGTGTTGTATGTACACTTACTTCGCCGGTTTTGGTGCGGAACACATATCCCTTCACACCAACAATATCACCAATATCAAACAGTCTGAAATGGTCGTATGTTTCCGGCAAATCATCGCGCTTAATATACACTTGAATTCTACCGGTTGAATCCTGAATATGGAAAAAACTTGCCTTCCCCATTTTACGGATTGCCATAATTCTTCCGGCAACAGAAACATCCTTCAATGCCTCCGGGTTTTCATCGGAAAACGTAGAAATTATCAACGCACTATCATGTGTTTTCTCAAACGTAAACGGATACGGATTAACTCCCGCGGCACGTAAGTGCTCAAGCTCTTCAAATCTGCGGGCAACCTGGTCGTTGCCATGAATCTCACTCATAATGGTATAAAGTAAAGTGTATATATCAATTGTATTTTCTGCTATCGCCGGACTGCTCCTACTGTTGCCCTATTAACAAACAACAACATGCAGAAGAGAACCTTCAATTCCAAAGTACCAACATCGTATTTTAGATTTGTCATTCCCGAAAACGTGATAAACGTTTATCGGGAATCCATGCTTTTCATTTACAAAACACAAACGAGTAACTCTTAATTTTATGTAGCATACCCATCTTTTAATAAGAGTTAGTATTATCTTCTCTTTCGTATCATTTTCTTCTCAAACATTATCCCGCCATCCCCCGGATACGGACGAGTATGTTCAATCTCATCGTTCCAAATCTCCGGTGGTATTCCCTGTGGGAATGCATCACATCTTCTACGTGTTCGCTCAATCAGGTTTATACACAACTCACATTGCGCGCTTCTGATTTTATATGGCTGATAATGTTCCATTCTACCGTATAATAATTTCTCGTACTACTTCACCTTCTAATGCCTTGTTAATCTTTGCTCGTATGTCTTCGCTACGTAAACGCAATTCCGTTCTCCATACAGGCGAACTGACTTCAACTATCAACTGTCTGTTATCAAAACGAATAATCTTTGTAACCTTTGCTGCTCTATCGCCAATCATTTGTTCCCATACTTCAGGTACAGAAACTTCTTTCACAATATTCTCCAACCCTCGTTCCTTAAGGTATTGCGAAAGTATTTGTTTTAACGATTGTGCATTGTTATTCATACTATTACAATAACAGTGAATCCTCCGTTACACTCCCCGATTCAACGGTGAAGTACTTCGTTGCAGTAGATTCAGGAATAAAATCTGTTAATCTCCCACCTTCGGTTGTTGTAATAAATGTTTGCTTAGCATGAGCTATAATGGTATCAAACACACGTTCCGTCCGCTGAATATCTAACTCACTAAAAACATCATCTAACAACAATATAGGTGTTTCATTCCGTACATTTTTCAAATATTCAAACTCAGCAGATTTAATCGCAATCAATAACGATTTATGCTGTCCTTGCGATGCATAATCTTTAGCAACACCATTGTTAATGGTAATTGTCAATTCGTCCTTCTGCGGACCAAACAACGATACACCACGGCGTTTCTCATCTTCTTCAACTTCTTTGGCTAAGATGCGCAATACATCAATAACATCAGGTTTATTTGGTGTAGTTTGTTGTAGCGTTATCCCAAATGGCTCATACAATACCGAAACCTGTTCACCACCGGCAGAGATATGTGCGTATGCAGTTTCAAAGTATGGTGTAAACTCTTGCACAAACGCATTCCGGCGTAATATAATTTCAGCACTACATTGTAACAACTGGTCTGTCCACACTTCAAACAAAGCTTTATCAAAATAACCAGACTTAGCTGCAAGTAGATTATTCCTCTGTTTCAAAATCCTGCGCAAGTTATTTAACTCCTCAAAATACCTGCGCGAACATTGTGATAACAATCTATCTAAAAAAGCACGACGGTCATTTGGTGTTCCAAACGTAATCATCTTAAAGTCCGGAGATAAGATCACCATCGGAATTTCACCAATCACATCCTTCGGCGATAATCCATCCCCATGCGATGACCTGATTACTTTCTTACCAAAGAACGACACAGTTATTTTGTACGGTATCACCAAATCACTTTCACACTGTCCTGAAACAGAATAACCATCTGCTCCATTGGTTACAAGAATTGAATCTTGTGTGGGTAAAAAAGACTTCGTAAACCCACACAACGAAACAGCTTCAAGTACAGTTGTTTTACCAACTCCGTTAAGCCCGTGTAAAATGTTTACACCTTGCACAAACTCAAGCACGGTATCCTGATGATTCCGTAGATGTGAAATGTGTAAAGAACGAATTATCACAGAACAATACTATTAATTATACAACCGGTGTTGGTAAACTACTTTCCGAAGTAATCAAACCTTCGCTTACTGAATCCGGATTAGGTACCTCTTGCTTCTTTACCGACTCACCCAAATGTTTAAAGATGGCAATAAAGAAACCAAACACCATTGTTATTACGCCAATCCAGACCAAATTGATAAATGGCTTCACTGATATATCAGCAACAAACACCTCAACAGGAATTGTCTCCGGCTTTGCTTCATCTATACACGCAAACGTAGCGGTAGATTTATCCGGCTCTTGCTGATTACGTTTTACCTCAATTAACGATAAACGCTTATTTGTGTTTGGGATTTTTGTTTCAATTGGCAAAAACTCAGTACCGTTAAAGTACGTGTACAATTTTTTTTCAACGTCGCCCGATGCAGTGTGAACAGTAACAATGGCAGCCATTTTCAAATACCCTTCCATATCGCTATTACGTGCTTCGCTCATATCAAAGCGCTGCATTGTAAAACTAACGGTACTATCTGTTGGAAAAGCTGAAGTCTGTTCCTTCATCAATTTCACTTTAGGTGCTTCACCTTCGTAAATCACTTGTTTTGGTGAAACGTACAAGTCAGATTTAGGCGTCCATGCAATTCCGGGTTCAGCCATTGGTTCCTTACGCTGATTAAAATCACTCCAGTACCAAATTGGTTTTGCTAACAACTTCTGCCCGTTCTTTTCTACTTCAACATAGTATTCGTATTTCTCTCTGTCCTTGAACTCTTTCTCAACTCTATCTCTGCCTTTATAGGTTAGAGAATATCCCAACACATTAGTCGGAGTGTTAAACTTCAATCGTGCATGTGATGTTTCAGTATATCCAGCTGTTGCAACAATACCTAACATTAACAATGCAACACCGGCGTGTGAGATATATGCTCCACTCTTAACCGGAGTTTTTCGGAGAATGGTAACTGCCATATCCACATTTATAACCAATGCCATCCAACTAAAAAACACTAATGCTAAATACTCAGCATTATGCACCCCTAAAAAGTAGGTTGCAATTGTTGATAACAGTGAAATGATTACCGACCATTTAATACGTTTGATTAATTGTTCTTTGTTTGTTCTCTTCCAGGACATTGCCATTGAGAAGACATTCACCAAAAACAAAGCAATCATAATTGGGATATGCATTGTATTATAGAAACTTTGTTGAATCGCAATTTTTTGTTGTCCAATCAACTCAGCTATAGCCGGATAGCATGTTCCCAAAGTTACAATCACTGCACTGGCAAGTAAAACAGCCGAGCCAATCCCAAGTGTAAACTCACGCGATGAATACTCAAATCGGTCATTAAACTTTTTAATGTCTTTATAGTAGATGGCAATGAGCGATACTCCCAACACAAAAAAGAAAATTAGAAAGAACAACAGCATGTTATATACATACATTCCCGGCTCTACGAATGAGTGAACTGAGGTCTCTCCCAATATCCCACTGCGAGTTAAAAACGTCGAAAGCATTACAGCTACAAACGTCAATACTGAAAGAAGTATATTCGTTTTAACAAAACCTTTAGTTTTACGCTGAACATACATTGTATGCACAAGTGCTACACAAACAAGCCACGGAATCAACGATGAATTTTCTACAGGGTCCCAAGCCCAAAAGCCACCCCAACCTAATGTTACATACGCCCAAAAGCCACCTAACATAATTCCAAAACCTAATACTGCACAAGCAAACAACGCCCACGGGAATGCTATCCTAATCCATTCCTGAAATTCTCGTTTTACTAACCCTGCCATAGACATAACAAACGGTACCGCCATAGCTGCAAACCCTAAAAACAAAATCGGTGGATGTATGATTATCCATCTGTTCTGTAATACAGGATTTAACCCTTTACCGTTCAACGTACCATCATTCATTAGACCTGTCACACGTTCCTGTGTGATGCCTTGATTTGCCATTGTTTCCCATAAGAATGCAAATGGATTTTTGGCAACCAACATCAACATTA
Organism: Bacteroidota bacterium; assembly: GCA_019695345.1. Lineage (GTDB taxonomy): Bacteria > Bacteroidota > Ignavibacteria > Kapaibacteriales > NICIL-2 > JAIBAE01. The sequence goes on along the minus strand of JAIBAE010000006.1, from coordinate 105,525 downwards.
AAAACACAAGTATCAACCCATAAAAAAACATAACGGGTTGTTCATATCCACGTTTCTTTACATACGGCAACAAGAATAATCCAATTACAGTTGTAAAGATTGTCCATAATGTAAAGCTGCCTTCTTGACCTGCATAAAATGCGGCATAGATAAACGGCGAACCTAAATCTTTCGATGAATACCCATGCACATATGCATACTGGAACTGATGAGTCAACACATTATTCATCAACAAAACAGTAACAGCACCTAAGCCAACTGCAAATAAATAATACAGTATTCTCGCCGGAGCAAGTAAACCTGTTTTACCTTTCATTGCCATAAAGTAGCTAACAGTAATACCAACGGCAATACCAAAAAGTATATGAATAATATATTGTCCAACCATGTGTAACTCCACAAAAAAGGGCGGTAATCCGCCCGTACTTTAGATTGATTTCTTGTTTCCGGGATGTAAGTTAGGGTCACTGCCCTCATACTTCGATGGACACTTTGTTAAAATATCCGATGCATGAAAAACACCGTTCTCCATTTTACCTTTTACCACAACACTCTCAGCTAACTCAAAGTTATTAGGCTGTGCTCCGGTATATTCCACCTTCACTTTATTATGTGCGTCATCTTCCATCAAGAAGGTAAAAACATTTGCTTTGCTATCATAACTCTTTGGCTCTTCTTTTAACCACTTTCCTTTAACCTGAACCTTCTTATTCAACACTTCAGCAGTTTTAATATCGGTATATTGTATTCCCGAATCATTCAACGCATAAAACCCGATTGCCACAAAAACAACCGCTATAATTCCGCCTATAATATATCGTGTTTGCATAATGGTAATAATAATCTTTTGCTTCGCAGACCGCACCGAACTCGAACCATCAAACAATCTCACAATGCGGTTCAGTTCCTCTGCTAACATATAAACATCAATCGTGATACACAATTAAGCACTGTCCTATTTCTCATCTTCTTCCCTCTCCCTTGGAGAGGGTTAGGGTGAGGTCTAAAAAGCTACTTCACATCTTGCTGAATCGAAAGTACTTTCTGCTCCAGCATTTCAACCTTCTTATCTAATCGTGTTATGTACCAAGAAATCCCAGCCCAAATGATAAGAGCTACCACAAGTACCACATACAACGCATTCTGAACAAAAAATAAATACATAACGCAATGAATTTAACGTAAAGTAAATTGTAAACTACTACACCGCTTCGTGGTGCAATACTTTTTCTTCAATCATTCGTAACCTGATGCCCAGATTCAACAACCAAAAATACAGCAATGTAAATCCCCCAAGCGACATGGAAAAGATTACTGCCTTTGTCAAATCAATTGCATCTTTATCCATACTTGCCAACGGGCCTATATTCTTATCGTCCGATGAACCCGGGTGTAACCCTTGCATAATTCTTGGAACAATAAACATCAAAAACATCGCCGCAACACAACCCAGAATAGCATACACGCTGGTTAATCGTGCTCTACGTTCATTACCATCTACAGAACCGCGTAAAACAAAGTATGCTCCGTAAATCAATAAAAGTATCAGTACAGATATTTCCCGTGGGTCTCCGCTATAAAACTTACCCCAGTTAAACTTAGCCCATACCGAACCGGTGATGTACGCCAAAGCACAGAACAATGTCCCAATCGCTGCCGATGATGCCGCCTGTATTTCCCAGTCGAGATTTTTAGTTCGCAGATATTGAATCGAACAAATCAATGTTACAAAGTATGCTAAAAAAGCAACCCACGACATCGGCACATGAAAATACATAATACGGGCACGTTCTTCTAACGCCGGGATATATGGCAACCATATTGCAGGTTTTGCTCCAATAATCTTATCAATTGCGTACACATTAGCACTATCAGTTGCATGAACCTGCGCTAAAATGTTCTGTTCAGATTGTAAAGACTGAAGTGCCAAGAACAAATCGTTAGATGAATATAACGATGATTCACCAAGTTGTGCAGTAACAGCTATGCCATCGTATGTTGTTGCACTGAATGCATTATTGGTTTGTTTAACAGTATTCCAATCCGGTTGCAAGACAACATTCAACTTTTGGTTTTCCAAATGTGCTGCCTTTGCACGCACAACATCTGCAATAGTTCCAATTGTTGGTGGGTACAGTGCTAAAACAACTACGATTGATATTAACGCTATCGTAATAATTTTTGTAAATGCCGGACGTGGTTTCCGTAGCGATGGAAACATTCCAAGTGCAATGGCACCACCAAGAAATACTATGTACAGTAGAAATTTCATGTTATCGTGCGGCTAAAGCGTTTTTGATTCGGCGTAATGCTTCTTCAATATTCTCAACTGATGTTGCATACGAGAAGCGAATAAATCCTTCACCTTCGGCACCAAATGCAGTTCCACTCAAACAGGCCACACCAGCATTGTACAACATAAAGTCAGCACATTCTTGCGACGTCATTCCTAAACCGGTAATGTTAGGGAATACATAAAACGCACCCTTTGGAGAGTGACATCGCATTCCGGGAATTTCGTTTATTCCCTTAACTATAACATCTCTCCGCTTTTTGAATTCAGCAACAAACTCATTAACACGCGGTAATGTGTTGTCGGTTAATGCTTCAATGCCGGCAAATTGAGAAAAGCTTGGTGCCATACTTGTACAGTTGGTTTGAAGCTTAGCAACAATCTTTGCAATATGTTCGGGCATTAAGCCATACCCTAATCTCCAACCGGTCATGGCAAATGTTTTTGAGTAACCATCTAAAACAATAGTACGCTCTTTCATTCCATCAAATTGTGTAATACTTTCGTGATGGAAATCATCGTATGTTATTTGCGAATAAATTTCATCAGAGAATACAATGAAGTCATGTTTCTTTGCTAATTCAGCAATCTGTTCTAAATCTTCTTTGGTTAAGATACCGCCTGTTGGATTTTGAGGTGTATTCAAAATCAACATGCGAGTTTTTGGAGTTATGCGAGCTTCTAAATCTGCAATATCAAATCTGAATTCTTTTTCTTCTTTTAATGGTAGTGGAACCGGAGTAGCTTTAAGAAAGTTAATGACTGATTCGTAAATCGGAAATCCAGGGTTAGGATAAATTACTTCATCTCCTTCATCAACTACAGCCATTAGTGCATAGAAGATAATTGGTTTTGCACCGGGCGTAATAACAACTTCGTTTGCATTGTACAAATTGTTGTTACGTGTTTTATTAAAATATGCTGCTACTGCTTCGCGTGCTTCGGGCATTCCGGCACTTGGACCATAATGCGAGTAGCTATTATCTAAGGCATACTTTGCGGCATCGATGATATTTTGTGGTGTATCAAAATCCGGTTCACCAATTTCTAAGTGAACGATGTTTTTACCTTGTGCTTCTAACGCTCTGGCACGTACTAATACTTCGAATGCTGTTTCTGTTCCAAGCCGACTGATTCGTTCTGCGATATGCATGTATGTACTATTGTATTGTTCTAAATCTTGTTCTGATTGTTCTAACTATCGTATCACGATAAAGGGTGTTTCGTGAAGATTATTCTTTCCCGCAGCATAATGTTTGTTTGTTAGACGACACTTGGTGCGGCTTGCGAAGCAAAAGATTATTTATTGTTCGCTTTTTGTTATTTCGATGGTGCGTTTGTTTTCGTCTTTATCGTCTAAGATAAATTTTACCGAGTAGCGTTTTTTTGGCATGTGACCGTTTGCTTTTTCTGCCCACTCTACAAGTTTTATTGCGTTGTTGGTAAACATACAGTCGTCAAAACCGATGTCATCGAATTCTCGTTGTGAGTTTATACGGTATAGGTCTACGTGATATAACTTTACATCATCTCCATCGGAGTCGGTGCCATCGTATTGATTCATGATGGTGAATGTTGGGCTGGAAACAATATCCGGAACATGGAAGTGTTCGCAGATACCTTTAACAAATTCTGTTTTCCCTGCGCCAAGTCCGCCATAAAATGCTACGATGTCCCCTATATGTAATCGCTCGGCAAAGTGTTTTCCTAATTCGATAGTTTCATCTTCAGAATTGGTTGTATGAAGTTGAGTTTGTAAATGACTCTCCATTAAAGAACCTAAGTTGAAAAACATACGCTGCGATGCAAAAAGAACTTCCGTTATTAGCGTAAAAAAAGTCAGGCATTATACCTGACTTTTCTGTTTTTAGCCAAGATTTTTAAAAGTTGCTTTTATTTCGCCTCCAAAATTACAACGGGAAGTATCATTTCTTCAAGAGAAATTCCCCCATGCTGAAAACTATCGCGGTATTTTGTCAAATAATGGTGAAAATCTGTAGGATAAACAAAATAATGGTCCTCTTTTGCCACTATCATGTTGCTTGTAACCGAATCTTTTGATAAACGGAAGTCTTCCGGATTCTTAATTATCATGGCATGACGCTCCTCAGCTTTTACATTTCTGCCAACTTTATAGCGCAAACAGGTTGAGGTATCTCTATCGCCCATTGCCTTTACTCCACGCAAACAACGGATTGAACCGTGGTCGGTTGTCAGGACTATTTGCACGTCTTTCATGGTTGCCAATGTTCTAAGCATTCCGTATAAACTGCTGTGCTGAAACCACGACTTTGTTAAGGAGCGGTACGCAGCTTCATCGGGGGCAATTTCTTTAAGGATTGCATAATCACTTCGCGAGTGTGCAATCATATCCACAGCATTTACAACAATTGCTGTAAAATGATTTTTAGCAATGCGATGAATATCGTTTTCTATCTTCTTGCCAAAGTCTGTATCTATTATCTTAATGTACTGGACATCGCCTTGTACTTCTACATATCTGCGTTTACAATAAGCAGCAAGTAATTCTTTTTCGTGAGCGTTTTGGCTGTGTTCATCTTCGTTATCGTTTGGTGCCCATTGCGGATAATGCTTTTTAATATCCGCCGGAAACAACCCGCTAAAAATTGCATTGCGCGCAAAAGGCGTCGCTGTTGGCAACACAGAACTGTAATATGTTTTCTGAATGTTATACAACGGACGCAAGAACTCTTCCATCATTAACCATTGGTCAAAACGCATGCAGTCTATTACAAAGAAAATTGTGCGTTTGTTTTTGTTCTTAATGCGCGGCAACACATATTCATCTAATATATGTGGAGAGAGGAGCGGATTTCCTTCTTCGGGTTTATCGGTTAGCCAATCCCTATAGTTTTCATCAACAAACTTGCTGAATGCCGCATTACATTCGCGCCATTGGTCGCGTAAGGTTTGGTCGAATCCCAATTCGGGATGTGCATCAAGCTCAATACTCCAGCCAACAAGTTTTTGGTAAATGTCAAGCCAGTCACTCCATTCAAGTCTGTCATATAACCTGCGGGTAATCTCGGCAAACGATAGCATGTAATCTTGTGTTATCTTCTGCTCGGTAATTTTTTTTGCTTCCAAAAACTTTTTACATGCCGCAAGAATTTGTGCAGGGTTTACCGGTTTGGTAAGGTAGTCGTCAATTTTTAAACCTATAGCTTCTTCCATTAACGACTCTTGTTCGTTCTTGGTTACCATTACCACGGGACGCGAGGCATCCATATCTTTTAATTGCAATAAGGTATCCAAACCGCTCATCCCCACCATAGATTCATCCAAAAACACTAACCCGTAATTGTTATTACGAGCTAACTCTATGGCATCTTCGCCGTTGGTTGCAGTTTCTACGCTGTAACCGCGTTGTTGTAATAGTATAATATGCGGACGTAAAAGGTCAATTTCGTCATCAACCCAAAGGATAGATTTTGTGTGCTCCATAAACTAAGCCCGATTCCGTGAAAGAAAGTAATTGTAATAAAAACAGGAGCAAATGGTCATGCAAGTGTAATCAGTTAATAATGATGTACGAAAATACGGTATATCACGGTAACGAATAACCTTTGGGCTTATTGATTTCCGCCAATTATGTATTTTTCATTTCAATACAACTAACAACAACACAACTATGTTTACAGGACTAATAGAAGAACAAGGAACCATTGCCGCAATTACCAACATTAACGGCGGGTTAGAAATCACCGTAGAATGTTCTACCATAATGAACGGACTTGCCATAGATGATTCCGTAAGTATTGAAGGGGTTTGCCAAACCGTTATCAAACGTTCAGAATCAACATTTACCGTTCAGGCAATTGAGGAAACACTTAAGAAGACCACCTTTGGCAACTTGCAACCTGGGATGAACGTGAATTTAGAACGGGCCATGTTGCCAACAGCCCGCATGGGCGGACACATAGTACAAGGGCATGTGGATTGTGTAGGAACCGTGGATTCTGTTACAGCGTTGGGAACAAGTCACGAGATTTGGATTTCCTATCCACCGGAGTTTGCGCCATACGTTGTGCCCGTGGGTTCCATTTGTGTTAATGGAATTAGTTTAACGGTAGCCGATGTTGGGAACAACTGTTGTAAGGTTGCTATTATCCCGCACACATGGCACGTAACAACTATTAGTTCCTTGCAAGCCGGAACGTACGTTAACCTTGAATTTGATATAATTGGTAAGTACGTGTATTCTATGCTGAAAGCACATTTACCCAAATAATTTTTTGCTAACGCTTGACGGCACCGCACCACCTACAAGCAACACCGTTGCATTGCCGGAGAGAAAGCGGACATAAATATTTATTTTGTACCCATTATTTGATGCAATATATAGGTTAATTATGATTTAAAGTTTTTAGTTTTGTTATTAAAGCTGTATGTTATTCGAGTCATCTTTCAGCACATTTTTCCTATATTATTATATATCCCTATAGAGGTTCCATTGTGAAAAAAACTATTAAGCAAGAAACGTTTGAAAAGATTTTCAAAGAACATTTAAAAGTTGAAACTTACTCAATTTCAATATTAAGCTTATTTAACCCTCGCCTAAAAAATAAAATAGACTACAAACCATATTACCAAAGAAACTATGTTTGGGATTACAGTAAGGCAACACACTTCATCGAAAGCATATTATTAGGAACTGAAATTCCACCTCTAATATTTTTTAAGAATAAGCAAGGAATTGAGATAATAGATGGGAGGCAAAGGTATGAATCCGTTTTAAGATTTATGGATGATCGATTTGCCCTTAATAGAAAGGGCTTAAGCTTGCTAACTTCATTAAAAAATTTGACATATAGCGAGCTTGCAAAAAATGATATTGAAATTATTGATAAATTTCTTGATGCTAAAATTAGAATTATTGAGTTTAACTTGGTTAACGAGCCACCTCTTGACAGATTCCTAGAAGATAGGGTAAAGAAAGAGATTTTTTCTAGATACAATTCAGGAATAACTCCACTTAGAAAATCAGAGATAGAAAATGCGGTATATAATGAAGATGGATTATCCAACGAATTCAAAAGTTACTTAACTAACAACAGCGAGTTTGCGAGTATATTTTATAAAACATTTTTCGCTATTCGGGAACAAGAGGCACAGAATCCTTCTATTGATAAAATAATGGCATTTATTCGTGCAAACTTGGTTTTGCCAATGATACCAATAATGTATTATGCTAGAAGTTCTATGAGACTTGAACTCATTTCTCGTTTATACGAAAAATATAGTGATGATAACATTGAAAACGAAAGAAATATTTTAATGAATTTCATCAAGAAAGTTAACTTCATAATTAAAATAAATGAGTATAGTAATACTAATAAACTGAAGAACAATAGATTAGCACTTGCTTGCTTTTTATGGTCACTAGGCGTACTAGAATTAGAGGAGCTGCAAATAGATTTGAATGATGATCTAATTCAACAAATCGCTCTATACATAAATGAGAACATTGAACAGTATACTGATATTGATTATGGCTTTAACAAAGAAGTAAATACGAGGTATAGTTGTACTTCAAAATTCATTGAGCAAAAATATAAGATTGATGCGAGTATCTATATACAAGCTTCCGATCTAAAACGTAGTGAGATTAAAGATGTACTTAAACCTAATAATACCTCTAATAAAATATCAGAACTTGATACACTTAGGTTGAATAAACCTGAGCCTTCTAGAATCAATATTGATGATGTTATGCGAATGATGACTAAACGGCGGTTTTTAGTGAGACCTAGTTACCAACGTCAAGAAGTAATAAATCAATCAAAGGCTTCATCAATAATTGAAAGTATTTTACTTGGTATAACCCTGCCAGCAATATTTATATATAAACGCTCAGATGGTGTAAGCGAAGTAATTGATGGTCAACAAAGACTACTTACATTGTTAGGTTATATTGGTCATGAGTATATAGATGAAACTGGGAAATCTCAAAATTCTAAAAATTACAGGTTCGCACTTAGAAAACTTAAAATACTAGATGAGCTCGATGGTTGTAAGTTTAATGCATTATCGGAAGAACAACAGAATAAGATATACGATTTTCCCTTATACATTGTTGAAATTGACCAAACCTTAAATCCACAGTTCAATCCAATAGATTTATTCATTAGGTTAAATGATAAACCTTATCCCATAAGAGATAACTCCTTTGAGATGTGGAACTCATGGGTTGATGTTGATGTAATTCAACAAATAAAAAAAATAAAAGAATCTCTAATTGAGTGGTTTTATGTTAAGCAAGTACTAGGTAATAACGATCGGGATAGAATGGAGAATGAAGAGTTAATCACTTCTTTAGTATACTTAGAGTACACAAATTCTATTACTAACAAAGAAGCTAGAAGAAAACTTGATATATATCAGAAAACTAACAGGTTAAATGCCCGAATTGCAATAAAATCCCAAATCACAAACTTTTTAATGGATATTACTGAAAATGTTGAAAGTAAGAAGAATGATTTCAATTTAGCAATCAAAAGCGCAAAGGGATTTATTAAAAAACTCAAATTAATTCTACTGGACAAACATGTTTCAAAAAATGAGTTAAATGAATATTTAAAAGCTGAACTTGATACTGTTTTGAAAGCAGGTAACAATCCTAGATATTATAGACGAACTTTCCAAGACTTTTACTTTCTTTGGTTCATTTTAAATGATATTAATTATGAAATGGTTAAGGAGCATAGGATAGAAATAAAGAATCAGATAAAGGATCTTCTTATCTACGCTAAAAACATACCTTTAGAAGATTCACTCCAGAATAAGGGTATGGAGCGATTTGAGAAATTAGTTACTGATTTCAAACAGCAATATCAAATAGAGAAGAGATCAATCAGATTAACTGAAGAACAGAAACATGAGATGATCATGAAACAAAATGAAAGAAGTGGGATAAGTGGGTATCAGATATTTCTTGGTGATGACATAGAAGTAGATCACGTGATTCCATTAGCTAAGCAGGGTGAAGATAATATAGGAAATCTTAGTATCGTACATAAAGATGAGAATAGAAAAAAAGGGGCGAGATCCAAATAGTTAGATTATTTAATGTTTATTTACCATTTGGTCTAATTTTCTATGTTAGACTTACAGCGCCACTGCAACGGTAGGCTCGGACTGGGTTGCCGCGCTGGCGCGGTTGCTACGGTTGTAGAGGGTTACCCAAATGTTATTTTACTATTTGTTTGTAACTATCGGAATACCGCTTTACGGCGTTGGCAATTCCTTTTGCAATTGTGGTCTGACCTTTTTCGGTAGTGAGTTGTTTTAAGTCGGTTGGATTTGAGAGGAAACCAATTTCCACAAGAACGCTTGGCATTGCCGCACCAATAAGCACAATAAATGCGGCTTGGTTAACACCTCGGCTGTGCATGGTTGTGGTATTATCCATTTCGCTTTGCACCAACGTTGCAAACTTTTGCGAGAACTTTACAAATGATGTTTGTGCAAGCGTTGCCAGAATCAACTGATCGTCGTTCATGCCTTTGTATTTATCGGATTTCTGCTCCAACTTGATAACAGAGTTTTCCTGGTTTGCTACAGCAACTGCATCATCGGTTCGGGCAGGACTCAACACATAGGTTTCAAATCCGTTAGCAGGATTTGGTTTGGTAGGCATAGAATTACAATGGATGGAAATCAACAACTTACCTCCTGCTTTATTCGCAATTTCCCCGCGCTCCCAAAGTTCAATAAACGTATCGTCATCGCGAGTAAGCACAACCTTGGTTTCGGGGAAGAGCTTTTTGATTTCGTTGCGGAGTTTTTTTACAACACTCAGTGCAACTGTTTTTTCGCACGTGCCATCAATACCGGTTGTTCCGCAATCTTTTCCGCCATGTCCGGCATCAAGCACAATACAATCCAAACTCCACTTTTTCTTTTCGCTTTTGGTGGTAGTTGAATCGGAAGTTGTTGGTTTGATTATTAGCACATAATGTTTTGTGTTTTCTTTAGTAAGTGTTGCGGTGCGGTTATCTTTACGTAGGGTAAAAGAATACACTTGCTCGCCATCATCCAAAAAGGTTTTTACTTCCTTAAAGTTCAGTTTGCGAATTGCATCCAACGACTTTTGTCCGTTTACAGCACCCGGAAACCGCACGGTTATGGTGTTTCCTTTAACTACAGGTTGCTCGGGTTCGGTAAATGATTTCTCAGCCTCAAAGTGAATTGTCGTAATTCCATTAAGTACTTCAGGATAAACCTTACTGATTCTGTTTGGAGTAGTTTTAAGATTAACGAATCCCAAGGTAGCCAAATTTTTACTGCCAACAGAATCAATCAACAACGAGCCATCTTTGTGTTTGGCTGTATCAAGTTCACGGCGTTTTAAGTCCTGTGGAAGTTTGTAGCGAGATGGCGGTGCTTCTTTGTTTTCCTTTGGGAAGCTTGGCACAACTTCCTTCACCTTTTCAGGTTGGAATGGGTTGTATGTTTTTTTGGAGTCAATTAATTGTGCAGTTACCAATGTACTGGTAAATGGATTAAGTATGATGAGTTGTTGCGTGGCTTCAACTTCATACACGCCAAGCGCATCTAAGGCATAAAAGAAGTCAGGAACAGGAACGTAGGTTTCTTTCCCAATTAATAGCGCAGGTAGTTTCATCTGCGCCATGCGTGTTCCCTGTTTGGATTTACCTGTTACCAAAAAACCATTGGCAACGCAACGTACATCATGTCCGGCAAGAGTTAGTGTTGTATTGTCTTCTTGTTCGGGTGATAACTTATTGCGAAGGAGTGAAATGCTAGAGTAGATTTTTCCGTTAATCATTCTGGATGGAACTGCCAGCCGTTGATTTTGTTCGGTAACAATAGAAACAACAACGGCACTGCCAACAGTTTTACCGGTGGGTTGTTGAGTAGTTTTTTTCCGTTCTGCATTTTTTTTGGCAGAAGGTTTTGTTTTGCCTGTTGCAGGTACATCCATAACCACAGCAACAAGCACCAGAACTAAGAGCAACGATTTCATTCTCTAAGCCATCCTTTGCGTTTCATCCAAATGAACATTACAATTGCAATACTTAAAAATAACACCCAAGCAAAGGCATATCCTAATTTCCAATGCAATTCGGGCATAAATTCAAAGTTCATTCCGTAAATAGAACTGATAAATGTTAGCGGAAGAAATATCGTAGAGATTACCGTAAGAGTTTTCATGACGATGTTCATTCTGTTTGCGTTAACCGTAAAGTATGCTTCCAATAAACCGCTTAACACATCGCGGTACGATTCCACTAACTCAGCCATGCGCACTAAATGGTCGTACACATTACGGTAGTAGAACGTTTCTTCCTGCGAAATCAGCTCAAACTCTCCGCGCGATAATCTATTCAGCACTTCGCGTTGTTGCACCATTATCGTTCTAAGGCGCACGATATTCTTTTTGATATCCAGAACATCGGCAAATTTTACCGCGCTAAAGTTATTAAAGATTTTGTCTTCAATATCATCAAGCACATCATCAAAATGCTCAACAACCGGAACATACTCATCTACTATTTTATCTACTATCAAATGGTAAATATAATCCGGACCCGACGACATAATTTTATTCTGAACCGTACATCGTACCTTCACCTCACTAACCGCATCTAACGGATGTTTGTGGTGTGTTACCAAAAACTTATGCCCAATAAACGTACTCAACTGATATGTACTGAATTGCATTACCGAAGTACCATTCTCAGAATTAGTTTTCCATTTTAACGGATTAAACACAACAAACACATAATCATCATAATCCTCAATCTTTGGGTGGTGTTCGCGTCTGCCATGACCGTGTGCTTTACAATCTTCAATTGCTAACGGGTGGAATGCAAAGTAGCCCTCTAAAATTTCCTGTTCTTCAGCCTCGGTTGGGTTTTCCATATCAACCCAAATAATAGCATCCTCAAGGTGCATGCGCGCACGTGCCTTTGCAAGCTCTGCCGGAGAAATGCTTTCTGTTTTACCACGAGAAAAAATTGTAACTGAAATCATAGATAGAAATGTATGGTTTCCGCAATTGCTATTTCACATCCTCAAGCGCGCCAACCCTGTGCGCTCCGACCCTTGTTGTTTTTATGTGCTGCATGATGTTCGCTCCCGCAAAGCACCGTGCTAAGTAGCTTAACATTTGGTGCGGTCTGCGATAGCAACATATTATTCTTTTGGAACCTGAACAAGTGCTGCCAAATCTTCTCTGGTTGTAACACCAAACTGTCCCGCCTGTTGGAAGTAAATCATTGCAGTTGGTCTCCACTCTAAACGCAGACGCTGCATAAGTTCTTCAACCGTTGCACCAAGCTCGGCAATCATAACACCTGCTGTATGCCGCAACGAAAATGGCGTTAACCGCAAATCGCGACCGTGTTTAATACCGCTGTTAATCAACCGCAGATGCACAAACTCCCGCATAGAACGAATGTTCATATATCCATTGCGCGCGCGGTTACTACGGCTTAGAAACATAGGTCTATCGGGCGTGGCATCGCTTCGCAATGCAAGATATTTGTGTACAGCATCCACCACCGATTGCGGAACCGGTAGAATAACATCCTTAACGGTTTTCCCTTTACCCTGAACTATTACCGTCCAGCGTTTTCCATCGTGTTTCAAATCGCCAATGTCCATGCGTGTTAACTCAAGTTCGGAAACAGCACAGCCAATCATAAACCGCACGATGGCATTATCGCGGAGTTGTTCGTATTCGTCTCCCTCTAATGCCTTTAACAGCATATCCATTTCCGCCTGAGAGATAAATGAGCGTGTATGTTTTTTAGGACGGCGTCCACCACTAACACGCTTTGCAGGATTTTTTGCAAGTACTCCGGTTTCCACAAGGTAATTACAAAACCTACGCAACGAAGTTAAGTATTGGCTCATGGATACTTCTGCCATTTTCTTTTCGTGAATAAGATAATGCTTGTAGCGTTCAACACATTTAACAGTAAACGCAAAATTCTTATCAACCGTAAAGAAGTACGTGAAGTCGCGTAGACAGCGTTGGTATGTGCCAAAGGTCTCTTTGCTTTTATCTTTAAGCGATACTAAAAACGCAGCAAGATATTCGTTCATGGTAGATAACGACATGTGTACCGGAGTAAACACATCGGAAATTACCGGTTTTACTTTTCGTTCTTTCATTTAATACTCTCCTTTTTAACTTCTTCAATTACAGGAACTGCGTACGCGGCTTCGCGGGATTTCATCCAGTCCTGAAAATACATCATGAGAATTGCAGTTGCCGGAACTGCAACAATCAACCCAATAAAACCAAAGAAATGCCCAAACACAAACAACGATGCAATTAACACAACAGGATGTAAGCCAACTCTGCTGCCGGTAACGCGTGGGTCTATAATGTACGTTGTAATAAAGTGTAAGATGTTTACAATCACAACTACTTCTATAATCATAACCATTGCATTATTAATATCTACAATCAGAATAGTGATTATTGCCACAAACAAGCTGGCAAGAATCCCAACGTAAGGAATTGGATTCAACAACCCACATAATACTCCAAGTACTACCGCATACGGAATATCAAAGATGAGAAACAATGTAGTTGCCATTGTACCTACAAACGTTGCACTTATAATCTGCCCGCCAATGTACGACCGAACTATTGTGTTAATGCGAAGTAAATCGGAGTGCAAACGAGAGTTGCGTTTGCTTAATGTTGTGTGAATCAACATTTTGAGTTGAGGTAAATCGTTGAGGAAATAAAACGTGAGGATTGGAATTAAGATGGCGTTAATTGCCTGTGCTAATACCGACGATAATCCCGATAGCACATTCAAAATTCCCTTTAAGATTGCATTGGAAACTTCCTCTAAGCGTGGTACCACCTCTTGTTGCACTATTTCCTTGGCTTGGTCTTGTTGAATGCCAAAGCTTTCCAACCAGCGGTAAAACTGTCGGCTTTCTAGATACTGCGTTGTTGATGTTACCATGGATGAGAGTTTTTTAATAACATCGTTAATCTGCGAAAACACCTGTGGAAACACAAAGATGGAAATCAACACAATAATTCCAACTATCATCAACACCATAAACATGGAAACTATGCTTCGGTTTAACTTCCATCTGCTAAATAACGTTACCAATGGGTCAAGCAGGTACGCCAATGCAAACGATAAGATAAATGGCAACAGCAACATTCCTAAATCACTCAACATCCACAATACAAAGATGAGAGTACACAATAACATCAACCGTTTTACAAAGAAAGATTCTTTACGGAAAGGTGTTAGTACAAACATCATTATAGCGTATAGGAACAACGGTCCTACCGGATTGTTAAATAGTGATGTTTGATATACAAACGAGATAAGTGCTACAGAGCTAATAATTGTAGCGGCTATCATCGGTAAACGATGTCGATTGATACTTTCCATATTTATGCTGTAATGTGGAGAATGCCTTGCCCCATTGATACATTTCTATGAAGAATTATCTCAATAGGCAATAACAGCCGCTAAACTACTACATGAACTATCATTCCACACGAAGTATTTTTGTAATCCTGAAAAAAAATTTCAGTAAAGGGTCGGGTCGGACAGGGTTGCCGCGCATAAGGCGGTGAAATCCTGTGAGCGAACCACAAACATTGTACTAAAGAAAGAACGCATGAATTTATTTTCGATACATAACGTTTCCAAAACATTTGAAGAGACACTGTTGTTTCAGGATATATCGTTTGGTATGGAGTCGGGGGAACGGGTTGGAATTATTGGGCGGAACGGCGTTGGTAAGTCTACCCTGCTACGCATTATTGCAGGCAAAGAAGTTACGGATACCGGAACTGTTGCCTATAACAAAAATGTGACGATAGAATATCTGGAGCAGTTGCCATCTTTTACCGAACATGCACAGGTGCTGAACGCAGTAATGAGCGGCAAGCCCGAAGAATATGGATTGATAAAACGTCACCACACACTTTGCCACATTGATACACTAACAACCGAGCAAGAGGCGGAGTTACATGATGTATCGGAACGGATTGCAGGATTAAACGCATGGAATTTAGAAAACGAAGCGAAACGTTTAATAAGTATGTTGGGTGTTACCACGTTTGACGCAGATGTTCGCAATTTGAGTGGTGGCCAACGCAAACGAGTGGCACTTGCTCGTGCTTTGCTTTCAGCGCCTGACCTGTTGATTCTTGATGAACCTACAAACCACCTTGATGCTGCTACTGTTCAATGGCTTCAAGAAGAGTTACAACAAAGTACAAAATCAGTTTTGCTTGTAACGCACGACCGTTACTTTCTTGATGCGGTATCGAACAAGATTATTGAGTTAGATAAAAACAAATTATATGTGTTCCCCGGCAGTTACGAGAAATACCTTGAACGAAAAGAACAAATGGTACAAACAGAAGAAGCCGCCGCCGAACATTTACGTAATAAAATTAGAAGTGAGTTAGCGTGGTTACAAAAAGGCGCAAAAGCGCGTAGAACCAAGCAACAAAGCCGCATCAACTGGATTGAGAAGATGACCGCCGAGCCGGAACAACAAGAACAACGCGAAATTAAAATTGAGGTTGGGAATGTGTTTCTGGGTGGACGAATTATTGATGCCTATAACATTAGCAAAAGTATTAACGGACGTATACTGTTTAACAAGTTTACCTACAATGCGGCACCGGGCGATAAGATTGGAATTATTGGTCCGAATGGAACTGGTAAATCAACATTACTTAACACACTTGTTGGTTTGATTGAACCAGAAACGGGAAGTGTAAAACTTGGAGACTTAGTAAAGATTGGATATTTCCGCCAGGAGTTTGAGCAGTTGCCACCAATGCAAACATTGATAGGTGCCGTGCGCGATGTAGCAGAATACATTGATGCCGGAGTTGGCCGCGAACGATACATTTCTGCGAGAGAGTTGTTGGAGCGTTTTCTCTTTGCGCCTAATCGTCATCACTCACGGGTGGAAACGTTAAGCGGCGGTGAACGCAGACGCTTGGAGTTATGCAGAATTCTGATGGGTAATCCTAATGTGTTGATTCTTGATGAGCCAACAAACGATTTTGATCTGGCAACGTTATCGGCATTAGAAGAATACTTACAATACTTTAAAGGTGTGCTGATAATTGTGTCGCACGACCGGGCATTTTTAGATAAAACTGTTGAGTTTGTGTACGCCTTCGAGGAAAACGGTAACATTAAGCAATATCCCGGAAACTATAGTTCGTATCTGGATGCAATTGAAGCAAAGAAGAATCAACCTCAACCGGAAAATAAAACAATTGTAAAGGAAGTTGCAGACCGTCCGAAGCAAGTAAAGAAGGGACTTTCGTTTAAAGAGCAACGTGAATATGAATTGCTTGAAACGCAAATACTACAATTGGAAGAACAAAAAGTAGATTTAGAAAATCAGTTAAATAATGCACAGAATCTTCCGTGTCAAACCATTACCGAGTTAAGCGAAAAACTATCTGACGTTGGAAATGCACTGGATGTATCTACCTTACGTTGGCTTGAACTTGACGAGAAGAAATCAGTATAGTAATTTGCTATCGCATGACGGCACCACATGTTGTAAATAACAAACAGTTCTACTGCCGGAGAGAACGACAACCTAATAATTACGACGCGAAGCTGTAAGAATTTTTCCCGACCGGGTTGCGG
This sequence comes from Bacteroidota bacterium, assembly GCA_019695345.1. Taxonomy (GTDB): domain Bacteria; phylum Bacteroidota; class Ignavibacteria; order Kapaibacteriales; family NICIL-2; genus JAIBAE01. The sequence goes on along the minus strand of JAIBAE010000006.1, from coordinate 88,569 downwards.
CGCTGAAGGGTTGCTGCGGCTAGTGAGGGGAACCATATTCATCATACTATTTAAAAGTAAAAAAGGGGAAGTATCCCTCCCCTTTCTCTAATCAGTTTATGCAATTACACTGCGTCGGCAGTTGGCACGCAGAATTCATCGTACGCTCCTTTTAATGCCTGCGAAATTGCTTCCGGGAAACGACCTTCAATTTGATAGCGGTGAATCATTCCAATCAACGTTCCATTGTTAAACAATGCAATGGATGGTGATGATGGCGGCTGACCGGCTAAATATGTATCGCGAACATATTGTGTTGCTTCGGTGTCTTGTCCGGCAAATACTGTAAACAAATGGTCAGGTTTCTTTTCGTTAACCAACGAATTTACAACTCCAGGGCGCATAGAACCGGCGGCACATCCACAAACCGAATTTACAACCAATAACGACACGCCACTTTTTGTTAAAGCCGCATCAACTTGTTCCGGTGTGTGAAGTTCTTCAAAACCTGCACGAGTTAATTCTTCGCGCATTGGTTGTACTAATAATGGATCGTATTGCATATATAACTCCTAAATAAAAATTTCTGTTCGATTTGTTACTTGTTGACGACCAACCCAAAATAACATTGACACAAAATTACAATTTCGTTGCAAACTACTTCTTATCGTCGAGCGATTGAATCCGTTGAATTTCATCGCGAAGTTCGGCGGCACGCTCAAAGTCTAATTCTTTTGCTGCCTTCTTCATTTCTTCGAACAGCTGGTCAGCCATTTCTTTACGTTGTTCTGCATTCAGATATTGTGCAATAGGTTCTGCTGCCATGCGTAAACGAGTTTGCGAAGCTTCTTCTATCACTTGTTGGCGTTGGTTTTTCACATCTGCAACCGATGTACTGCTTAAGATTTCCTCGATGGATTTATACACCGTTTTTGGGTTAATACCATGTTCACGGTTATACTCCATCTGTAAAGCGCGACGCCTGTTCGTTTCATTCATTAGTGCTTGCATAGAGCGTGTAACTTTATCAGCATATAAAATTACAAGTCCCTCTGCATGGCGTGCAGTACGACCGGCGGTTTGAATCAACGAGCGTTCACTCCGCAAGAAACCTTCTTTATCAGCATCTAAAATAGCAACTAACGATACCTCAGGCATATCCAACCCTTCACGTAAAAGGTTCACACCAACTAATACATCGTAAAGCCCTGTGCGTAAATCACGAATAATCTCAACCCGTTCCAATGCAACAACTTCGCTGTGGATATACGCAACTTTGATATTGAGATTCTTAAGATAATCAGCTAAGTCTTCAGCCATACGTTTAGTAAGTGTAGTTACCAAAACACGTTCTTGTTTTTCAACACGCTTACGAATTTCACCGATTAAATCATCAATTTGATTACCAATTGGACGTACGCTTATTTCGGGGTCTAACAGACCGGTAGGGCGTATTACTTGTTCAACAACTACTCCCTGACATTGTTCTAATTCGTAATCTCCGGGTGTAGCACTTACATACACAACTTGGTTAATCTGTCCGTTAAACTCTTCAAACTTTAACGGACGGTTTTCTAATGCCGACGGTAATCGGAATCCGTGTTCAACCAACGTAGTTTTACGAACTCTATCACCATTATACATTGCACGTACTTGCGGTAACGTAACGTGACTTTCATCAATCACCAACAAATAATCTTCCGGAAAATAATCCATTAAACATGTAGGTTTTTCGCCGGGTTGACGTCCGGCCATGTGCATTGAATAATTCTCAATACCGGAGCAGTAGCCAACCTCCTTCATCATTTCTAAATCGTACAACGTACGTTGTTCCAACCGTTGTGCCTCAAGCAGAAAATCATTCTCACGTAAATGCTTTAAGCGATTATACAATTCTTCGCGAATGTTAATCATTGCTTTGGCTAAGTTTGATTGTGTTGTTACAAACTGTCTGGATGGATACAATGTATAGGAATCAATTCGCTCTACAACTTTCCCATCGAACCGGGTTATTAACGATAGGCGTTCAATTTCATCCCCAAATAATTCAATTCGTAAAGCAATCTCTTCTTCAAATGCAGGCATTACGTCAACAACATCACCACGAACACGGTACATCGCTCGCCCAAATTCAATATCATTTCTGGTAAAGAACATATCCGTTAAGCGGTGCAGTAACTTCTTTCGTTCTATCTTCATTCCAACATGAAGCGGGAACATAAACTCAGCAAAAGAATCTTTTTCGCCAATACCATAAATACAACTCACCGAGGCAACTACCAATACATCACGTCTGCCCTCCACCAACGCCGATGTTGCCCGTAATCGTAGGCGGTCAATTTCATCGTTAATGGCAAAGTCTTTTTCAATGTAGGTATCAGTTCTTGGGATGTATGCTTCCGGCTGATAATAGTCGTAGTAACTAATAAAGAACTCAACGGCATTTTTTGGAAAGAATGCCTTAAACTCCCCATACAACTGAGCTGCTAACGTTTTATTTGGAGAAATTACCAACGTAGGTTTCTGTACTTCCTGAATAACATTACTCATAGTAAACGTTTTTCCGGATCCGGTAACCCCTAATAAGGTCTGGCTTTTATCGCCTCTTTGTAGTCCGGCAACCAACTCAGTAATAGCTTTTGGCTGGTCTCCGGCAGGTTTATATGGTGAAATTAGCTCAAATTGTTTCATTTTTTGGATTTACGTAAAGTTAAGTATTGACCTTGCCCTATCGAAAGTCGTACTTTTGTAGTCCTATTGTTTTCACAGGTTAAAATAAGGCGTGTTATACATACGTAAAACCCCCTCTTTTTAATGTACCTGTTCAAGGAACATTCAAATTATCAAATCTCTAAGGATTACAGAATGAAACTTTCTGAGTTTAAGTTTACGATTCCAAAAAATCAAATAGCTAAACACCCGGCAGAACCGCGCGATGCAGCTAAAATGTTGGTTATTGACCGCGCTACCGGCGAAATGAAGGATAAAAAATTTAAGAACATCCTCGATTACTTCGAAAAAGGTGACTGTCTGGTATTAAACGATACACGTGTTTTCCCTGCTAAGCTAAACGGCAAAAAAGAGAAAACCAATGCTAAAATCGAAGTTATGCTATTACGTGAACTTAAAGCGCCGGAACGAATTTGGGATGTAATTGTAGAGCCGGCTCGTAAAGTTCGAATTGGGAACAAAATCTACTTCGATAACAATCGCTTCTATTGCGAAATCATTGATAACACAACATCGCGCGGACGTACAGTACGTTTTAGTTACGACGGCGATTTACATAAAATCATAGAGCGTATCGGTGAAATGCCAATCCCCGAATACCTAAAACGCGAGGCAACCGAAGAAGATAAAGAATCATATCAAACTGTATTTGCTAATCCAAATAAAACGGCTTCAATTGCACCTCCAACCGGAGGGTTGCACTTTACCAACGACATGCTTAAAGCACTCGATAAAAAGGGTGTTCGTATTGCCTATGTTACCTTAAACATTGGTCAAGGTATTTTCGAGACAATCGAAGTAGAAGATTTAACCAAGCACCGCATGTACAGCGAGTACTTCGAAATCACACGCGAGAACGCAGAAATCATCAACAAATCCTTAAAAGCAAAACGCAACGTTTTTGCTGCAGGTTGTAGTGTAATGCGTGCGTTGGAATCAAGCGTATTAACCAGCTTTAACGTAAAACCAAATCACGGCTGGACAGATAAATTTATCTATCCTCCGTACGATTTTAAGATTGCAAAAGGATTCATCACAAACTTCCATCCACCGGCAACTCCATCGTTGTTAGTTTGCTCTGCCTTTTGTGGTAAAGAAACAATGTTTAAGGCATACAAACACGCCATGAAACACGATTACCGTATGCTTGCCTATGGCGATGCAATGTTAATTGTGTAAGTAACTCAACGTAAAAATTAAAGGGTAGATTTTTACATCTACCCTTTTTTATTTTAAAATTCATCTTGTTCCCCACCACTGCCGAAGCAATCCTTCTGCGCCGCAACCCGGTCGGGAACAAACGTTACAGCATCGCTATAAAATATCACCTATAAATTTAGCTGATGATTTTTGTGTTATCTTAGATAAGGTACCAAGTTTTGAAATGGTAATAAGACAATTCATGGTATAACATTCAACGTTACAATGCTAATAGTAGCACTTTAATGGGATTTTAGTATTTCGTTTAACTCATGCAAGAACTAAATTATCAATTATTAGGTTTCAAAATCCCTTCTTCAAGATTAAAAGGTATGAACTTTTGACGTGTATGGGTGCAATTTTAGGTGTAATTTTTGGTAAAAATTATTGTAAAAAAAACATAACGATTGATAGAACAAATAAGTTGCTATAACTTCATCTTTTGCCATCTGAAGCACTATTTTGTGAAATTAGCTGCAATATTTTATGTGTTTTAGAAAAATTGGTAGTTTTAGTTTAAGAAATTGGAGTCAGGGAACTAAATGCTAAATATTAACTTTCAAGTCTTTTTGATATTTATTTTAGTACCTATCATAAATAGTTGTACTACGATAGATCAAAATATAATAGATCGTCATGAATCAATTATCTCATTTATACTAGATGATCCAAAGGTACTTTATAATAAGATACAAGTTAGCAACAACCTTTATATTCCCTCTTTATGTAAAGAATGTGTTGAAGAAGATGTTCGTGCGTTAATCAGTCTATATCCTAACAAAAATTATTATAGAACTAGATACTTCCCATTTGAAAAAAATGGATTCTGTGAGTATGTATGTTTGAAAAGTCCAGTTAAGTCCGATGCTTTTGTATTTTTTCGATTTTGTAAAAGTAATAGAAGTGATACTATATGGCAGTTGGAAATATTGTTTGAAGCAAGTGCTGACCCTAATAATTCTATCGATTAAAGTGTACGAAGGTGTCTTGAAGTGTGTAAAGAATCTATTATACACCTCCTACTAATCATTACGATATCAATTTCAATAAGGACTTTTACTAAATACCTTTAATAAGATGACAACCTGCAATTCACATACTGAGGAAATAACTCGCGCAACTGCAACGCCCTGCCCCGCCCGTGTGACGGCGCAGTATGGTTCGCTTCGGCAGATGTGGGAACCAGAAATTTAACTTTGATGTGAAGTAGGTTTAATAATACTAAGTTCTGCGGTAAAAGGTTGTATAGTAACTCGTTGTTCCATAATTGAGGCGATGCTTTTTGCCTTGGTTTTTGTTTGCTCCGCTACTTCGCCTTCAAAGAGTTCATCAATGGTCTGATAAAACAACGACTTCCAACGTGCAAAGTGTTGGTGAGTTAACGGATGGCGCACGTTCAACCGCATGTGAACAGCCATAGGATTACCAATAAAACCACCCTCGCCAAATATTACCATGTTCCAGAATTCATACATGCGTGGTAAGTGTGTTTCCCAATCAACTCGGGCTACTTCCTCAAATAAAAATCCAATGGTCTCATCGGCTTTCACTTTATCGTAAAACTGATTCACCATTTCCTTTATGTCGTCTATCGTTTTTATATCTGGCTTCATGGTTTCGTATTTAAGATTCTTATATCCTAAATTACAACAGAATTTATCAATTCACACCAAAGTTTTTATGAGATAACATCCGGTATAAGAGCTAAGGTAAATACGAACTATCCGTATCTTTGCATTCGGTTTAGTTTAATCTGTAAAAAACACAAAGTTTTATGAAAAAATTGGTACCTGCATTAGATACGTCACAAGCATTTTTTACTTCGTACGAAAAAGACGGAAAGTTCATTTCATTTTATGGTGATAATCACCCATATTATGCCGGAAGTGTAGTAAAGGCAATGGCAAGCGCAAAGAATGGCTATAAAAAAGTAGCAGAGTTGTTTGCCGATGATATTGAACAAACAGAACGTAATATTACAGAACATAATGTTGATGCTATCAAGCAACGTGAACAAGAGTTGGAAGAGTTCTTTGATATGTTGCATGAAAATTTCACGGCACATGTTGTTCAGGTAAACAAATTAACCCCAACAATTGTAGAGGTTGTTGTGCGTGCGCCCTACCCTGCTAAAAAGTTTCAGCCGGGTGAGTTTTACCGCATACAGAATTATGAATCATCGGCTGAGGTTGTAAAAGGTCAGCCATTGGTTATGGAGGGGTTGGCAATGACCGGTGCATGGACAGACCCCGAGAACGGCTTGCTTTCAATGATTACCTTAGAAATTGGAGCTTCATCGCGATTGATGAGCAGATTACAGGTTGGACAAAAGATTGTTGTAATGGGTCCAACAGGTACACCAACACATATACCCGAAAATGAAAATGTAATGTTATGTGGTGGTGGTTTGGGTAATGCGGTGTTGTTCTCCATCTCTAAAGCATTAAAGCAAAGTGGTTGTAAAGTAATCTATTTTGCCGGGTATAAAGATGGCTCCGACGTCTATAAAATGGATGACATTGAGTGTAATGCCGACCAAGTAATCTGGTGTTCGGATACAGGCAATGAAATAGCCCCACGCAGAGAACAAGACAAGTACTACCGTGGAAATATTATCCAAACTATGCTTGCCTATCAGGAAGGAAAACTTGGCGATAAATCAGTTACCTTTGAAGATGTAGACAGAATTATAGCTATTGGAAGTGATGGAATGATGCGCGCCGTTAAGGATTCTCGCCACACTATTTTTAAACAATATCTGAAACAACACATTGCAATTGGTTCTATTAACTCACCAATGCAATGTATGATGAAAGAAATTTGCGCACAATGTTTACAAAAACACATTGACCCGGAAACAGGAAAAGAAACAACACCGGTATTTAGTTGTTTTAACCAAGACCAGGAATTAGACAGAGTAGACTTTGCAAACTTAAAAGACCGCCTACGTGTAAACAGCGTTCTGGAAAAACTTGGCAATACTTGGTTAAGCTATATTGTAGGATACGAACATTAATTGATAAGGATAACGAATGAACATCGAAGAAAAACTTGTAGCAGATGCAACTGCTGTAATGAACACCGTAAAAGATTTGCAAGCTGCATCGGCATTACTTGGCTGGGACCAAGAAACATATATGCCCGATGGCGCTGCCGAGGCACGTGCCGAACAACTTGCAACGCTTGATACATTAGCTCACCAAAAACTAACCGGTAATGCTACAGCTGAAATTGTTGAGAAGATTCGTCCGGCACTAAATGGCGGCACAACACGTACCGAACGTTTAATGAAACTGTTTGTACGTGAATATGATAAGGCTTCCAAACTGCCTGAACGCTTGGTACATGAGACATCTAAAGCAACTGCATTAGCACAAGAGAGTTGGAAAAAAGCACGCGGTGCAAGCGACTTCAAAATCTTCCGCGATGATTTGAAAAAGTTATTGGATTTGAAATCTGAAGCTGCTGAGTGTTACGGCTATGCAGAAAACAAATATGATGCTTTATTAGATTTGTTTGAACCCGGCATGAGTGTATCACACCTTAAACCGGTGTTTAGTAACCTTGCTAAAGGAACAAGAGAGTTGCTTGCAATGGTTGAGCCGGTTAAAGACCGCGCTGATGATTCTGTACTCTATACCAAGTTTGATAAAAACCAACAATTAGCGTTTGCTCAACAAATCTCCAAAGCAATTGGATTTAACTTCGAAACTGGACGTGTAGATTTATCAGCGCATCCGTTCTGCACTTCGTTTGCACCAACCGATGTTCGCTTAACAACTCGTGTGTTTGAAGATGACTTACGTTCATGTTTGTTCGGGTTGATTCACGAAACCGGGCACGGCATGTACGAGCAAGGTTTTGCAAAAGAGCTTACCCGTACATTTGCTGCCGATGGCGCATCAATGGGTATTCACGAGTCGCAATCGTTGTTTTGGGAAAATGTAATTGCCCGCAGCGAGGAATTCTGGGAATGGGGTTTACCAATCTTAAAAACATACTTCCCGGAACAGCTTGGCAATATGACTCCGTTAGATTTCTACAAAGCAATTAATACAGTTTCACCATCGCTCATCCGTATTGAGGCAGATGAGACAACATATAACATGCACATCATTCTCCGCTTTGAATTGGAAGAAGCGTTGATTAACGGAACTCTATCTGTTGATGATGTACCAGCTGCATGGAACGATAAAATGCAGGCGTTTCTGGGTATTACTCCCCCAAGCGATGCAAAAGGTTGCTTGCAGGATATTCACTGGTCGTTTGGTGGGTTTGGATACTTCCCTAGTTACACACTTGGTAAGTTGTACGCAGCAACATTGCGTAAATGTTTATTACGTGATATGCCCGAATCACCAGATAACATACGCACCGGCAACTTTGCACCAATTTTAGAATGGTTGCGCACCAACATTCATCAGCACGGAAAAACCATGACTCCCGATGAATTGATTCGCAATATTTCCGGGAGCTCTCTAACCGAGCAAGACTTCCTGGAATATGCTATGGCTAAAGCTAAACGCGTGTACGACCTATAATTAGAAGAAAATTTTGGCGGATTGTTTGGCTTTTACTTGGTAAATGTTATTTTCGCGCCGCCAGAATTCAAGCCAACATAGCTCAGCTGGTAGAGCAGCTCATTCGTAATGAGCAGGCCAACGGTTCAAGTCCGTTTGTTGGCTCTTGTAGTAAACCCAATGCTTTTAGTGTTGGGTTTTTTCTTTTGTGTAAATTGCTTCTGCTAACGCAAGACGGCACCCAACATTCGCACAAACAAACCGTTGTATTGCCGGAAAGGACATTTGTCTTCCAAACAATCCAATCCGCGATAAACGGTGTTTAGCATACCGAGGTTCTGTCCATGCAAAACAAAGTTTAATTTGAACGATGAGACTGTTGCTGCCAACAATGAAAATAATTCTGATAATAGTTTGTATTCTTCTCCCATTATGTACTTCGTGCGGTAACAAAACTGTGTTTGGTGAAGATGCAAGACTTAGTACAACCCCACTTACGGTTAGCCAAAGCATCTTGCCTGAAAATCTTGACCGAGAGGTGCGTGTTAAAGGAACAGTCAAAGCTATTTGCCCCGATGACGGCTGTTGGATTGCGGTTAGCGATGTTGCTAATACTCTGCGTATAGAATTTAAGGACGGAAAAATAGTGCCGCCATATACCTTGGGTCAGGTTCCCATTGTGCTTGAAGGCAGAATGGTAATGAAAGTTATTTCGCCCGATTCTAAAGGATTTAGCGATTATGAGAAATCGTGTGACGTAGAAAACCTGACCAGTTCTACACGCGTTCCGGTAATGGTTGCCTACCGGATGGAAATTTTATCGGAATGATTTGAAACTTAGTTATAGGTTAGCCGTAAATTGCGCATTACATTTGCATTATGGATCAACATCAATCACAATCGTCTATTCGTTCGGTACTATGGCTGATAGTATTTGTAGCAGCTATGGTAGGCCACACGGTGTTGGATGTTATCCGGTATTCAATAGGCGATTCGATTTCTAACATTGTGATTGCTCTTACCAATGGCATTGGTGCTTTAGCAATTGCGTCGCTTGCAATTTTCTTCTACGATTACTCTCGTGATAACCATTTCACATCACGCGAAGATTACTTCCGCGAATACAAACGATTACTCTTTGCACTATTTATCGTTGTATTGCCGTTTGGCTCGGAAGGTTCGCCGGCAAATGTTTTTTCGGTGATATTTGATAACATATTGAGTATTGCACGAATTGCCGCTACTGCATTTATTGCGTCGTTTGTGTATAGAGTTTTAGTATACCAGCGTATCCGCCAGACAGATAATTATATTAAGGTATTGATGTATGGTGTGGCGGGTATTTTTGTATTAGCATTAATACCAAGCATAGCTCCGGACTTTAACCCCGAAGTATTGATTATTATTATGAGCGTGATGTTGTTCATCATCATGTTCCTTGCTACAAAGCGGAAAAGCTGGATTCAAACCTTAACTTACAAAGAGAAAAAAAGTCTAACGTGGATGACCTGTGTTGGCACATTGTTAGGAATGACAGTTTGTGCATTCAGTTTACAATCTGATACTCCATTAGGCAATAACTTAGATAGCATTGTACATGGCTTTAATTATGTGTTAGGGTTAAATGCAATGTTTGCCGCGGTGTATAGCGAACGAATGTTCTGGACTACCCTGTTCTCTTTACCCAACAGCGGTGTTGTTGAGAAACGCACATTTGAGTTTAGCTCTGTAGCATACCTTAACCGCATTGCCGCAGAAAGTACAGACTTAGAGAAACTGTATGCAACAGTAACACAATTAGCACAACAAGCAAGCCGTGCTACCTCTGCGTGGTGTGAAATACAAAAACCAAACGGCAAGTTTCGTATAGCTGCTCAATACAACATTACCGAAAAACAAATTCTTGCTATCAACGACGGCGGTGTTTTACGGAATATCAGCCCTACATTACACGACCCATATTTAGTTGAACTAATTGCCGAAAACAAAACACTTGGCTTTTTAGCTCGTTCTGTGGAATCATTTGCCAAAAGTTTAATGATTGCACCTTTACACAATGGTAAAGACTTTGTTGGTGCTGTGTATGTAGTGAACTCCGAACCGTTTTCTTTCGAGAATGATGATATACGGGCGTTAGCGGCATTTGCATCCTCGGCAAGTGTGGCAATTGAGAATGCTCGGTTAGTAGAAGACTCATTGCAAAAAGAACGCTATCAGCGTGAGTTGGTTGTAGGCCGCCAAATTCAACGGAAGTTACTTCCGGCTTGCGAGCCATCCTTTAAGGGATACGAGATTTCTGCATATTCCGACCCGGCTTTAGAAGTAGGCGGAGATTATTATGACTATTACACGTTAGCCAACGGCACCCATTGTGTGTTGATTGCCGATGTGAGCGGAAAAGGTATAAGTGCCGCATTTTACATGGCTAACCTAAAAGGTGTCTGCCTTGCTGTTGCACGCCAGGTGCATACTGTACGCGAATTAGTTGAACAGATAAACGCAACTCTCTTTGGGAGTATGGAGCGGCAGATGTATATTACACTCACTGCCGTGCAATTGAATTCTAATGGCACGGTTACTTTGGTTCGTGCGGGACACACTCCGGCATTATTATATGGTGCAGATACTGTACATATAATAAAGCCATCGGGACTGGGAATAGGTCTTGCAAAGCCGTCGTTCTTTACAACTTGTATCGAAGAAAAAAGCATTCAACTGCAACAAGGAGAAACACTACTACTCTTTACAGATGGCGTTAACGAAGCACGTAACCCGAATGGTGATGAAATTGGAGTAGAAGAATTATCTGAACTTTACAAAAGTTGCGCACAGAAAGATGAAGCTACCGCCGGAAGTATTATTAACGACATGGTAAGTAGTATTCATCGGTTTGCGTTGCATACCATGCAACACGACGATATAACAATGATTGCAATTCGACGGAACGAAGTTGAAACGCTCGAACACAATGGTGAATCAGTAGAAACTATGAATCAACGTGAGGAGTAATATGGCTGAGTTTCAGATAACCACATCAACGAACAATAACATCGAAGAGCTGTTGCTGCATGGCTATCTCGACGCACACACTGCGCCACAATTAGAGGCGGCTATCGGTGTACTTGTACAACAAGGAAAATATAACATCCTTGTAAACTTCCGTGAACTTGATTACATCAGTAGCGCGGGATTAGGTGTGTTTATGGTATTTATTGAAGAAGTACGCAACAACAATGGCGACATCAAACTATGCGAGATGAAGCCAAAAGTTTATACCGTATTCGATTTACTTGGCTTCCCGATGTTATTCGAGATTTTACCAACATCGCAGGAAGCAACAGATAAATTTACAACATCAAATGGCTAAACCTGCTGCAACATATCAGGAGCTTCACATCCAAAGCGATTTATCGGAACTTGCCGATGTTCGTACGTTTGTGGTATCGCAAGCTGAAGAGTTTGGCTTCAGCGAGGATGTTGTGTTCCAGATTTCGTTAGCAGTAGATGAAGCATGCAGTAATCTTATTCGCCATGCCTACAAACTCGATGCAAGCAATCGCATCACGGTTCGCATCGCAACCAAGGAGAGTCAGTTTATTGTTTCTATTTTTGATGCCGCAATCTCCTTCGACCCCACTCAACTCAAATCGCCCGATATGAACGATTACTTCTCCAAGTTCCGTCATGGCGGGCTTGGCGTACATATTATCAAACGCGTAATGGATGACATCAAGTATATTCCGGCAAACACCAAACATCCACTCAACGAACTTCGTTTAACAAAACGATTAGTAGCATAATTTTTTGCTATCGCCCGACCGCACCTTACCTCCATTTTCAAACAATCATATACCTGCGGGAGAGACTCATATTGTTTTAAGTACCATTATTGTGTATAACTAATCATTATTGTATGTGATTACTCATCTAGTTTGATTACTTGAGAAACTCTTCGACCGTCTTTTGATTCAATTACAATAAAGTAGCATCCATTGGTATATCTACTCAAATTAATAGCATCAAATCCCTTATTTACAATTTCTTTTGTTACATACTCACCTAAAGCAGTATATATTGAGACAGTTGATTCTTCTGGACAAAATAATTGTAAACATCCATTCGAGATATGGCATCTTGCAGGAAAAACGTCGTCAGTTAAAACATTAACTACACTATCTATTTTATATTTATATACTGACCCAGATTTAGAACCCACAAACAAATATTGCGATTTTATATCTGCTACGATGCACATTGGGGTATAGTCCAACTTGATTCCGTATAATACACTACCGTTATTATTGTCTATTAAAGTGAGTTCTTTGGGAGTAAGAACAGCAGAAACTTTACCATAAAATAATTCTGTAGAGGCAATAACATCATATAAAGTGCTCTCCCAGATAATTGCTCTATTGTTTAAGTCAACTCTTATAAATTTACCCCATGAATAAAAGTTAAAAGCATTATTTAATTTATCATGATAGAATGCAGTAAAATTAATATCATTGGTTACTATATTTTTTTCCAAATAATAAACGATTGAATCATTGATATTTATCTGATGAATGAATCTGGTAGATTGGTTTAAGTAATAGGTATACCAATTCCAATAACACATAACAGTATTATTGTGTTGAGAGTCATAAGACCTAAATAGGACAGAAGGACTTTGCTGAATGGTAGATATGTTTTTGCAAAGTAGATAGTTATTTAGATATCCTATAGTTTGAATCTTTTGTGAAGTTCCTTCTAAATCACCTCCATATTCAATTATAGTATCTTGTGCAACCTGTAAGTTATATGTTCTAGCAGGTCCAATATCAAGGTGTTTAACAGATTTGAAACACAAGAATATTTGTTTACTTGCAGTATCATACTTGTATACATATGGACCATCTGAAAATTGATTTTTCTTGACTGATAACAATAGTTGATTCATGCTATCTGCTAACCATTCAGCCGCATAAACAAAATTGGTATCAGCAAGTTTATAGCTGGTTATTTTACCATGCTCTGAATCTACAAGTCTGATATTGTTATCATATGTAAGTGGATATACAACTTTACTATCAATTGATAATTTTAATTGTCGTATGCTAAGGGTGTCAATTTTAACTTCCCATGCCTCAGTTAATTGTGAATACAGAGCATGATTAAACAGAACCAAGTTGAGTGCTAATACTAGAAATGATTTGAATGAACTATGCATTACATACCTACAAATGTTACAAGGATTATTTGAAAATTACAACATTTTTGAAGATTGTTTAACATTATTTTTTGCGACGCTGTAACGCTCTGTCCCGCCCGTGTGACGGCGCAGTATTGGTTGCTTCGGCAGAGGTGGGAATCATACAATTATCGTTCATCTTGAATTGCAATATCTCTGCGAACAAATGCTGTCACCACTCGCAACAGTGCATAATCATACTCGGCACCAATCTCAACACGAAGGTCTTTTAACAACACATACGGTTTGCGCAATATTATGGGACGAACGACATCGTAAAGGTTTTGAGATATTAAATGTTGTCGGGGAACACTACTACCTTTTTCGAGTGCCTGCTGAATGTGTTGTGCAATAGTGCCAGTACTTAACGAACGCATCTCAGCAATTTTCTCAATTGAATTTCCATTACGCACATATTCTAACGTAGTCATAACTGTTGCAGGGAGTTGCGCTTCTTCTTCTTGTTTATCATCCATTGCTGTTTCATCGCGCAGTACGTACAAGAACTCTTTAGCCCACCGCGAGATAAACATATCACCGATACCTTTAATTTTACCAAAGGCATTCTTTGTTGTGGGATTCTGAACAGCCATTTCCATGAGTTGGTCATCTGTTGCTATAGTACTTACAGGCATGTTGTACCGTGATGCAATATCATTACGCAATCGGGTTAACCGCTGTACTGTTGCCGATACCTTTGCCCCACTTACTTTAGGAATGCTAATTTGTAATGGCGCAGGTAACGATGAATACTTACGTTCGGCTTGTTTTGTTAACTGCACAACGGGATTCAAGTCGGACGAAAGTTGAAGCAACCGTTCGGAGATTGCCATATCAATATATTGTATAACATCATTGCGCTTGTAAGAGTTTAGAACACCAAAATTTTTACACCGTTTAAGATTAAACAAATGAAGCTTTGAGTTATTACTTCCGGTTAGAATGTGTGCAATAGTTGTTCTTCCAAACCTACCATTACATTCAGCTACGGTCTCCACAATTGCGCGTTGAATAAACGCATCTTGCTCTGTGTGTTTAACTTTCTTAGGTTGCGTTTTTCCTGTACAAGAACTACAACGTCCGCACGAAGTTGTAATATCATCTTCCTGAAAGTAATTCAGAATGTAATTACGTTTACATTCGTGTGTTTCGGCGTAACGTTGTACCACGTCTAGTTTTTTAGTAGCTCGTTGTCTCCGTTCGTTTAAGGCATCGTAATCTACTGGTAATCTTGATATCGGAACTCGTTCTAATAGAATACTTAGTCCACCGGCTGCGCTGGCTGGTTCGTACCGTAACAAACGTGCATATTCAAAGGCGCGCATTGCAACGGTAAACTGTTCGTGTGGTATATCATGTTTGCGCAACATCGACTGTATATCCACATGAATAGGTTGTTCAAAAGCATTAGAGCCAACACTACGTAATAATGTTTCTAAAACTACTTTGCGTTCGGGAGTTGTATTGTTGAAGTATTCAATCAGGCGAGGCCGTTCTGTAATAATGTGTAGTTGCGCCAACCCTTGTGTTGAGCCACGCCGTAATATGCCATTTCGCTCAAACACATTAAGCGCACTGGCTACAGCTATAGCCGATAGATTTATTCTACTTCCAATTGCTGTTTCATCTAAATACAACGGTTGTTGCGGCTTAACCCCAACGCCGGCTTGTAAGGTATCGTAGATAAAGTTGTATAAGGTTTGAAGTGTAGATTTATCCGGGTATGTAGAAGAGATAAAAAACTCTTGTAGTTTTCTATCACTGAATTGATACAACATAATACACTTGCTTGGCTGTCCATCCCGGCCTGCACGCCCGGCTTCCTGATAATATGCTTCTAACGTTTGTGTTAAATCAAAGTGGAACACATTCCTAACATCCGATTTATCAACACCCATCCCAAATGCGGATGTTGCCGCAAGTGCTTTAACTTCGCCGGAAATAAAACGTTCTTGAATGTACGAACGTTGCTGTTCGTTCATTCCGGCATGGTACGCTTCGCATTGAATACCGTAACGCATCAAACTATTGGCAGTTTCCTCCACTCGTTTACGCGAGCCGCAATAGATGATGCTGCTTCCTTCTTTTGTTTCTTTTATTATATCGGTTGCTCGTTCAGCTTTTTTGTTACATTCTTCTGTTATATAACTTAGGTTTGGCCTATCAAAACCACGAATAAACTTGCGCGGTGCTTTCATATCCAAACATCGTACAATATCCTGCTGAACTTCACCTGTTGCAGTTGCTGTTAATGCAATAACCGGAATTCTGGGAATGTACTCAAACAACTTTGGGATACTAACATACGCAGGACGAAAATCGTGACCCCACTCGCTAATACAGTGAGCTTCATCAACTGCAATAAACGAAAGTGGAATTGTTTGCAACTGCTCTAAGAACTGCTTACTTTCTAAACGTTCGGGTGCAATGTATAACAACTTATAAGCACCAAACCGAGCATTTGTTAAACGTTGTTGCTGTTCGTGATATTGCAACGAAGAATTGATAAACGCCGATTTTATTCTTGCCCTGCTTAATGAATCAACCTGGTCTTTCATTAACGCAATAAGCGGAGAGATAACTAACGCCGTGTGTTCATGCAACATTGCCGGAATCTGATAGCACAACGATTTACCCCCACCCGTTGGCATTACTACCAGCGTATCATTCTTTTCTGCAATCGATTCTATAATCTCAAGTTGACCGTTCCTGAATTCAGGATAGCGGAAATGTTCTCGTAATATTTCACGGGCACGTTGTTCAATCATACTTTATACCAATGCGAAATATTCCGTTTGTCTGTCTGTTAACATTTGCAATACTTGCGCACGTACTAAACGTACAAGTATTTGTGATGCCCTTCTGCGTGAAATGTTTACCAAATCGGCAAATTCATTCACCGTAATTTTTCCTTGTTCTTCTAAGTAGGCAAAGAGTCGCTTTTCTCTATCACCAATGTGTAACGTCATGGGTGCGGTATGGACGTTAAGTCCCGACATCAATCGCAACATCTCTTTACTTGCAAGAACAGATTCATCATTATGCCGGATATACGCACGCTTTTCTTTCGGGTCGGCGTCGGGGTCATTAATAATTACATGTGGTTTATGGTCACTTGCCGGAACGTGTATAACAATTACTTCTCGCCAATCAAAATTGATTATCTCAACATCGCAATATACCGGTGGGTCTAAGTAATGTTCTGCTGCTGTTGTTACCAATTCTATTTGTTCTTTTTCGCTGGTAACACCAATAATCGTACGGTCATCATCAACGCCAAGTATTAAGTACCCACCATGAGTATTTGCAAAGGCAGCAATCTCTTTGGCAATTTTTACCGGCGATGTAAACTTACGTTTAAACTCAACGGTAGAACTTTCGCCCGTGCTGATAAGTTCTTTTAATTCTCTGCGTAACATTGTTCTTCCGTTGAATATTCTGTGATGTTATTTTCTGTTCCAAGCTGTACCGGTTGGCTTCTTCCAAAGTTCCTCACCTTGCAGGAAAAAACGTCCACGTAAACAATACCTTCACGTGGACGTACTCTTCTGCCGTAATGTTCTCTCCCGCAACACAACAGTGTGCTAACCTGTGGTTTGGTGCGGACTGCGATAGCAAATTATTATTGTTCAATCATCCAGTTACAAATGTTATACCCCGGGCGTACAGGATAAAACTTTACATTTTTAAGGCGTTTGTTATATACACTTGGATATTTTGGAGAATACAAAAATGTGTACGGAGATTCTTCGTAAATAATGCGTTGTAACTCTACGGACATTGCATTACGTTTTGCATCATCAAACTCCAAGCGCATTCCTTCCATAAGTTCATCCGCACGTTTGTTGATAAAGCTCACATAATTCGAGCCGCTGTTCTTAGCAGCCGATGAATGCCACAACTGGAACAAATCTGTTGGAATAGCATCATTCACCCATGAACCTATGTACGCATCAAAATTATGAGAACGTGTATTCTCTAAAAACACACTCCACTCAAGCTTTTGTACACGGCAAATAATACCATGTTTTTTAAGCTCATTAGATACCAGAATAGAAATGTTCTCGCGTGCTTCGTTCCCTGCATTAATGGTTATCGAAAACTCGAACTTCTTGTTTTCGCCGTTGATAGTTTTATCAAGTATTCCGTCTCCATCCGAGTCGCCCCAACCTGCTTCTGTAAGTAGTTGTTTAGCTTTCTCTGCATTGAACTCGTATCCGGTTAAGGTTTTATCGTAGTCCGGTCGGCTTTGATATACAGGTGAATTTTGTTTGGTTGCATACCCACGAACAATTGTTTTCATTAGCATATCTCTATCAACCATGTGGCTCAATGCCTGGCGGACTTTCTTATCGCTAAAAATTGGTCGTGCTGTATTCCAACCAATGTACGTATATACAGATTGGTCAGAGAGTTCTTTTTGTAAGTGGTCAACTTTGGCTACATCAATTTGCTCATCATACATTGGCGGTGGCACGTACTCCATAAAGTCAAGCTCTTTGCTTTTGAGTGCAGTAATTGCCGCCTGACGGTCGTTGATAATTTTACCAACAATCATTTCGGGTTGTTGTTCGCGCCATTTATCGGTTGTATTCCAATAGTTTGGATTTTTCTTAAAGCGAACATACTCGCCTGTTTTCCATTCATCCATCATGTATGGACCAGACCCTACAAGATACTTAGAGTCACGTTTAATTTCGGCTTTACTAAACCAATCTGCAAATTGTTTCATTGCTACATTGCTTGCAACTGCGGTTGTATCGTTTGTTTCGGCAATGGTGTATTTATCGGTTAAGTTATTTGGGTCAAGCACATGTTTTGGTAATAGACGTACATCGCCTAGTTGAAACATCGCCATAAAGTATGGCTTTTTCATTTTTATCTCAACGGTATAATCATCAGGTGTAAGAACATCTGCAACGTCATCTACATACGTTCGGTTTGGCGCGGCATCAATAATCAAAGGATTCTTGAGGGCTTTAAAACTGAAAAGAACATCTTTAGAGGTCAGTGCGTGTCCGTCGGAGAACTTAACGTTCTTTTTGATGGTAAAGGTGTAACTTAAATGGTCATCGGAAACTTTAGGTAGTGCCTCGGCAACTGATGGATATAACTCAGAAGTTTCGTAATCTTGTTCAAGCAAGCCATCAAAGATTTTCTTAAACATGGACGACGCACTTGCATCACTCGTTGTGTACGGGTTAAGTCCCTGAAAATCTGATAGCTCGTGAATATAAATCATATTCCCTTTCTTCCTGCTGCACGAAAGCGAGAAAGCAGAAAGTATCAATATCACCAAAAGAACATTCTTTTTCATAAAGTGTGTTGTAAATGAATTATTCGAGGTTACTACATACTGCAATTTATGAAACGCGGAATAATCAACTTACAGCGAAGTTGAAATTCGGTTATTTTTGGATATACATATTTAGTTTAATCGTAGTTACTTTCATCAGTTCTTGTGGAGAATTATCTCCCGAGCCACAACCACTAACTCCGCCGTCTATGAAAGGTTATTCCTATACTTCGTTTAACGAACATGGTTTTGAGATGGGTGTTGCTAATAATGCCCTATCTGAGTTATCACAACAAACAGGCAGTGATTTTGTAGCACTCAATATCTTCCTGTTTCAAGACACTTGCACCTCCACAGAAATCTATGCAACCACAACCACTTCAACCGATGAAGACATTCGCATTGCCGTAGCCGATGCAAGGGCGCACAACATGAAGGTATTTCTAAAACCAAATGTTGACCCTATAACCGGTGCCTGGCGCGGGTGTATACAACCTGACGCAGATGGTGTATGGTTTCGTAATTATAAAGCAATGATTGTACATTATGCCAAGTTAGCAGAAGAACTTCACTGTGAACTATTCTCTATTGGTTGTGAATTAATTGCCGCAACAACTACAGCTAATACGAACAATTGGATTGACCTGATTACAGAAGTACGTTCTGTGTATCACGGCGAAATTACATACTGCGCCAACTGGAGTGGCAATTCTCAACTCAGCATTTCACAACCGGAGTTCCAACAAGTACAATTTTGGAGTTATCTGGATTACATTGGAATCGATTGCTATTACCCTCTTACGCAGTCAACCAGTGATAACACTCCAAGTTTGCGTGCCGGACTCAAAGCTATTGCACCGTTTGTTCAGCAGGTACAGAACGTGAGCTTCACTACAAACAAACAGGTAATCTTTGCGGAGTGTGGTTGTCCATCGGTGTTGGGAGCAACTGCAAAGCCTTGGGATTTCCAACGCGGGCTCGCCTCCGATGCCATTGCCGATGAATTCACTCAGCATATGTATTATTCAATTATGATTGAAGCATTGAACAACAAACCTTGGTTCATTGGATTTTTTTGGTGGAATTGGGAAAGTGTTCCCTCACAAAACGAATCAACCAATTTTACGGTTAAAAACAAAATGGCTGCGCGTACTCTCAAAATTTATTATCAACAAGGAAGTTGATGGTGTTCCCCGCTTCTGCCGATGCGAAACTCTAGCGCGCTAACCCGGTGCGAGCCAGCCCTTTTGCATCGCTTTTTAAACAGAATATTCGCGCCGCTGCAACGATTTGTCCCGCCCGTGTGACGGCGCACAAGGGTTGCTACGTCAATAGACGGAACCAATGAATTTATTCCAGCTTTTCTTAAATAACGTTAATAGATGAATTCGTTCTTTGCTTGGTACACACGTTTGACTATTTTCGCGTAATCATTTTTTCAATTGGTACCTTTATGGCAAAACAAGTATCTACTTCCAAAACATCGAATAAAAAAGTTGAATGGAATTTTCCGCTTACCAAACAGAACTTTATCATTTTTGGTGCAGGGTTGGTAACTATCGTTATTGGTTATATGCTTATGGCAACCGGTATAACCGATGACCCACAAAAACATCAGGAAGCTTGGAATAACCCTTTGGCAGTATCTGTTGCACCATTGGTGTTAGTTCTTGGTTACTGCGTTATTATTCCTTTTGCTATTATTAAACTCTTCCCAAAGAAAGAAGATTAATACATGCGGTTTCTTACTAAAAAAGAGAAAAAACTGCTTGATGAAAAAGTTGCGAAGGTAACTCCTGATGACGAAGAACGCGTTGTTCGGGAGTTACCCGCTAAATTGGAGCATGTTGAACGTCACGACCGAAATCACGGTCTTCGTGATTTGCTGAATAATGTGAAGCTCCTTTACCAAATGCTACGCGACCCACATTACAAACTTGCCTGGAAAACAAAGGCTATCATTTTAGGCGGTCTTATCTATTTTATTCTTCCAGTTGATGCAACTCCGGACTTCATACCGTTTTTAGGGTATTTGGATGATACAGTTGTGTTGGGTTATGTCATCAAACTCCTTAGAGAAGAAATAGATGAGTATAAATCTATTATTCATATCTCAGCAACCCAACGCTAAAAGTATAAACCTTACATTTTCACCTTAATTCTTTATTGATGTTGTAACTCCAAGATTTTAGCCAATTTATCTTGTTACATCAAAAATTGATTGATTTTACCATTTCTTCTGAAAGTTTTCCACCGTTTATAGATACAAGCATGAAAAAAATGTAAGATTTTTTACACACTTCCCCATTTTTATTCGTATTTTGAACGCAGTTAACAAATAAAAAGGTATTCACGTGAATTATCGCTGGGTATTTCGTGAATCGCCTGATGATAATATTATTCAACAATTAACCGACCAGCTACGGGTTCCGAAAAGTCTTGCACGGGTGCTTGCCTCACGTGGATTACACTCGGAAACCGATGCACGTGGTTTCTTTACACCCGAGCTTCATGCTCTCCATGACCCATTTATTATGGATGGCATGGAGAAAGCGGTTAGCTGTATTGAGCGTGCTGTAAAGAATAAGGAAACCATTTGGATTCATGGCGATTACGATGTTGATGGTACATCTTCCACGGCGATGACGCTTCAATTCTTGCGAGAGATTGGGGCAAGTGCACAATATTACATCCCTGACCGCATGACGGAAGGATACGGCTTATCGGAAGCCAGTATCAATAAAGCTCGTTCGGTAGATGCTACTCTCCTAATTACCGTTGATTGCGGTATTACCTCAAACGAAGTAATTGATTACGCTAATGCTAATGGCATGGAAGTTCTGGTGTGCGACCACCACGAACCGGGTGATACTTTACCCAATGCACATGCAATTCTAGATCCCATTAAACCGGGATGTCCATATCCTTTTAAATCGTTAGCGGCATGTGGCGTAGCATTCAAACTTATTCAGGCAATATGTGCTAATCGCGGCGAACCTGAACGTGCATACGCCTATTTAGATTATGTGGCAATTGCATCAGCGGCAGACATTGTGCCGTTGATTGGCGAAAATAGAATCTTAGTACATTATGGTTTGCAGTTGTTGAATACATTTCCTCGTCCCGGATTTAAGAGTCTGATTGACTGTGCTAATTTGGATTGGGGCAATCTTACTACGTCATCGGTTATTTTTGGTTTAGCTCCACGAATTAACGCTGCCGGTAGAATTGGCGATGCAAAACGTGCGGTTGAAATGATGATACAGTCCGATGAAGTTGCGGCATATCATATTGCACAAGAATTAGAACAAGAAAACCGCAAACGCCGTACACTTGATGAATACACGTTCGACCAAGCATTTCGCGTTGCTGAAAAATTGTTAGAAGGTGGTAAACGCAGGTCGCTTGTGTTACACTCACGCGATTGGCATGCAGGCGTTATCGGTATAGTAGCATCACGTTTGGTGGAGAAGTATCACCTCCCTACCGTTATGCTTACAACGGTAGACGGCTATGCAAAAGGCTCAGCAAGAAGCATCAAAGAATTTGACATCCATTCTGCTTTAAAGCAATGCGAGTTTTTGTTGCACGAGTTTGGCGGACATAAACACGCAGCCGGTCTTTCTTTACCGGAAGAAAATGTTGATACGCTCCGTGAGATGCTTGATGATGTGGCACGCCAACAGATAACCGATGACATGCTTGTACCGGAAATTTTAATTGACGCACCGTTACCACTTAACGAGTTATCGCCAACATTTTTCGACAAGTTAAAACGCTTTGCGCCGTTCGGGTTCAGCAACCATAAACCGGTGTTTGTAACCGAAGGTGTGGTTAGTGCTAATGGTGTAAAGATAGTCGGGAATAATCATCTTAAATTCCGTGCATTGCAGTCGAACTTTATTATTGATGCTATTGGTTTTAACCTTGGCAACAAGATGGGAATTGCAACAAGTGGTAAGCCATTCTCGGTGGTGTATACATTAGAAGAAAACACGTACAACGGCAACACAGCTCCTCAGTTACGGATTAAAGACATTAAGCCGGATACTGACACAACTAATGTAAATGGTAAATTGTAATTGATAGAGTATTTATGGATAATCGCTTTCTGCTAACGCATGACGGCACATAACCTCAATTATTAAACTACCCAACCATTTGCCAGAAGGTAACTTCTGCAACAACCTGAACGTAATCGTTGTTACATTGTGGGTGTTTCTCTTTGGCAAAGCAGTGTTAGTAAAGACTGCAACGTTCGGTGCCATCCCGCGACAGCAAAAATTATTTGTAAACTATTTACTAAAGACCACACATCCTGTGGTCTTTTTTTATGTAACTTCGTTTGAACTAATTTCATGTTATGCTAAACCTTGCAAAAACAACATATCTGTACGAACAGATTCAAAGAGTGAATGGGAATCTGTCAACAACTTCAACAAAAAAAGCATGTGCTGAAATACGCGGTTTGCTTAGAGAACTGTATACATTTCTTACCGAAGATGAGTTACAGTTTTTTACATCGTTATACGGGAAGCAAATGTATGTTTGCGATAAGTTTAACGTACCCAATGACGTTGCCTTACAACTAAACAAAGTCCGCATCATTACCTCACCACGCTATAAGGAACGTGAGTTATTAACTACAGATGATGTTACAGCAAGTTTATATATTATTGAGAAAGTAATTGCTTCTATATCCGGCATTGCGCCTGTTGTTCCGTTACTACAGCAATCTTTACCAATCAGATTTACAACGAACGTTTTTTCTGAATCATCTGAGATTCTACATTTGGTTCGTGGAATTATTAAAGGCATAGGAACTCTTGAAGAAATTGAATTCAATAATAATGCGCGAAAACATTGCGCGATAGAAATTGAATCGGATGAACTTGGATTGTTAACAATTCACCTTTGGGATGACCACACGCAACAGGCTACACATTTCTGGATTGGTGCTGCCCTACATGTGTTTGAAGTAAAACGTTCCAAAGGTAGAGAACAACAGTATTCGACTACTAAAGACAGTTTACTTGTACTTGAACCGGACGTATTATTAGACGTAACATCGGTTGCAGAATGTTTCCAAAACAACACTTACGAACCACTCCTCTATTTTATACAAAAGTTTACTAAAAGTACCACCTCTAAAGCAATGGTGGTTGGCAGTATAATTAACTATGCATTGGATGAATATCTATCGAACCCCGATATTGAATTTGAGGTGATGTTTAATAATGCACTCCGTATCAAACCGTTAACATCGTTAGTTGGTCTTTCCGGTGAAACGCAAGTAATTGACGAAGTGAAGAAGGGCGTCCGTGAACAAGTTGAAAGACTACAAACAATTCTTGAAGAACTAACGTATGATAAACTTTCAACCGAGCCTAGCTTCATATCTCCGTTATATGGTTTGCAAGGTCGTTTAGATGTTTTGTTGGAGTTTGATTCATCACCATATAGAAAAACAGTTATTGAGTTAAAGTCAGGAAGTGCTCCACAACCAAGTTATGGGTATAGTACCAATAACAATGCTACCATAATATCATCGGGAATGTGGACAAACCATTTAGCACAAGTTACTGGATACAACCTGTTATTGGATTCAGCATTTCCGCAGCGTACAGGCGATAGTCAGGTGTTGTATTCTAAAACAAGTGTGTTCCCATTACGGAATGCACCGAACATACATTCACTTAAGCAATCAGTATTAGCTGTACGAAATGCTATTGTGTTTTACGAACATCAATTAACCGAACGTAAGTTTGGTTTCTTACAACAACTCCATCCGCAAAAGATTGCCATGCCGACCTTTAAAGTACAGGATGCTTTGGCGTTTTCCGCATTATATTCAAAGCTTACGGTTCAGGAACGATTATACGTACAGGCATTCATCTCGTTTTTACAACGTGAGCAAATAGCACAGAGAGTTGGCTCGGATGTATCAAATGGTTACGCCGCTTTGTGGCTGGAATCTCAACAAGAAAAAGAAGAACGATTTGCTGTTCTCTCTGGTTTGGTGTTAGATGAAACACAATCCGATTTTAACACATTACATCTACGATTTACATTTTCGGAGTTTACGCAGGAGAATAGTGTATTTCGTATAGGTGATATCGCCATTGTGTATCCGGATGTTCATGATGAGGAAGATGAAGTTTATCACGGACAGATTATTAAATGCTCAGTACGAGAAATAACAGAAACCCATGTTTGTGTAAGTGTTCGCAATAAACAATTACATAAGGATATTTTTTATTCCTCTGAACATTGGTGTATTGAACCGGATTATGTTGAAACTTCGTACAACAATATTTATTCGTCATTGTTTGATGTGTTTGAATTACCCGAACAAGAAAAATCAATCCGACTTGGCTTATCAGAACCCCGGAAAACAAGTTCAATTCATGAGTTTGACTCTTCCGTAACACCCGAACAGCAAATACTGTTGAATAAAGCTCTTTCAGCCAATGATTACTTTCTGTTACAGGGTCCACCGGGTACGGGAAAAACATCGGTGATGCTAAAGAACTTGGTGGCGAAACTTTACAATACACAGGATGAGTGTATTCTACTAACAGCATTCACAAACAGGGCTGTAGATGAGATTTGTAGTTCTATCAAAAGGATTATACAGGGTATAGAATTTATCAGACTTGGGAGTAAAGAAAATACCATTCATCACGATGTACTGTTACAAACAATAGCTGAAAAAAATGAGTTTTCCACTTTGCAAGATACAATCTCATCGTGCCGCGTATTTGTGGGTACACTCTCCTATCTCCACACTAATCCTGAACTATTTGCTTTAAAGAAATTCACAACGGCAATTGTTGATGAAGCATCTCAGATATTGGAGCCAATGTTGGTTGGTTTATTAGCAAATGTAAAACGGTTTATTCTTATTGGCGATGAAAAACAATTACCTGCGGTTGTAACGCAGAAAGAACGTGGCTGTAAAGTACAACACGAACATCTTGATGCCCTTGGTATCAACGATTTGAGAACATCATACTTTGAACGGTTGCTACGAATTTGTCAGCAACAGAATTGGACGGACAGTTTTGGAATGCTTTCCAAACAAGGCAGGATGCACAAAGAGATACAGGAATATTGTAATATCGAGTACTACAATAACAAGCTTACTCCACTAAATCAATGGCAGGTACTATCGTTTGATGAAACCGCATTTGATAAACGAATGATCTTTATTCCTACAGAAAAGGAATCCGGAAGGAAGTTTCATTCACAAGAAGCTGCACTTTGTGCGCGATTGGCAACCATGTTAGCTAACAGACTTGGCGACTCATTTACCAACCAATCAATAGGAATCATCACTCCTTTCCGAGCACAAATTAGAGAAATCAGTATTGCCTTGCCTAATGATATTCGTCCTCTGATTTCGATTGATACAGTAGAACGCTATCAAGGCTCAGAACGAGATATCATCATCATTTCTTGTGCTGTTAATCATGTGTCTCAATTGCAATCAGTTCAATCGTTGGCGGATTTTGACGGAGTTATTGTAGATAGGAAATTAAACGTTGCTCTAACCCGCGCCAGACAACAATGTATTATTCTTGGTGTTGAGGAAGTTCTAGAACAATCTCTACAGTACTGTAAATTGATTAACCACATTAAGAGTAACGATGGTTATATTACAGTACAAGATTTGGAGGATGTACTATGATTATACTTGGAATTGACCCCGGCTCGATTGTATGTGGATATGGCGTAATTGAACGAAAAGGTAATGCACTAACCTTAGTGGAATACGGTGTTGTAGAAGCAAAAAAACAATTCCCGGAAATACCTCGTAGGTTAGAAGCAATCTTCACACGGTTAACTCAGGTTATAGAACGGACAAAGCCGGATGAATCTGCCTTGGAGCAGGTTTTCTTTGCTAAAAATGCGCAATCGTTAATGAAGCTATCGCAAGCCAGAGGTGTTGCAATGTTGGCCGCTACACTTAGGCAGGTACCAGTGGCAGAATATTCTGCAAATGAAGTAAAGCGGAGTGTTACCGGCAAGGGACATGCAAGTAAAGAGCAAGTACAATTTATGGTACGCTCGATGTTAAAGATTCAGGAAACTCCGGAGTTCTTTGATGCAACTGATGCATTGGCTGTTGCCATTACCCACGCTTTAAAGCGTAACCCCGAAGCTACTAAACAATCAAGGTCGTGGAAAGAATTTATTGCCGATAATCCTTCTAAAGTAGTCAAGCGACGATAACCGTACGTTATTGCTGAAGGAACTCTCCCGCTGCTGGAGGTAATGCTTACCGGAAGAGACGGTGAGGCTGCGATAGCATAAAAAAAACTCCTGAACGATTACTACATTCAGGAGTCAAATTACTTACACAAAGAAGTTAAATAATTACCACTTCATAACATTTACTTGGTCAACATACACCGTTTGTTTATTACGGAATAATGCCAACACAATTGCCAAACCTACAGCAGCTTCTGCAGCTGCAACTGCCATTACAAAGAACACAAACATTTGTCCTGCACTATCGCCAAGAAACTGTGCGAAGCTAACAAAAGTAAGGTTAACTGCATTGAGCATAAGTTCGATTGACATGAAGATGATAATAGCATTGCGGCGAGTTACAACGCCAATAACGCCAATGGTAAACAACACTGCCGAAAGTGATAAATACCATTCTATGGGTACTGATTGTAAATTCATAGTAGTGTTTTATTTAATTAGTCAACTTTTCGTTTAGCCAGAATTACTGCACCAATCAGTGCCGATAACAACAATAACGATATTACCTCAAACGGGAATAAATACTGATTAAATAGTACTGTTCCAATTGATTCAGTTGCACCTAAGGTGAGCGATTTGCTTGATAATTGGCTCATTGCAGATGGCGATGAACCTAAGTATATAGCTAACATCTGAACAACAATTGCACCTGCAAACACAAGCCCTAATACTTTACGTATGGTAAAACTCTCGTGATGTGCTTCTTCTTTCCCAACATTCAGCAACATGATAACAAATACAACAAGAACCATAATTGCGCCCGCATATACCAACACCTGAACAACAGCCACAAACTGTGCCTGTAGTGTTAAGTATAATCCCGATAGCATAAAGAAATGTGCAACAAGATTCATTGCCGATGCAACCGGATTTCTGCGGGTAATAGTACCCAATGCAGTAACAATTGCACCAACACCTAAAATCATAAACATTATAACCTGAAGCGACACTGTTAGCTCCCCTAAAAATCTCGTACGGATAAAATTAGTAGTGCGAAAATAGGAAAAACGGAAGTTATTCAGATGAGTTATTTACAGGAATATTCTTTTGTGCCAGACGGCACCGAACAATTGCAAAAGTCAGCCCCGTAGCTTGCCGGAGAGAACGATATTACTCCACAACGCTTATCGCTATATTTTGTGAAGTCGTTTAATGGAAAGTACTTCCAGAAACGTGCGGATGGAATCGCGAATGGGATTCAAGCGGGAACGTTCGTCGTTGTACCATTCTACAGGAACCTGAACAATAGAGAAATTTGCACGTTTAGCCAAAAACAACAATTCTACATCAAAGCCAAACCCATCAACTTTCATAGTTGAGAATAACTTTGTTGCGGCTTTTGCTGTTAGACCTTTAAAACCACATTGAGTGTCTTCAATCCCGCTGAACAACAAGGTTTGTATAATCTTGTTCCCAATTACCCCAATTATCTCCCTGTACCAGGGCTGATGCACTTTTACCATGCTTGGGTCAACACGGCGGCTTCCAATGCACACATCAACGCCGTTTTGAAGTTTAGGCAAAAGTTTTTCTAACTCATAAATTGGTGTAGAAAAATCTGCATCGGTGAAGATGCGATAATCTCCTTTTGCAGCAAGTATACCGGTACGGACTGCTGCACCTTTTCCAAGATTTCGTGGTTGTTCAATAACAGTAACGTTAGGAGCATAATGTTTAACAACACGTACTGTGTCATCATTCGATCCGTCGTCAACAACAATCACCTCCCAAGAATATTCTTGCTTAGCAAGATATTCCAACGCTTTATCGAGCGATGAACTAATTCGTTCTGCTTCGTTGTATGCAGGTATGATTATAGATACTAACACTCGTAAATGATAAAGGGTGTATTGTTGATTATGGAACTCTCCCGCAAGATAACAGGAATTGGGAAATTGACGATTGGTGCGCTTGGCACAAAAAAAAGACCCCAACCGAAGTCAGGGTCTTACAAAAACACTAACCCAACATTATGGCATAGGTTTACCCATTTGGTTACGAATATCGTGAACCAATTTAGAAACCTCACCTGCAGCTTGAATTAACTGTGGGTCGGATTGATATTTACCCATTAACGCTTCTGCCTCGGCAAGTGCCTCGGTGTAATTACCTTTGGCAGCCTTAACTCGGACATCTATTGCATCCATACGATATTTAGCGCGGAGGTCGTTACCAACTTCTTGCATATATCGCTCGAGTGATGACTTTGCATTTTGTGCATCACCAAGTAATGCATACCCGTCACTTTGATACAAAGCTGGATGGAAATACGGTCTGTCGGTTCCGTTTTCAAACGCTGCTTTTTTCTTATCGGATAACAATATGTTTGTACGCTCAACC
Organism: Bacteroidota bacterium; assembly: GCA_019695345.1. Taxonomy (GTDB): domain Bacteria; phylum Bacteroidota; class Ignavibacteria; order Kapaibacteriales; family NICIL-2; genus JAIBAE01. Next base: position 59,000 of record JAIBAE010000006.1, on the reverse strand, counting down.
AATAAGGTAGCAAACTTTTTAGCTTGTTCTCTCTTTCCACATGAATTATACAAATCTGCAATGTTTAAGAGATCGGTGTAATTAATTGGGAACTGACGTGGTGAAACAACCTCATTCAATTTATCCAATACTTTCACACACATATTGGTGTTGTTTTTCTCTTGATACAAGTATGCTGCATATTGCAAGAAAATTCTACGATACGAATCCAAGTAGTTACGGTGATGTTCATCGTAATAGACACCAACATCATTCAGGTTGCGGAACTTAAAGCCATAGTGTGGTTCAGGATACGCTGTTGTTCCTTCAACATTATTCATCAAACATTGGTTCATTACGGATTCGTTGATTGGCATTCCCATAACTGAAGATGTCTGGCGAACAGGTAAAATTCTATAAGCCATACCTTCTAAACGCAAGAAGTCCGATAATCCCACAAATGTTTCACTACCGGGATATCCAGATGTTGTTGAGAAGTAAATTGGACGTGTAAACTTTACTTGTTGTAAAATATCAAGTATCAATTTATCCTGAACCTGGAACAGATACATTTGTTTGTCATCTTTATCACGTTGATATGAATGTCCGGTAAACACAAAATCCATAGTGCCTTTGTTAATAACAGCCGAATCATTGGTATATTTACGCATAATGTTAGCATCAATTGGGATGCTTATATTCTGTTCGTACCCAACATTATACCCCAAGGCATTTTCATCGTTTTCGCTTACTTGTAAAGATTCATCTTTAAATGAGAGAGGAATCTTTTTGGCACCCCAAGGTTCTTGATTTTTTAATTGGTCTATATACCACAATGTATTCCCTAAACTTAGGTTTACAACGCGAACATCGCGGCGTATACCCGCAACATCTTGTAGGTACCATACAGGGAATGTATCATTATCGCCATTAGTAAAGAGGATAGCATCTTTTTCTACACTCTGTAAAATGTTATACGAGTAATCAAATGGCAAGTAGTTGCCTGCACGGCTGTGCAAGTTCCAGCCGCCGTATGCCATGTTCACAGGAACTAACGCTAACGAACCTAACACAACTGCGCCACCAATAGCGGCATTTTGTGTTTTCTCGCGTAAGAAATCTATGATTGCATACACACCAATTCCTATCCACAGACACCACACCATAAACGAGCCCGCGTAAAAGTAATCACGTTCACGTGGTTGTGGATTTTGTTGATTCTGCTGCATTGCGGCTAACACACCCATCATCAGGAACATCACCAAATATACCCACCAATTTTTCGGGTCTCTGGATACATGGAATATAAATCCAATTAAACCAAAGATAAATGGTAATGCCCAGAATCGGATTGGGAACCAGTCTTTATATCCGCTGTTAAAGTTTCGAATTTCCGATTCACCCTTAGAAAGGAATGTATAATCTGAATCTTGTAAGTCGCTTGAACGTCCAACAAAATTCCACAAGAAATACCGAACATACATTTGGTAAATTTGGTAACGGAATAAATAACTTAATTCACCTGAAATAGGCTGCTTATCGGGAACGCCAATTGATACGAACTGATTATCCTTTAAGCGTTTGACCTCTTTAGCAACCGGTGGATTCCACTTACCATAATCTTTATATTTTCTAATTTTACCTTGGTCCTGTGTTTCGTAACGGCGTGGCCAATTTGGTGCTTCACCATATTGTTCACGACCAATGTAGGATACAAGTCCATCTAAAGTTTTAGGCATGTTTTCATTCATAGGCGGGTTAGCCTGCGAACGCAAAATGATGTGTGTATATGTTGTAAATCCAAGCATTACAAATACCACAGAAGTGCAGGTTAAAGCAAGCATTTTACGGTTTTTCATAAATCCATAAATCATCCCTGCAACCACTCCTATAATACCTAAAAATGTTAGGAATGTTACAGCATCACTGTTCTCTACATAATATTCGTGTAGTTCATTCTTAAAGGGTAGGTTACCACCAATTAACGATGGCAATGACATGATAATGATTTTGTAAATCACTATAAATACCAATAATGAGAATCCGGAAGCTAACACTACCCCTTTTGTGCTAAAAGTATACTTTCTAAAATACACCAAGTACACAATAGAGAAAATTGCAAGAATTGAAAGTAAGTGAACACCTACCGATAAACCAATTACATACGCAATCATTAACAAGTATCTCTCATGCCCGGGTTCGTCAGCTTTTTCCCACCAACGCATCATTAAGTACACAACTATCTGTACAAACAACGACGATGAAGCATACACCTCCGATTCAACTCCGTTAAACCAAAATGTATCACTGAAGTTAAATGCCATAGCACCAACAAATGCAGAACCATACACAGCAAGCATATCACCCATCGTTTCCAATGGTTTCTTGCGGAAGGCATTAATTACCATCACAAGTGTTAAATACAACAACAAAATTGTAAAAGCACTTGCAGCAACCGACACCAAGTTAATTCTGAAACCAGAATCTTGTGGGTTACCAATTGGAAGCATGTGGAATAATTTTCCAACCATCAAGAACAACGGCGCGCCCGGTGGGTGCGGCACTTGTTGTTCTACTGTAGCAGAGGTAAACTCTCCGCAATCCCAAAACGGCACAGTTGGCTGAACCGTCATGTAAAAAGTAGTAAACGATATTACAAACGTTATCGCCGCTACTACCCTGTTTACATTTTTTGTATCCATAAACAATACCAAGTTAAACTATAAATATTAAAATACTTTTTTGCTAACGCATGACCGCACCGAACGTATCTTACTAACTATCCCTCACAATTGCGGCGCAGTTCCTTTTGCAAGGTTCCTTCCCGCACCATGAGGTGATATAATGCCTTACTGTGTGGCGCGGCTTGGAACAGAAGATGAAACTCCTGCAAGTTTCCGTAAGTCTTCTGCTTTCATCTTGAACGATGTAATGGTCTGAATATATCGTGGGTCGTTCTTCTGTTGTAATTTCACAATATATTCATCACATTTCTCAATTGCTTTTGTAATCTGCTTTTTCTCAACCAACTCATCAATGTCAATTACAACCAACCGTACTTCCATACTTGGGTCGTTAGGATACATTCTCATCTGCTCGCGAATTACTCCACGAGCATTTTCAAACTCACCCATTAGCTCATACATTTGTTCCATAACCGCAGTTGGCGGAAGTCTATCAACAAACTGAGCAACTTGTTTTTTGAGTTCCGGTTTTGCTTCAAGCTGTTTACATTGTGCTATAGCAATACTTGCCATTTCTTTTGCCTGTTTATCGGCACCTGCACGTTTGTAACTTGTTGCAACATCCGATACCAATGCATACGTCATTGGAAACAACTTTGTAGACAACGTTTGATTCATTGCATCCAGTATCTTAATTGCTTTCTCATTCTGATTTACCGTTAACAGAGAATCGGCATACCTAATATACAACGTGCGATAATTATCAATGTAACGGCGATGATGTTCATCGTAATACACATTTGGGTTATTGAGATTTCGCATCTTAAACCCATACTTAAATGTTGTACTGTACGCGTCGGTATTATCGCAATTCAATAACGATTTCTCCATTACATCGGCATTCAACTTTTGTCCCTCGCCGCCAACTTCGTACGGATACACTCTATATGCCATTCCATCCAACATACAGAATTTACCCAAGCCGGCATACACATCAGCTCCGGGGTAACCACATGTCATAGAAAAATAGATTGGGCGTTCGAGTTTTGTTTGTTTGATAATATCATTAACAAGTTGATGAGCTATTGTAAATGTATAACCTTCACCACGAGGAATACCGGTATATGTATAATTCATTTTACCTTGTGCTATGAATGCAGGGTCGTTGGTGAATTCTTTATACACTTCAGGAGAAATATCAACAGAAACACTTTCTGCTTTACCAACGGTTATCTTTAGTGCTTCAGCGGAATATTCTTTTGCTAACAGCGATTCATCTTTAAAAGAAAGAGGAATCTTTTTAGCTCCCCACGGCTCATAATTCTTGAGCTGATTTACGTACCACAATGTATTCCCTAAACTTAGGTTTACAATGCGTATATCTCTTCGCACTCCATACACATCTTGTAACAACCATAACGGGAAAGTATCGTTATCGCCATTGGTAAATAAGATGGCGTTAGGTTTACAGCTTTGTAGTATGTTGTATGAGTAATCGAACGGAACATAATTGCCGGCACGGCTGTGAATAAACCATCCGTTATATCCCATGTTTACAGGTATAGCAACTATACCTAATGCAAAAATACCGCCTGCAATTGCTGGTTTAGATACTGCTTTAGCCCAATCTATACAGGCATATATTCCATATCCAATCCAAAGGCACCACACCATAAACGAACCAGTATAGAAGTAATCACGTTCGCGTGGCTGAGGGTCTTGTTGGTTTTGTGCAAATGCTGCTACAACCCCCATCACTAAAAACATGGTGAACATCACCAATGCCATTTTGGGGTCATTTTTGAATTGATAGATTAAGCCAATTAACCCTAACAAAAATGGAATGTAGAAAAACCTAATTGGAAAATGTTCGGCATAGCCGTTCTGAAAGTTTATTTCGTCAACGTCTTTTTGTTTAGTAGCAAACGACCACGAAGGTGAGTCCTGAATATCACTTGTCCTGCCAACAAAATTCCACAGAAAATACCGCCAGTACATGTGGTTCAGTTGGTAATCAAATAAATAATCCATCTCTCCCGACATGTTTAACTTCATCCCTTTTAAATCGGGAACAGAATACGATAACTGCCCATCTTTGGAAATTACCGTTTTCATTGGCGGTGGATTCCACTTACCATGTTTCAAATAGCCTTCGCGGTATCTTCCTTCCTGGCTGTAACGTCGGGGTAAAAGTGTCGGGGCGTTACCATATTGGTCGCGACCTAAATAGGAAATAAGATCATCTAAGGTTTTCGGTGAGTTCTCATTCATAGGCGGGTTAGCATTAGAGCGAACCAAAATGTGAGTGTACGTTGTGTAACCAACAAACATCAACACAAACGATGAACACACCAACGCCACAATTCTCATATTTTTTAGATAACCATAACCGGCACCAATTGCCGCCATAATTATCGTTCCCCAACCTAACAATCTAACTACATCAGAATTCTCTACAGAATATTCCAACGCTTCATTTTTAAACGGAAGTTTTCCGGCAAGTAACGCAGGAAAGGTCTGAACAACTACAACATACACTATATAAAATGTAAACAATGCTGCAACACCCATTACCGCAAACGATATTGGTGTAACTGAGTACCTTCTGAAATACACAATCAAGACAATTGAGAAAACCGCAAGAATACTAAGAAGGTGTACGCCGGTTGAAAGTCCAAGTAAATAAGCAAGTAGTAATAAATACCGTTCATGCCCGGGTTGGTCTGCAACTTCGTTCCATCGCATCATCAGGTACACTACAATGGCAACAAATACCGACGAGGAAGCATACACTTCGCTTTCAACGGCATTGAACCAAAACGTATCGCTAAAGGTAAACGCTAATGCACCAACTAAGGCCGAACCAAATACTGTAATAGCTGCTCCAACAGAATCAATCTCTGTTTTTCTGTGCCATTGTATTGCCATGATGATAATGTAATACAAAAGCCAAACAGTTATTGCACTTGCAACAACCGAAACCATGTTAACGCGAACAGCAGGGTCGCCAATGGGAAGTAAATGGAACAACTTGCCAACCATTAAAAATAATGGTGCGCCGGGTGGGTGCGGAACCTGTTGTTCAACGGTAGCTGCAGTAAACTCACCGCAATCCCAAAACGGAACGGTTGGTTGTACTGTTAACGTGTATGTTATTAGCGAAACAAGTAAGCTAACAACGGCAAATCCATGCTTTAAAAAGGCAAATTGCTTCATATTCCATAAAATGAAAAACCGAATAAGCTACAATCTACAAAAGGAACAATAAACGTATGGTTAATTCTTACATAATTCTGTTAAGTTTTTGTTTTTTGCTACCGCAGGACTGCAGCAAATCTCATGTTCTCAATCTATCCCCCACTTGCAGGACAGTTCCTTCACTACAGAAACAATCTCATCACGATGTATGGTATTTGGAGAATGGCTCTTCTGTCTATGCAAAAGGAAGGGCTGTTTGAAACAGGTTGGTGGGGCTGAAAAACCTAAAGAATAGTAAACACGTCCTGATATTGATTATCTGGTGCCGGTTTCCATACAGATGAAGTATATTTTTCTAAACCGGAAATCAGTTGTAATGTTAGTTCATCGCAAACAGAATAACCGCTTGATGTTAGCGATAGCTTGCCGTTGTGCAAAGTTACAAGGTGTTCATCGCTCCAGAGTTGGATAGTACTCTTTAAATCGTTTGTAATATCTATTCCAAAATCGGTCTTGAATTTATCCAGGCGCACGCCTTGCGCCCTTAGTTCCAAAAAGGCACGCTCGAACATTCTCTCAGAAACAGACAGTACCTCGCTATTTGCTGTTGGAAGTTCGTTATTTTGTAGTTTTTGTAAGTATGTTGAGATGTTTCGGTAATTCCAATAACGTGAGTTGTTTATAAACCCATGTGCTGACGGTCCGAATGATAAATATTCCTCAGCATTCCAGTACACCAAATTATGCTTACACTCTAATCCTGGTTTAGCAAAGTTTGAAATCTCATATTGCGAGTAGCCGTTTGAAGTTAAAGTGTTTATTGCCAGTTGGTACATCTCAGCATCTGTTTCTTCGGATGACTGAGACACTTCGCCTTTTTGCAACATAGTAAACAACGGTGTACCTTCTTCGTAAATCAAACTGTACGCAGAAATATGTTCGGTGTTAAGTGCTAACGCCCGTTGTAAGGTTGCTGTAAAAGTCTCTTTAGTTTGATGCGGAAGAGCAAACATCAAATCAATGTTAATGTTGTGTATTCCGGCTGTTCTGGCAAGTTCTACAGCGGTTTCTGCGTCTTCTGGTGAGTGTATTCTATCAAGGAACTCTAACTCTGTTTGGTGAAAAGATTGTACACCAAAACTGATTCTGTTAACTCCGGATGTTTTGTACTGCTGTAGATTTTCAAGCGTAACAGTACCGGGATTACATTCCATTGTCCACTCACAGTCGGAATCCACATGATAATGATTGTGAATTGCATCCCCAATGGTTTGGAATTGTGTAGGTGAAAGTAATGAAGGTGTTCCACCACCAAAAAAGATTGTCTTTACAGAATGTTGTTGAGCTATCATTGTTGCACGTAAAGCTAATTCACGCGTTACCATCTGCACAAACTCATCTTTCTGGTGCATACGCTCTATGGAATAGAAATCGCAATAACGACATTTCTTTTCGCAGAATGGAACGTGTATGTACAAGCTGATATTCATTAACCTAATGTATTATAGTGCCTATTCTGTTCCAGAGAATCTGATTTCCATCTGCGTGAGACCAATAGATGAAAACAGGTTTTCCAAGAATTCGCTTCTCACTAACTAAACCCCAAAAACGAGAATCAAAACTGTTACCTCTATTATCGCCCATTACATAATAGAAATTATTCTTAAAAGTATAAGAAGAAACGCTATTGTTATTAATGGTGATAACGTTATTTATGATGTCAACATCAGCTCCATCCTTTTGTATTGCATCTCGCCACAGGTCTATGTTCTTACTATCTATATGCACAGTTAACCCTTTATTTGGAATGACGAGTGGTCCTGCAAATGGAGTACGGCTCAACAATTGTTTGGATAACTTCCGTTGTTGTAATGCCGACTCGCCAAAATACTCCAGATTTTCACGTACTGCAATTGTATCACCGGGTAAACCAATAACTCTTTTTACAAAAAACAAAGGTGCGGAACGAAACTTTTCCGGCTCAGGGAATTCAAATACAACAATATCACCTTGTTTAATATTATTGAAATACCATCTACTTCTAAACCCCACATCAATATCAGTAAATGGAATTTTTTCGGGTAAGCCAAATGCATACGCAACTTTATTAACAATAACATAATCACCGGATGTTAGCGTTGGTATCATTGACCCCGTTGGAATGCGGTACATACCTATAAAGAACATTTTTAACAATAAAGCAATCCCAATTGCAATGAATACTCCTAACATAACATCGCGGGTGGTAATGTTAGTCAAATCTTTAGTAATTGCTGTAGTTTGCTGCTGCCCCATGTGTAGAAAATAAAAAGCAGGTCATTGAGTTGACCTGCCTTACTGATGTGTTGCTTTTATTAGTTTATGATGGAACCTAAACGTGACCAACGAATCTTTGACAATTTCTTAAACATTGTTAGTGGTCTGCCATTCCTATCTTCAGTTTCCCATGACCAATATACCATCATTGGAGTACCAACTACATCTTGTTTAGGAATAAAACCCCAATATCTACTATCTAAGCTGTTATTTCTGTTATCACCCATCCCAAAAACATAGTCGCGGTTTACAGTGTAGGAGTTAGTTTTAACGCCATCGATCATGAAATCATCGCCATTTCGCTCTACCTTATGCCCTTCACGTTGAATGAAGATGTTCCATTCGTTGAAATTATCATTTGTAAGTGTAATAACATCGCCCATTTTGGGAATTCTTATTGGGCCGTAATTACTACGAGTGAAGTTTTTCCCAACCGGAAAAGTATAACTTTCGTCGTGATATGTTGGGTTATCAATATACTTACCACCGGGTGGTAGGTGGAATTGAACTCCATTTACATAGACACTATCGTTAACTATTTTCAACGTATCACCGGAAACAGCAACACAACGTTTTAAGTAATACATAAACTCTTCGTGTTTAACTTCTTCTCTATCACCCGGATAGATAAACACAATTACATCGCCTTGTTTTGGACTCCAGATTGGAGGTGTCTTGTAGAAAGGTAATGGAATGTTGAGTATAGGAATAATTTGTGGTGTTGATGGACCGTATTTGAATTTGTTTACAAACAAAAACTCACCGGTCATAACTGTATTTTCCATGGAGCCTGTTGGTACAACAAACGACGCTATTAATATCCCGTTGAGAATAGTAACAACCACTATTGCGCCGCCCAGAGTTTTTACCCATGAAATTACTTTTTCTTTGAAATTCATTTTTTCGTAGGCAATGCGTTCGGCTTCCTTTTTATTATTACGCCATTCCCAATAACGTTTGAATGGGTTCTGATTTGCTTTATTGTTTTCCATGATTCTAAAGTGTTGTGAACAAACTCGTTTCATCAAACGAGGTTCATGGTGTATAGTTTCACGATTTAGGTTTTGTTAACATTTGCGGTTTTGTACCGCTTATATAAGCTTGTTTGGTAATCTACTGTTCGGTGCGGTCATGTGATAGCAAATGATTAATCATCATCTAAGCTAAGTACGGCCAAGAATGCTTCTTGTGGTACTTCTACACGACCTATCTGTTTCATGCGCTTTTTACCTTCCTTTTGTTTTTCGAGAAGTTTACGTTTACGCGAAATATCTCCACCATAACATTTAGCCAACACGTTTTTGCGTATTGCACTGATGGAATCGCGCGATACGATTTTAGCTCCAATTGCTGCCTGTATGGCTACATCAAACATTTGGCGTGGAATAAGTGTTTTGAGTTTTGCGCACAGTTTGCGACCCCACTCGTATGCTTTTTGGCGGTGAACAATTGTTGACAAAGCATCAACTGGTTCTGTGTTGAGGAGAATATCAAGCTTAACCAAATCGCCGGCTTTGTATTCGGAATACTCGTAATCTAAAGAAGCGTAACCACGTGAGATTGATTTTAACTTATCGTAAAAATCAAAAACCACCTCCGCAAGTGGTAACTCAAACGTCATGTCAACTCTAGTTTCGGTCAAGTAGTGCTGTCCTAAAATTGTTCCTCGTCTATCCATACATAATTTCATAATACTTCCAACATATTCTGTTGGTGTAATTATTTGAGCTTTGATGTATGGCTCAAGAATTTCATTTATGTTGCCAGTAGGCGGCATCTGTGCAGGATTATCAACCCATAATTCTTCACCATCTGTACGGCGTACCAAATACCGTACGTTAGGAACAGTGTTTACAATCGTCTGATTAAATTCACGTTCCAAACGTTCCTGAACAATCTCCATGTGTAACAACCCAAGGAAACCGCAACGGAAACCAAATCCCAAAGCTGTTGAACTTTCCGGTTCGTAAGAAATTGCTGAATCGTTTAAGGTTAGTTTACCAAGTGCCTCTCGTAAATCTTCAAAGTCATCGCTATCTGCGGGGTAAATCCCGCTAAATACCATTGGCTTTACCTCGCGGAACCCTGCAATTGCTTCTTCACATGGTTTGTTTGCATGAGTTACGGTATCACCAACTTTAGTATCCTGAACTCGGCGAATGGCAGCAGTAAAGTACCCTACATCTCCTGCCTTTAATACACCCGTTCTGTGTTCTTTCATATATAGCACACCAACTTCGTCTGTTTCATAATCCATGTTGGTAGCCATAAAACGGACTTTATCTTTTTCTTTTAAAGTGCCATCGAACACCCGAACATTTACAACAACTCCACGATACGCATCATATATAGAATCGTAAATCAATGCTCGGAGTGGTTTGGTTGCGTCGCCAACAGGTGCTGGAATCTTCTCTACTACAGCCTCTAAGATTTCATCTATTCCAATACCAGCTTTAGCGGATGCAAGAATCATATCTTCTTCTTTACAGCCAATCAAATCCATCACTTGCTTTTTAACGCCATCTATGGTTGTAACAGCAGAAGGCAAATCAATTTTATTGATAACCGGAATTATCTCCAAACCTGCATCAATAGCTAAAAACAAGTTACTAATGGTTTGAGCTTCTACTCCTTGCGTTGCATCTACAACTAACAAAGCTCCCTCACATGCAGCAAGTGAACGTGATACTTCGTAGGAGAAATCTACGTGTCCGGGAGTATCAATTAAGTTCAGGGTGTACTTTTCTCCATCTTTGGCTGCATAACTCATCTGGATGGCGTGGAGCTTAATGGTTATGCCACGCTCTTGTTCTAAGGGATTATCGTCCAGAATCTGGTTCATGGTCATTTCGCGGGCGGTAACTCTTCCGGTTCTCTCCAACAACCTATCAGCTAATGTTGATTTCCCGTGGTCTATGTGTGCAATGATGCAGAAATTTCTAATATTATTCATATAGTGGTATTCTTCTAACACCGTAAATGTGGTGGAATTACAAAATTCGAGCCGCAAAAATACAGAGAAAAGTGCAGATGGTTGTAAGTTTGCAGCCCATTACTTAACGCATACGATGAAAACACTATATTATTTCTTACTTTTTGTAATACTAACATCATGTTCCAAAGCTCAGAGTAGTGATTCAACCCTTGTTCACCAAGACTCTCTCTCTGTTGGAACATTCGACTTTATTACCAATCTTCCTAACGATTGGTATCGGTTTGGTTCAGCAGCATGGGATACAAAATACATCCCATTATATGCAGGAATCACAGTTTCTACATTGGCTACCATAGCATATGACAGAGAAATGTACGACCCGGTAAAAGATTGGTATCAAAGCAATAAAACGGTTGCTTATATACACGACCGTGGCGTTGACATTGGTGATGGCAAATTTCAGTTTGGAATTGCAATTGGGTTTGGTCTGTACGGTTGGGCGGCCGACGACAAACGTGCTTTAAGAACTGCCAGCCAGGTAACAGAAGTAATTTTAGCCGGTGGGGCTGTTGTACAAGTACTAAAACATATTACCGGGCGTGAGAGCCCATTTGTTACAACTGCACCTTCAACCGGTCGTTGGGATTTTTTTCCAAATCAGATTGAGTATCACAAACATGTACCTCACTACGATGCCTTCCCAAGCGGACACGTTACTACCGCGTTGGCTACGTTAACCGTTGTCTGCGAGAACTATCCAGAAGCAACATGGTTACCATATGTCGGGTATCCGGCGGTAAGTTTATTAGCTCTAGGCATGGTTGGGCAAGGAATCCACTGGGTTAGCGATTACCCACTTGCCATTGCTCTCGGATACGGATTTGGGCAAATTGTAGCTCACAAAGATTTACCTCACAAAAACGGAAAATCACAATCATCAATCTATCCAATTCTATATCCCAACGGTACCTTTACGCTAAATTATTCCCTTAGTTGGTGATGCTATCGCAACCGCTCCGAACAACGTACAATAAACATCCGTACTTTTGCGGGAAAGAAACAACCACACTTCCCTAACCCTTATCGTATAGAATTATGAAGCGACTGTATTTTATTGGCATTGGTGGTACTGCAATGGGCGCAGTAGCTGGCGCATGTGTAGAAGCCGGTTTTATTGTTGGAGGTTCCGATGCACAAGTGTATCCGCCAATGAGTGATTTCTTACATGCTAAAGGCATTCACTACACCGATGGCTTCCAGGAAAATTCTATAACCTACTTCAGCCCCGATATTGTAGTTGTTGGTAATGCAATAAGTCGCGGTAATCCCGAACTCGAAGCAGCACTCGATAACAGATTCACGTTGGTATCAATGTCCGAACTCATTCGGAATGAATTCATACAACAGCATACTTCAATTGTTATCACCGGAACTCACGGTAAAACATCAACAAGCTCGCTTGCCGCATGGATGTTTGCCTCAGCCCAAAAACCAACCGGATTCCTTATAGGTGCAATTACCGGTAACTTTGGTTTAGGTTGCCGACTGGTTCCCAATAATGAGCAAGGATACTTTATAAGCGAAGGCGATGAATACGATACTGCGTACTTTGATAAACGCTCAAAGTTTATGTTATACCGTCCGGATATAGCAATCATAAACAATATCGAATTCGACCACGCTGATATATTTTCTTCTCTTGCTGAAATAAAGCGTTCATTCAGATTGTTTGCTCGGCTTGTTCCTCGTAACGGAGTTATAATTGCCAATGGCGAAGATTCTAATGTAGCCGATATAATCAGTACCGTGTTTGCAACAGTAGAAACATTTGGGTTAGATTCTAGTTGCTATTGGCGCGCTGTGGATATTCATTACGGCGAAACTGAAACATACTTTACTGTTCTGAAAAACGGATTAATCTTTTCCAGGTTTACTTCACCGCTTGCCGGAGAATACAATATCCGCAATACACTTGCAGTAATTGCTGCAGCCCACCGCGAAGGTATTACCAAGGAACAAATTCAAGAAGCACTAACTACATTCAAACTTCCCAAACGCCGTTTAGAAGAAATAGCAAGTTGGAATGGCGCTACCGTAGTTGATGATTTTGCACATCACCCAACTGCTATTGCTGTAACATTAAAAGCAATTACTCAACGCTATCCCAACCGACGCATCATTGCTTGCTTTGAGCCACGCAGCAATACAACAACTCGCAGTTTCTTTCAGAACGAATTGGCGCGGTGTTTTGATGATGCCGATATTATCTGTATTGGCGCACCAAACCGACCTGAGAGATATTCAGAATCCGACAGATTAAATACCGATAAACTTGCACACGAACTACAATCGCAAGGCAAAAAAGTGTTTGCAATCTCAACCGAGCAGGCTCAAACCGGCTCTTGGGGAAATGACATGTTAGACTTCCTACAAAAAACAGTTCAACCAAACGATGTTATTGTGTTACTTAGCAATGGAGACTTTAACGGACTCCGCTCTTCGTTAAAGGTGCAACAGGTGTAAAGGTTCTTTCGGGCAGGTGATGCTAGTTTTGTAGGCAACATTCGGTGCCCTCTGCGGTAGCAAAAAATAATAAAGGAACTCCAGTGGTGATTGGAGTTCCTTTTTGGTATACAAAGGTCAGGTTGGTTTAAACGTGACCGTGTTTGCGTGAGTAAAGGAAGTACTTTTCAAACGCAATCTTTGCCCAGTGTGCTTCGGGTCCGGGAATAATAAACTGATGCTCACGTGGTGAAATCATATGGTCTCCAACAATCATCATACCCATGTTTCCGGTATCCATAATGCAGTAGGCACTCATGTCTTCAAACGTGTTTTCAACTTTTGGTAAACCTTTTATATCTGCTACAATATTCTTTACAGCGGTCTTTGCCATTTGTTCTGTGGGATAACCTGTTTTAGGAACACCACAAGGTACTTGTGTCTCGCCCGGAGCTTTAACGTGAACTGCAACACCAGCTGCATATACATTTTTATAGGTTGGATGCTGATAACCTTTATCAACTTCAATAAAACCCTTATCGTTTGCCAAATTAGGTGTGTTGCGAACTGCATCTACACCAATAAAACGAGGCATTACCATTGTAAATTTTGATGGATAAAACTCACCACTTTCCAATTCAACACCATCAGGTTTTACTTCTTTTATAACACTATTCAATCGCGATTCAATGTGATACATGTTAAACATCCATTCACACATTTTTTGTGCATTCCCAAAACCATTAATACCAAAGTGAGCAAGGAATGGCTCGGCTGTTAAATAGGTTAACGAATGTTTTTTTGATAGGTGATGTTTAGACATCTGATACCGAACATTAAACAGAAACTCGTATGCTGCCCCAAAGCAGGCCGCACCTTGTGCCGATGCAATTACTATTGGACCGGGATCGGCTAAATATCTGTTCCATGCTTCGCGGGTTTTTTGTGCTACACTTAACCCAACAATTGAGTTTGAATTTTCGCGCAGACCGGGAATGTAATCGTAGTCTACTTTGGGTCCCGTTGCAATTAGAACATAATCGTACTTAATAGGTTCTGTTGATTTTGTAAAGATGGTATTGTTATCTAAATCTAAGTTGGTTACTTCGGCTTCCACAAATTTGATATTGTGTTTTAAGTATTGAGGGCGTACATCAAATGTGATGTCCTTTTCATCGCGCAAACCAAACGGATACCAAATTAACGAAGGAAAAAATAAGAAGTTGTGCGTGTTCGCAATTACGGTAATATCATGGTTTTCCCCTACTAACTCTTTTAACTCCAAAGCTGCGGTGTATCCGCCAAAGTTAGTTCCAACAATCGCAATGTGCTTGCGTTCCATATAACCTCCTGAGAGTAATTGAAAAGTACTTCTATTAAATAAGATGCTTTACTCTTATTTAAGATTCATGGAATTTGTAAAATTTTTTTGCTTTCGCAGGACTGCTCCTAATCTACAGTATTAATAGAGCAACCAACGGCAGGACAGATCCTTACACATTACCAAACAACAAACTTATTTTTATCATTGCGAAGCATGAATTTGTTTTGCTATTTTGTGCCATATGTTTTTCTCAATTTTAAGGGAGTAGTCTATGAGAATATTATTGGTTGCGGTTGCATTTGTTGCTGTGTCGTTGACAGCATTTTCTCAATCATACATTTTTGATAAAGGGAGTATGTCAATCGCTGGTGGTGTTGGCTTTTCAAGTATGAGTTCGGGCGGAAGTTCAGTGACAAGTCTCTATCTATCTCCAACAGCAGGTTTTTTTGTAATTAGGAATTTAGAAGTAGGTGCATCACTTTCCATTACATCTTTCTCAGGTAGTGGAGCTTCTACTTCAAGTACCTTTATCGGGCCGTATGCTCGCTATTATTTCACCGAAGGCAGACCAATTCTTGCACCATTTGTTGGAGCTGGGTTAGGTATTACTTCAAGCGGTGGGGCAAGTTCAACAGGTATCACACTAACAGGCGGTGCTGCATACGTAGTAGCTAAAAATGTAACTATTGATGGAGCTTTGTATTTCCGTAGTGGTGATGTTTCAACTATTGGTTTAGCAGTAGGAGTGGGTGTTTTTATTTGGTAATATTAATACCTTGGAATTGCCCTGTAATCTGTTACGATTACAGGGTTTTTCTTTTTAAAGGAGTTGTCCCGCCAGATATGTTAGATTTAAAAAACGAGGATTGGTGCGGTTTGCGATAGCAGAGTCAAATTCTAAACCCGTACCAAACAACCGATGGAAGTATGCGGACACAAGGTGCAGGTAGTTTATAAATGTTTAGTAGTTTTTTGATGGAACGCATCCACGCTGCATCGCCGGGTAAGGCTTCGAAGTTGTAATCAAGCGATAGCCAAAGTTCGTGGTACCCGTTACCCCAATAGTTGGCTGGTCTATCCACAATATCTTTTACACTGTGCCCCACAGCAATATTTAAAAACGGTGTCCAGTATGTTTGAAGATGCTTTGGTAAAACATTGTACATATTAAATGAGAGCCAATGATATGTACTTTCGTAATCGTCGCTGATTTTTGAGTAATACTCTCCTGACTTATACTTTGCGCTACCATTATAAGAAATTTTATAACGGAAGTTTTGTGTAAAGGGATAATATACTTGGAGAATGGGTAACGATGTACCGATTGTATTTGCAGTCATATCTCCCCAGCTAAAACCTAAATACGGTTCGTACGCGCCATTTTTTCCCGTTGAAAGTCCATCACGGATTTCAATTATTGTTTGGTGTGTTAGGGCTATTCCACCTGCATACCAAGCAGAGGTAACTGAATCAACTCCGCTGAGTTTTAATGCCTCTGTATAGACGGTAGCTACAGTGTTTGCAAAAAATGCGTGACCAAACTTATCCGCTCCATGTGCGTATTTCCAATCGTCCTTAAAGTTAAAATGAAAAGGTGCCGGGTCGTGCCAGTATTGGTCAACCTGTTTAGACTGTGAAATACCAAACCATACACCGGTGGCGATTGTAATTCCGCCAACAGCATAGTAGTTTACTGATGATGTTGAGTCTGTTCCAGCAAACAGAAGCTGACTACACAAGAATATAAGGAACGTGAATTTTGTCATCGGGTTATTAGGAATTTATGAAGTTCCGATTCAGTGCCGTCGGCTTTAATAACTTTATACAAATAAATTCCAGAAGCTAATGGTTCTCCAAAAGGGGTTACCGGCTGCCACTGAACACCACCATTATTATCGGTTTCAGTTATTGATGTAATAGTAACGCCTTCCATAGTGAGAACAAGTACCGTAGCATTTTGAGGTACACATCCAAACTTTAGATATTCGTCCTTTCCGTATTTAAATGGTTGCGGAAAAGTAAATGATGAGCAAGCATCGGATGCTGAGAACACAAAACTTAGAGCGTTACCTTCTTGAGTAGTCATAACATTACTGGAAGTACCTTTAATGGAAGGTAAGCCAATCAAGGTATAGGTACTTCCATTAGCTAACAAGGGTTTGGAGGAATTAAGAGTGATAGTAATTTGTGTTTTCTCTGCATTAGAATATTCTATGTTTTCAATTATTCCAAATGGTTGAAGTTGATAATTGTATTTATTGAGAGCGGTGGAATCTACTGGCTCGGAGAATTGGATTGTTAGTGTAAGGGCAGTAAAACTATTCAGCTTGTTAAATCTTATAGTTTCAATTAGTGCAGGTTGTCTGACATATGCGATTAAGTTTTGTTTTTTACTAATTTCACCATAAATATCTGTAACGATAAAACTATAAAATCGTACAAAAATCTTATTGCTTTTAGTTTGAAGTGGATTTACAAAATGAACATCAATAGTGGAATCTCCAGATGATATGACACTACTAATCGAAAAGTCCTGAACACCATCACCAACTTGCCATAAGAAATAATCAAATTCTTTTTGTGCAACCAAGCCGTCGAAATGTATTCTGAGGTAACTGTCGTTGAGGTTTACAGAATCTATAAAGACAGGAGATATCAAGCTATGTAATTGCACATAAAAAGTATCAGATGTCGGTCCCTCTCTGTTCGTAATATACTCGACAGTAGTTAACCAACACTTATAATACCCGTTCTTTACTGTGTTATTAAAAATATCTATTGTACCTGTACCTGCCCTAGAATATGTTGTAGTATCCCCAACTAAGCGATAGTAAACTCTATTGTATCTTTCACTGTTAGATGAAATTGTAACAACAAACGTTGAATCTGACGTAACCCGAACTTTTTTCAAAATCGGTGGATAGTCTGAAGTATCTACATTATTCATTTCCCAAAACTCTGTTTTCATAGTTTGCCCGTTTACAAAGGCAAGTTCTTTCTTTCCGTTTTTATCAAAGTCGTTTATCATTACAGAATTGGAGTACACTAAAGGTTTGTACCATAATGGTGTAATCGTTGAGTCCTGCTGGCGTTTAGTAAACGAATACAACGAGGGGAACAATGTTAGAACTACTTCATCTCCTTTGCTTGCGTTAACATTTCCGGCAGCATCACAATTGTAAAATGGTCTACCATATCGTACGCCATAGAAATAGTCTTTCCAGATTTCTTTATAGGTGTTACTACCCTTTGATTGCAAGATTCTGAACACCCACAATTGTGCATCGTATTCGTTGTTAACATTATAGTTCATGTTTGCAGGCGAACCGGTCAGAATTTCTGGAGTACCGTCTCCATCAATATCTGCTTCAGTAGTAAACTCGGTACCTGCCCCGGCACTTTCGGGATTTGTAAAACTAAACTCTTGCTTAAAAGTACCGTTATGAAATTCACTGATGACTATATCACCATCACTATCACTAAATGCAACTTCTATCTTACCATCCTTATCAAAATCTCCAACCGCACAACCCGGCGATGAAAAGCTGTTATTTTGTTTGTTAAATGTAGGACGGGTAGTGTTGGGAATGGTATCAATAAGCTTGAATCCGTTTAATATGCTCTGCCATACTTCAAAGTTGTTATTTCTGTATGCAAGAAGTTCTGGTTTATTATCACCGGTAACATCAGCTATTCGGCTTGCCCAAAAATTACTGTTAACAGAGTCTCCAAAAAGTACTTTCCCAAAAACTCTTCCTCCTTCACCGGAAAACAATTTCGATGTAGCTCCCTGTTGCGCCCATGTGTCTGTGAAGCCATCACCATTAACATCCCCCACTCCACGTACAAACCACGTTTCTTTTAAAGAATCAACTTTTTGA
The DNA here is from genome assembly GCA_019695345.1 of Bacteroidota bacterium. Lineage (GTDB taxonomy): Bacteria > Bacteroidota > Ignavibacteria > Kapaibacteriales > NICIL-2 > JAIBAE01. Next base: position 40,181 of record JAIBAE010000006.1, on the reverse strand, counting down.
ATTGAACTGTTAGAATACTTATAGGCACCGACATATCTGTTATCGGTGGTTAAATCTGAGGCAAGGAAAACAGTAGAATCTTTTGCATAGCCATTTGAATAATTATTCAAATACAATCTGGGTGCAGAATACGGCTTCTTATCAAACCCAAACCTCTGGAAGTATTCTTCTTTATAAGTACATGGAATACGCAATTTTGCAGTATCATTCGTTTCATTAACAGCAATAACTTCAACATCAAAGGCATTTGTTTCTCGTAAACTACCAGCAACATTGTTTTCAATAACAATACTATGGGTCTTACCAAACAAGTTCAACTCCCTGCCAATGTATTGTTCCGAAACTGAATGATAGCTTGTATCTTTAGCATATTGTACATATACTTTTGCCGGTTGGTTTGTTGTTGCCGTTACAACAAAAATTCGCTTGCCTTCATACCACGGATTATAAACCTTAGCATCCGATATTACAAGCTGCTTCCCTTCTACTATACATCGTATTCTGTATTCAATTACTCTTTTATTCCTTAGCGTAACATATAACGATGTAATGATGGTGGTGTCCTTTACATTTTCAAGTTGTAACACACCAAGAGTATCCTTTTGTATAAACGTAGTACCTTTGCCAAACTCAGTCCATATACCATCATCTTTGTGAGCATATCGAACAGACCACGATTCCATCATTGGCTCAGTTACTGTACCGATAAAGGCAATACTATTTGTTGTACGTTTACTAAAAACAGCATCATTTGCAGGTGATAGGATTGTGCATGTTCCGTTTTTAACTTGTTCAACAGCATGTAACGCATTTATTCTTCCATTACCGTATTGTAAAGTCCATTGGAAGCCGTTTACGGGTTCGGAAGAAACTTCAAGCGCAGTGCGAATTTGATCTGGAGTATACTCAGGGTGAATTTCTAATAATAGTGCCGCAGTAGCAGCTGCATATGGACTTGAGAATGAAGTTCCACTAACAGAATGATAACCATTGTTTACATCCGTTGTTTGAATCCCTTCGCCAGGTGCTGATAACGAGATGCGTGTGTTATGGCTACTAAACACCGAACGTTTATCGCTTCTTGAGGTTGAGCCAACCGAAATTACGCCATAAAAGTCAGAAGGATAATGATTCCCTTGGCCACCGGAGTTTCCAGAAGATGCAAAAACCGTAACACCGGATTCGTACGCATACAACAACGCATCTTCAACTAATCGTGAACGAACTACGTCTCCAAAGGAAAGATTAAGAACTCGAGCTCCGTTTTCTACGGCATATATAATTGCAGATGCAATATCATCATCCTCTGCATTGCCAGTTGCATCAAATGCTCGTATCGACATAAGTTGAGCATAATATGCTAAACCACTTACTCCAATTCCATTGTTACGAACTGCAGCTATAACACCGGCAACTGACGTACCATGACCGTGTTCATCAAACGGGAAAGCATCGCGAATTCTATCGTCTCCAACATTCCGTACAAACTGGTCAACAAAATTATATCCAATAACATCATCGGTGTAACCATTACCATCATTATCAATTCCATCAATATCTCCCGTTACTCCATTTTTTGTTTCAGTAACAAACCAATCATCAAATAAACCATTGTTATTCATGTCCTCAGCTCTATTAATCCATAATCGGTGTTGTAAATCTTTATGTGTCCAATCTATGCCTGTATCTATAAATGCAACTATAACTCCTGTAGCCGCTGAATATTTCCATGCTTTTTCTGCTTCCAATTTATCCAATGCCCATTGTTCCGAACGTAATGGGTCGGTTGTATTATCTTGCTCAATTGTAAATGTATGTGTATAACCAATGTACTCCGGATTCAATTCACGTTGCAACCTACGCATCATACTATCTCTGTTAACGTTCTCAGGAATTTTTACAATTGCATACTTCTGTAATTCCGTTATACTTTTCCTTTGTGAGGTTGATTGAACCACTGCCCCATTTTTACGATGAGGAGTATAGAACTTTTTGAGAGTCCCATTTGTGGATGCAATCATTGACTCTACAGATTGCGGAGTTGGCATTTTAACTATCAGTTTTTTTGGTTGGGCAGCAACGCCCGCGGTTAAACACATCAATAAAAAAAGTATTCGCATTCCAATTGCCTTAAAGTGGTTTTGCAATATGCGTTATTGGAACTTAATAACACACAGATTTCTAATATGTTTTGCTGACGCATTACGGCTCCGTGTAAATTCATTTCAAACAATCTTGCTATGCCGGATAGAACCTCGTTGAGAACAAAACCTATTTCGTGAAGTTGTATTAAAGAACTTTCTCCATCTTGCGGAGCTGTAACGATTTGTCCCGCCCGTGTGACGACGCAAAACGGTTGTTGCGGCAATGGCGGGAACCCCTGTTTTAGGTAATATTATCTTTCGGTAATTTTTTCCACATAAAAAGAAATTAACTGGCTCTTACAGAACATTTCCATAGTTTTGGAAACTGAAAAAACGATTTTAGTTTCCAATGAAACTTTTTTGAAACTAATTCTAAACCTGAATCGTTGTAGGGCACTGTTTTACAGCGATTTTACAAAAAGCCCAATAATTGCAAAAAATGCGCGATTCTTGGGTAATTCCAAGAAAGGAGCGGTTTGTGACAGATTTATATAAACGGTTGTTCGGCACGGAGAAAGCAAATTTATCGGTAATTACATTCAGTCCTCCCCACGGTGCCGATTCCGAACAAATATCTCGCTTATGCGAAACAATTCAGCAGGGTTATCAACCCGAATCGAAACGATATTCTACAGGTTTTCACTCTATAAAGCAACATCATTTATCGGGGAACAGTCAATGAAAAAATTATATAGTATAATTAGTGTAATATTGTTAACGTGCTCAGTTTCTTTTGCTCAAACGGTACAGTTAACCATTGAAGACGCGGTACAGAAAAGTATAACCACCAGCAAATTATTACGGGTATCGGAATCAAAAGTAACTCAAGCAAATGCAAAAATTGAAGAAACAAATTCAACATCTCTCCCATCGGTTTCGTTAAGTGGTGGCTATACCCGTTTAAGTAATGTTCCGGTGTTTACGTTTGATAATGCAAGTACAATTACGGGGTTGTTATCGTTGTTAAATGCACTTCCGGGTTCTTCTTTACAAGGTCAATTTAGTCAGCAGTACATTAACACTGCAGGCGATTTGGTTCGCGCACAAGGAGCAACTTCACTATTTCCGGCAATCTTAGACCAAACTCAATTCAGGTTATCGGCTCAACAAGTGCTGTTTGCCGGTGGTAAGATTGATGCAGGGAAAGACATCGCAAAATACAGTTTCAATGCAGCTAAACTGGATGTTGAAAATGATAAGCTGACAATTGTTTATGCAACACGCCAAACGTATTGGCAATTATATAAAGCATTAGAAGTTAAAAAATCACTCCAGGAATCTGCTAAACAATTAAAAGCAAGAATTGCTGATGCTGAGATACTTCAAAAAGGTGGAATGATTACCAATAATGAAGTTCTAAAACTTAAAGTATCATTATCAAACCTAAACGTACAGATATTAGAAGTAGAAACACAGATACGTAGTGCTATGGTTGCATTAAACAACTTAACCGGAATGCCACTACCAACTGTTATTGAACTTGCAAGCCAACCCACTAACTCCAACACAGTAAGCGGCGATGCAACGCAGTTAATATCCAACGCACAAAAACAACGCCCGGATGTATTGGCTAACGAACAACGTATCAATATGGCTAAAGCAGGTGTTGATGTTTCGAGTGCTAATTGGTATCCTACGGTTGCTGTTACCGGCAATGTATTATATGCAAATCCTAATCAGCGTTATATTCCTTCTAAACAACAGTTTGATGCAACATGGGATGTTGGAGTGAATTTCCAGTGGAATGTTTGGAATTGGATGGCAACTTCACATCAAACAGCGCAATCACAAGCTCAACTTATACAAGCAGAAGAAGGTACTAAGGCAATGAAAGACAACATTGCCGTAGAAGTTATGCAAAATTATATGTCGTTAAACCCTTCCATGGAACGCATTAAGGTTGCCGATGAATCCATTGCACAGGCGCAAGAGAATTATTCAGTTACCTCTAACAAATACAAAGCAGGCACTGCTACAAGTACCGATGTTATTGAAGCTGAGACTCTTCTGCTACAAACCAAAATCAATAAAATCAGTGCTATTGTTGATTATGAATTGGCATTAGCTAAATTAAAAAAATCATTGGGTGAGTAATCGCCAACAACACTACTAATGAATATACTACTACCTTATCATCATACACTACGACGTGTGATGCATAAGCCGGCAAGGAAAACTTTGCGCAGAAAAAGAATATTACGTGGCAAAGAAACAACACATTCTATAACTACCATAATGGATAGTTTATCGTTATGGAATGTTCTTCAGGATTTCTCTAAGTCAATTGAACGGATGCTTCCACCACAACACTTTAAACTCTAAGCATTTATTGAGGTATATATGAAAAAAGTCATTTGGATTGTATTAATTATAGCATCAATTGCCGGTATAGCCGGTGTATTGTACAGTAACAAGCAGAAACAACAAAACAAAACTTCTACTAATGTTATACAGAAATCATTTCCTGTGAATGTAACTAACGTAACAGAGGAGCAACTACAAGATGCTCTATCTATGGTTGGAACTGTTGCACCAAACAACGATGTTACCGTAACATCGGAAACAACAGGCAGGATTGTAAAATGTAATGTTCAGGTTGGTCAGTATGTGCATGCAGGACAGATACTCTTTCAGGTTGATGATGAGATGAAAGCGGCACAGTTAAAAATTGCAGAAGCAAATTTTGAAAAAGCACAGAAGGACAGTGCACGTATCAAATATTTGGTAAGTGAGAAAAGCATGGCTGCTTCGCAATGGGATGGAATTGAGCTTCAGTATAAACTTGCTGAGCAGCAGTTAATTCAAGCACAACGTTTGTACAATGACACACGTATTAAATCTCCAATCTCCGGTGTTGTTACAGCACGGTATGCCGATGTTGGCGCAATGGTAAACAACATGCAAAGTGGAACTCCTGTTTGTAATATTGTTGATGTATCTCGCTTGAAAATAAAGTTAAATGTTGCAGAGCGTGATGTATTCAAATTTTCAAACGGACAAAATGTTCAGGTAACAACAGATGTTTACCCGGGTGAGAAATTTAACGGTTCTATTTCTAATATCTCTCAAAAAGCTGATGAAGCTCACACCTATCCTGTTGAGATTAGTATAGCAAATAATGCGAGCCATCCGTTTAAGGCAGGAATGTTTGCTCGCGTTGAGTTTACAACGGTTAAGGCTAGAACATCTGTGGTGGTTCCACGAGAAGCAATTGTTGGTAGCTTGCGCGATGCCAGTGTATTCATTGTAGACGGAAGTAAATCGAAAGTAAGAAAAATTGTAGTTGGCTCGGAACATAATGGCAAAGTTGAAGTTACTTCCGGTTTAAGTGCCGGTGAACGAGTTGTTGTGAATGGTCAGAATAATCTGATTGACGGCTCTGATATTACCATTCAATAATTTTTACTAACCATGCTTTTATAAGGGTCGGAGCGGACAGGGTTGCCGCGCTGTACCACTTTGAGTTTGCGTGACGGTAACCATACTATTCCTTCTTACAACCCAACAACTGATTAAACACCGAACTAACGGAGATATATATCATGACAATTACCGAACTATCGATAAAAAGACCTACGCTGGTGGTTGTTGCTTTTACCATTTTAATTATTCTTGGATTATTTAGTTACGGACAGTTGAAGTACGAGTTACTTCCTAAAATTTCACCACCTTTTGTAACAATATCCACAGTATATCCGGGAGCAGCACCACAAGAAATTGAAACATCAGTTACCAAACCTTTAGAAGATGCAGTTTCGGGCTTGGATAAAGTAAGCTCAATTACCTCAACGTCATCGGAAGGTGTTTCGTTTGTAAACATTGAGTTTAATCAAAATGCAAATGTTAACTCGGCTTTACAAGATGTTATTCGTCAGGTAAATCAAGTGAAAAGCCAGTTACCAACCGGCACAAAAGACCCTGTAGTAAGTAAGTTTGCTTTAGATGAAATTCCTGTGTTGCGCATGGGTGTTACATCATCAATGCCATCTGTAGAATTTTATCAATTTGTATTGGACAACATTAAGCCACAAATATCTAAAATAGAAGGTGTGGGAAATGTGTATGTATTTGGTGGCAACAAACGTGAAATTCAGGTAAACTTAGATGCACAGAAAGTGCGAGCTTATGGGTTATCGTTAACTCAAATTCAACAAGCTGTTTCGCTTGCAAACTTAGACTTCCCTACAGGAAAAATTAAAGAAGGTACAAATCAATATGTAGTACGTGTTGCAGGAAAGTATTCTTCAATAAGCGAGTTGCAAAACTTAGTTGTAGGCCGTTCCAAAAGTGGAGGCGATATACGATTATCGGATATTGCCGATGTTAACGACGGTATTGCGGAAATAACAACGATTAACAGAATTAACAACGTAGCCTCGATAGGTATTAACGTACAAAAGCAAACTGATGCAAACGCTGTTGATGTGGCAAAACTTGTTAAAGCACAAGTTGATAAACTAAATGAACAGTATAAGAATATAAATCTCAAAATAGTTGTTGCTCAGGATGGTTCAACATTTACCTTGGATGCTGCCCATGCAGTACAGTTTGACCTTATGCTTGCAATTTTTATTGTTGCTTTTGTGATGTTGATTTTCTTACATAGTATACGCAACTCTGCCATTGTAATGGTTTCGATTCCTGCCTCGTTAATCAGCACTTTTATTGGTGTGTGGGTTATGGGGTTCTCGTTGAATCTTATGACGATGTTAGGGTTATCGCTAGTTATTGGTATCCTGGTAGATGACTCGATTGTGGTGTTAGAGAATATTTATCACCATTTAGAGAAAGGTAAAGATAGAGTAACAGCAAGTATTGTTGGTAGAAATGAAATTGGGTTTGCAGCACTGTCAATCACACTTGTGGATGTTGCAGTATTTTTACCGTTATCGTTGGTAACTGGAATTATTGGTAACATCATGCGCGAGTTTGCGCTTGTTGTTGTTGTATCAACGTTGTTATCATTGTTAGTATCATTTACCATTACTCCCCTCCTTGCGTCACGTTTTGCAAAGATTCAGGAACTAACCGAAAACTCCTTCTTTGGTAGTTTAGGTTTACGTTTTGAACGCTGGTTTAATAACATGATAAAAGAATATGGTAAGGCCTTAGGTTGGAGCTTAAACCACCGTTGGGTTATTGTACTAGGTTCATTTTTAACAATTGTAGTAGCAATAAGCTTAATGGCTTTTGGTTTCATAGGTTTTGAATTTATGACCCAAACTGACCGCGGCGAGTTTTCGGTAACAGTTGAGTTTCCATCAGGTTCAAGATTTGAAAACACAAACATACTTTCCAAAGAAGTAGAAAACGTGTTGTTCAGTATGCCGGAAGTAACGCGCGTTATCTCAAATGTTGGTTCATCGAGTGAAGGGTTGTTAGGGCAAACGTCTAACAATGTTACTGAGTTTCAGGTGACGTTAGTACCTACAAAAGAACGAAAACTATCAACCGACGAAATTGGTAATAAGATTAAACAAGAAGTACTCAAAATTCCGGGTGCTACGGTTCGTGTAAATCCTATCGGTATTTTTGGTACGGCCAATCAAACACCAATACAAGTTGTTGTAACTGGACCCAACCGTATCGAAACAGAACGTGCAGCTAAAATGGTAGCTGATTCCTTAAAAACAATTGCCGGTGCAACCGATGTTCGCTTAAGTACAGAAAACGGTAAACCCGAAACGCGTGTTAATATCGACCGTCAGAAACTAGCTGCATTAGGATTAACCATTGGCGAAGTTGGTTCTGCACTGCGTATTGCATTGCAAGGTAACGATGATGTAAAATATCGCGAAGGTGCAACTGAATACGATATTCGCATTCGCTTAGATGAAAAAGACCGCGACAAAACTGATGAACTTGCATCCATGACCGTTGCCAATCGCATGGGTCAGCAAATAGAGATTCAGCAATTTGCATCTGTTGAACAAACTGCCGGGCCAACCAAGTTGCAACGCCGTGATAGAAATCCCGCAGTTATAGTGTATGCACAAGCAGTTGGTAAAGGTAGCGGTACTATTGCAGGTGAACTAGATAAAAAGTTTACCGACCCTGTTACAAAGCAAATCAAACTAACAACCAATACTACTTATACCTATGCTGGTGATGTTAAAAATGCACGCGATGGAAACTCATCAATGGGATTGGCAATGGCTGGCGGTATCATCTTTGTGTACTTGTTATTGGTTGCCTTGTACGATTCTTACTTCTATCCGTTTGTAACGTTGTTCGCAATTCCGGGTGCGTTAATCGGAGCGTTCTTAGCATTAGCACTTGGTATGAAAAATATGTCGGTGTTTGGTTTACTTGGTTTCCTGATGCTTATAGGGTTGGTTACAAAGAATGCTATTCTGTTAGTAGATAGGTCTATTGCAAACCTAAAAGAACGGAACATGCCATTACGCGAGGCGTTGATTGAAGCCGGTGAAGCACGTTTACGACCAATTGTAATGACAACTCTTGCCATGGTTTTTGGTATGATGCCAATTGCATTTGGAGGTGGTGCCGGTAACGAATGGAAATCATCGTTGGCGTTAGCTCTTATCGGTGGGTTAACAAGTTCAATGTTCTTAACATTGTTGCTTGTTCCTGTAGCATTCTCACTATCTACACAATTCATTAGCTTCAATAAACGTTTAATTAAGTGGATAAAGTCACTGTTCATTAAAAGTCAAGAAGTAACGGTCAGTTAAAAGATTTATTAGTTATCAAACAAAGCTCGGTACAAAAGTATCGGGCTTTTTTGTTTTCACTCCTCTGCCGAAGCTACCCATACTGCGCCGCAACCCGGTCGGTTCCTACCGTTGTTTTGTCGCAATGGAGGTTCTGTCCCGCGCATGAAGGCTTGTACCAATGGTAAGTTCTGGTGCGGCTTGCGATAGCAAAAACACTATACTCCGCGGGTGCTCGGCTCCCAAATAAACTTGTGCATTTGCAGTTGCATGCGCACCGGTAAGTTATCGCGTAGTATCCATTCTGTTAGGGTTAACGGTGGTAAGATTGAAAACACTGAAGAGAACAACACGGCGTGTACTTTTGTGTTTAGTTGATGTTCAAGAACTAACGTTTTAGCCCAGTTGTAATCGGTTTCGCTTGCAATTACAAACTTAACCTCGTCGGTTGTGCGGAGAACCTCGAGGTTTCTGTAATTGTTCAACGGCGTCATTTTTGAATCCGGACATTTCATATCCAGAATGCGTATAACACGCTCATCTACAAATTCTGTATTCACATGTCCACCGGTTTCAATTGCAACGGTATAGCCATTATCGCAAAACCACGATAATAGTGGATAGATGTTTTCCTGTTCTAATGGCTCGCCGCCGGTAAACTCAACAAAGTTACAATTATAGGATTGCACTTTTTCTATGATCTCTTGGGCACTCATTGTTATGCCACCCTTTTTGTAATCGAGTGCGTAGGTTGTATCGCACCAAGAACAGCGTAGTTTACATCCTTGCAAGCGAACAAACACACAAGGCAGCCCCGCTCTGGTTCCTTCGCCTTGTACAGAAAAGAAAATCTCGTTGACGTAAAATTGCAAATCGTTGGAAAACAATATTTGCTGTACGTGTGATGTTGGTTGTTGTAGCATATAGTTTTTATATGCAAGTTACAAAACAACAAAGCCGCGGCAAGGAGAGAGTGTGCCGCGGCTTGTTTTTGAGTGTGTGTAAAGGGGGAATTTTTATCGTAGCTTAAATGTTACCGGAATACGAATCCAACATGGAACTGCTTGGTTATTCTGTCGAGCCGGCGCAAACGTTTGTGTCTTTACGGCACGTATTGCCGATTCGGTAAACATGTTATGGTCTGATTGTTCTACGTTTATCTTCATGATTTTACCATCTGTTCCTACTAATACAGCTAGTAACACAGTTCCTTCTTTGTTTATGTTTCGCAAAATATCAGGATACACTACTGCCTTTTGGAATGATGCAAAATCAAGTTGCGGCTCAACTTCCGGAAACAACTCAGGGTCATCGCCATACACTACACTTCCACTTTGTTGTTGTTGTGTTCCGGTTGTGGTTTGCTGTGGTTTATCAGTTGTTTGTGTTTGAGCTCCTGTAAGACCAGAATTGGTGTTTGGATTGTTACCTGTAGTACCGGTATTGGTTGTTTGTTGCGTTTGTGTATTATCTTTAGGCACAACCGAACCAATGATATCAGGTATAACCGTACTAACCGATTTTACTATAGGTGCCTTCGTTACCTGTTTTGTTTCTACTGGTGCTATTGGCTGATTATTAGGAATTGTAATTCCAATTGTTTCAATTACCGGTAGATGATAAACAAAGGTATCTGCAACAGTTTTTCTCATCAACAATGTTGTAGCAATTCCAAACAAGCACAAGAATGCCATTGCATATACAAAACTGCGGTATGTATTTTTTTTGATTGCTGCTTGCAGTTGGTATGTTCCTTCCCGCGAAGCCAGTATTTCTGCCACATTTACGGTATTCATATTACAATCCTTTTATTAGTTGAACATCATCCGATGTTAGTTTAGCGATTGATATTTTAGGTCGCTCTGCAATCACTTCGTTTTGTGTTTTAATCATTGTGTACGAATTATACACTTTATCAACTACATTGGTAAACGCCTCAACCGAAAGCTCTTCCGATGATTTTACAACGGTTACCGCATCAAACTCTTTTGCCATGTTCTTTATAAGTTGAGGTATGTTCTCAACAACAATTTTTTGCGGTGTTGAATTATCAATTTGCGAGAACACTGAGCCATCATCTCTAATTATCATCGAATGAATAACGTGCTTCACAGCCGACTTTCCGTCTCTCACTACTGTTAGCTCCATTGCTTGCTGAGTTATCAAGTTAGAAGTCAGCATAAAAAATGTTAACAGTAAAAAAGCAACATCAACCAGTGGTGTCATATCCATACGGAATCCAATTCTCCTTCGTTGTCTTCTGCGGCTTCCCGTTTTACCACGTAGTTTACGTTGGCGTGGTGCTCCCGATATACCTGTTGCTCCCATTTTATGCTCCATGTATAATTGCGTTCTCAAAACAAAGGACACAAACACCCCGAAAATGGTTACAAATATTTTTTTGCTAACGCTTGACGGCACCAAACATAGTGCGTTACAGTCTCCTCCATTTGCCGTAGAGAACGATGTGCGCTTTTCTAAAGTTGAGGTTCTGTCCCGCAGTAATGAGATTAGGCTGAACGTGAGGATTGATGCGGCTTGCGACAGCTTACAATGTTTTCTGAACGTGTAAGTTCATATTGGGTAATAAGCGAGAACGAACTCGATTGGTAAACTGAAATTCATACCATCCATTAATTACCAGTTGTGTTCCGTTGCTAACATTCCAGATGATTGAGCAATCGGGTGCTATAGATTGAAGTAATGTTGTTGCGTTAGTCTGCGAAGTATTTTCCTGCGAGAGTGCATACCAACGCACACCTGCACCCAACTGTACATTTTCGTACGCAGAAGTAAAGAACAAGGAACGTACAAACTGCTCGTAATTTTTACTAAGCAACAGCTCGGAGAATTCCTCATTATAAAACTCGCCTCGGGTAAAGTAGCGGAAGTACAGCCGCGTTTCTGAATATAGTGTAGGCGAGATGGAAATGATAATTGAATCTCGAATTCCTAATTGGCGAAAACTGAAACTTTGTGGCACTCCTGCCCTGCCATCAAAATCATATACTGTGTATTGTGCCAATACTTCCATTTGTGGTTGCGAGTGTATGCCGTATCCATTGTATACCATATATGGTGCAAGGCGGTAAATTTTGTTTTCGTTGTTCAGAGCACTGCGTAGTGATTTCAGGAACACCAAATGGTTTGATTGATATTGAAACAACATTCCGGCTGCAAGTCCGCTATGATACCTGTGAGCATAGGTAATTCCTATTGATTGTTGTAGTTCATCACGGTCGTCTATATTTTTTTCGCTTGGTGTATCGTACGAAAGTATGCTTAAAGCAGCGTTACAAGATAAGGTATCTCGCTCATGCAGATTCCAGTTAGTTACGGAAGATACTCGTGTGCGTTTAAATGAGATATTCCTAAGCCGCTCGATATTAACAATGGTATCTAACTGCACTTGTGTGATATTAGCAAAATGGTTGGTAACTGTGTTGTCTTCATAACCTATCACAGCGTTTAATGCAAACTGCTGGCGAAAATTAGCTTTTGCATACTGTAATTGGGTGTTGAGTGCGATATTAAGTTGGTCGAGATTTCTATTAGCAGAAGTATTTGTGTATCCTTCGATTGGTTGTTTAAAGGCTCGTTTAACCAATAAGTCTGACGTTGTAATTCCAAGGCTTCCTGAAACGTTTGGGGCAATTGTTAACCCAAACAGTGCTTCCAACAAATACCGTTGTTCTAAACGTGTTTCAATGGAAGTGCTTGTTCCTGTTTGTAAGTTAAACAAGGAATAAAAGTCACGGTTTAAAGCACGATACGAAGCCGTTAATGAAAGGAAGTTATCGTTGTTATACTTATCATACAAAAACGTTTTGCCTGTTGCCTCAATCTCGCCATTTAGACGTTGTGGAAATATTGATGCCTCTCCTTTAACGCCACCAGCAACATTAAATTGATCTATCACATCATTCCAATCTACAACACCTCCTAAAACAGGACCTACATCTGTATTCCCAAGTTGTTTATTGCGCTCTACTCCCCCAAACCCATTAAGTAACAAGGTTGTATCTGCTTGATATTTTGTACCTGCAATTAGTTGAAGACGCTCTAACGATGACAAACCTATGGCACGAGAATCAACAGACACAAGCCAATTTATCCGAGAGTAAAAATCAACAGCCGATGCAAGTGGAACAGTGTGTTCTATTTGTAATTGTTCATCATCACGGAAGGCAGATGACGTGGAACGTACTGTAGTTCCTCGGTAATTTTGGTTTACTTTTAAGGTTCCGCCAAACAAAGGTTGTTGTACATCAGCGTCGCCCCTAAATACAAAAGTGTTGGCAAGTTTGTTTAAACCAATACGAATTGAATTTAGGGATAATGTGGAATCTGTTAAAGGTGAAATGGTAGATGTTTGTGCATGAGCTTCAATACAAAAAGTGCAATAGACAACACACAAAATAGCGACGCTGTAAGCCACGTTCCCGCCCGTGTGACGGCGCTGAAGGATTGCTGCGGCAGTAGCGGGAATCATTAGTGTATTAACTCCGAAGTCGTGGGTCGGTTGCATCTCGTAGTGCATCTCCAATAAGATTATATGCACTTACTGTGATAAACATCATTAACCCAGGAAAAACACCAACCCACCATGCGGCAGTACTGTTGCCAGCACGGCTAAGTATCGATCCCCATGTCAACACAGTCGGTGGTACTCCGAATCCGAGAAAACTTAATGATGATTCTGTTAATACTGCACTAGCAATTCCAAAAGCTGCAGAAACTAATACAGGAGCAATAGCATTGGGTAAAACATGTAGAAATAGAACTCGTAAATCCGAAAAACCAAGTGCTTTTGATGCTGTCACATACTCCATACTACGTACTCGTAAAACTTCCCCTCTAATAAGACGTGCAATTGTAGCCCAATTTGTAAATCCAATAATTGCCATAATAAGCCATAGCTTACTATCAATAAAAACATCTTGCAGCAAAGCAACAAAAGTTATAATAACAAAGAATAATGGTAGGGATAAAATTATCTCTATTAATCTTGATATAATAATATCTGTCCATCCGCCAAAATAGCCCGCAACAGAACCAAGAATTATACCTATTGTTAAAGCAATACTCATTGCAATAAACCCAATGGAAAGTGCATATCTGGAACCATGTAATATACCAGAGAGGATATCTCTTGCAATATCATCAGTACCAAGCCAATGTTTGGAACTCGGTTGTTTATCCGAAAGTTTGTTTGGGTCAATTGATGTATCTATGGTTTCCATAGAGTAAGGTACTAGCGGAAAGATAGCCCAATCAAATTGTTCATTTTTCCAGTCTAATGTAGCCATTCCTGAATCCCATTTTGTAACACCAAGTTTTACAAAATAGGATTTGAAAATAGGTAATATAATTTCGCCCTTATACGATGCAATCAATGGTTTTTCGTTTGCTAAAAAATCTGCAAATATTGCAATACATGCTAGTACTATAACAACGTATAGTGATACCATGCCTATCCGGTTTTTTTTGAATTGCCTTCGAACAAACTCATTGTATGTTTCACCATCATGTTTGTTTACTACAATTTCTTCCTGTGTTTGAATTTGTTCCATGTTAACTTGATTTCTTTGTGTACGCAATACGTGGGTCGGCAATTGAATAAAGTATATCCGATAGTAAAATACCAGCAAGAGTTAACACACCGCTAATTGTAAAGATTGCCATAATCATTGGGTAATCACGGTCGTTCAATGCTTCGAACGATAACTTCCCCATACCGGGAATACTGAACTTCGATTCAACTATTACGCTACCACCAATTAGTTGCGGTAATATTCCTGCTAATAAGGTGATAATTGGAATCAATGAATTTCTGAAGGCGTGTTTCATTATTACCACTTTTTCCGAAAGACCTTTAGCCCGTGCTGTACGTATGTAATCTTGCCGCACAGTTTCTAACATTGCGCTGCGCATCTGTCGTGATATAAAGGCAAACGAGCCATACGTGTAAATCAACATTGGCAAAAGTAAATGCCAAGTAATATCAATCACCTGTTCCGGAAAACTTAACATCGAAAAATCATCGGAACGAAATCCACTTGTTGGAAATAAATATAAGAACTCGGTACTGCAAAGAAAAGTAATTGCCAGTGTTGCTGTCCAAACAGTTGGTAGGGAATACATGGCAAATGTAAATATGCTTAATATTTTATCAAGAGTTGTATTAGGATGTGTAGCTGAGTACACCCCAATTGGAACTGCAATGATATATGCTAAAACAACTGCAACTAGATTCATGATTATAGTTAGCGGAAATCTTTCTACAATCTTATCTAACACCGGACGTGAATCTTTAAACGACTTCCCAAAATCCAGTTGTAGAATATCCATCAACCATAACCCATATTGCGTAAGGATAGGTTTATCTAAGTGCATTTGTTTACGCCACTCTTCAAGCGACTTTGCATTGATAACCGAATTCTGATTCTGACTTCCCTCGCTTGCAACACCTGCCTTAATTGCTGCAGGGTCGCCCGGTGCAAGCCGCGAAATCCCAAACGCAATAATTGTAATTGCAATCATAGTGGGGATAAACAGCAGCACACGTTTTATAATATATTCAATCATACGTTTTTATCGGCAAGATACAACCATTTATTCCTATAATAAAATCTTCTGCTATCGCAGGACTGCACCGCAACGTACCTACAGCACAAACTCTGTGTGCAGGACAGAACAATCACGCGCCACACAACGGTTGGTTCGGACAGGGTTGCCGAGCTGAAGAGTTGCTTCGGCAGATGTGGGAACCCATAAAAAAAACGGATGAAATAATTCCATCCGTTTTCTATATAGAGGATGTACTTTTACGGCATTGGTACATGCGCCATGAAGTCCTGTGCAAACCGAGGATAATAGTTGGTTAACAACTCTTCAATTCGGTTCGGGTCTTCGGAACGCATAATAAGTCCGGCATAATTCTTTTTATTTTGTACCCAACATACTTCAGGGTCGTTATAACTGCTCATATCCGGGAAATCCTGACGAGCTAAGGTAAAGATACCACCGCCATACATTGGTTTTGTTTTTGGAGCTTTGTATTTATCATCATCGCGAAGTTCTAAGCGTGCCCACTCGTGCCATTGGCAAAGACCTGTTGCATGCCAGATAACATCAGGGATTCTTGCACCACCCACACGTGCACCTGCCTCAAGGAAGTAGAACTTTCCGTCTTCTTTTGATTTAATGTACTCGATGTGTGTTGTACCTTGTTTCAAACCAAACGCCTTAATCACTTCTGCATTAATCTTCTGTAAAGCTTTTTCATCGGGACTACCTAATTTGATTTGGCGTGTTGTAAAGATTCCACCGGTGGTGTTTAAATCCAGCATGGGCATTCCATACTTAGAAACACTTGCATACGCCGGTTTATAATTCCACACAACCGAATCCACATGATATACATCGCCCGGTATGTATTCTTCCAACAAATACGACGATTGCTTATCGCCAAGTTTTTCAACTTCCGTCCATAGTTCATCGGGATGAAAAATCTTACGCACTTTTGCACTCGATGCCCCCATACGTGGCTTAAACACGAGCGGCGCAGGTGTTTTATCCATGAACTCTTTAACTTCAGCATGGTTAAGAATGCGTACAAAACTCGGAACCAAAATTCCTTCTTCCTTTGCTTTCATACGCATTGCAAGTTTATCGCGGAAGTACCGTGCGGTTGTTTCTCCCATTCCGGCAATTCGTGTGTGTTCGCGTAGTGCAGCAGCTACTTCAATATCAAACTCACCAAGACCAATAATTTTATCAAACTTAATCTGACGTGATAAATACGTCACAACGTTTCGAACTACTTTTTCATCGTATAAATCAGGAACTGCAAATACATCTTTTAGATACTCACGTTCCCATGCTTCTTTCAGATATTTTTCTTCGGTCATCAGATAGACGTTCCATCCTAACCTATGCGCTTCCTGAATAAACGGACGTCCGAACAACGCCCCGCAAATACATAATACATTCTTTTCCATGATATCCCCTAATAATAATAATTGCTATGTAACAGAGTTGAGTTACTACAGTTCGATAATATGTTCGCTATGCTTTTTTGGCAACCACGCCTGCAATCCTTGCGAAAATGTTGTGCGCCAGTTACCCCATGTATGACCCTGTGAGTGCTCGAAGTAATCAACTTTAGCCGCCATAGAGCGTAATCTGGTTGCCATTAAACTTGCAAGGTCTTTGGCATCGCAAATAGTTCCGGTCTGGATTACAAAATGAATACGATGTGCGTTGTGCATTTCGTTCATCCTAAAGATTTCACCGCGGTTCCACCAATATGATGGAGACTGTGCAATCACGCTACCAAATGCATCGGGATATTTTAACACAGTTTTTGTAGAAAGTAATCCACCTAACGATGCACCGGTAACACAACGCATGTAACGGTCATCGGAAATTTTCACACCGCGTTTTTCAAATTCAGCAAGAATAAATGGCAATGCTTCCTCTGTTGTGAAGCGTATGTAATCATTGTTGGTTGCATATTCTTCATTACGCATTTGTGGCGAAATAAACACCGCAGCAACTCGAGGAATTTTATTTTCCGAAATAAGATTATCCATTATCACATTAAATCTGCCAAGCCGAATTGCCTCACCACCATCGTGAATTACCAATAACGGTAACTCATTTGGTAATAATGCATCTTGTTTATCATTGCCATTAATTTTTTTAGGAGGTGTATAAAAAAACATTTCCCGGTGCGAGTTCAACAAGGTGCTTTCGAACATAACCCTTTCAATACTACCATGTTGTACGGCATGGTGTACCTCCAGCATCGAAATATCCTGATACTCCGGCATCCAGAATTCACTGTTATAGCCAAATCCCTCTGCCTGAACGCGATAGTTAGCCGGGTCGTTCAGCCAATTTCCATCAACAATCATTTTATATTGCAGCCGAGCATCCGGCGGGAATTGTACGATAGCGTAGAATAAATCGGTATGTTCAATACGTTGCAATGAAGTATTGGGTTGCCAGTAACTCCAGTCGCCAACTAAAGTTACATGTTGCGCTTTTCCGTAAAATAGAAACAATGCGCGGTTATCAATTGTAATGGGTTGTTGCTTGTGTGTAATAACATCCAGCCATAATCCGTGTGCTTTTCTTCGCCGTACATCTAAGTCCTGTTCCTTCAACAATGCAAACAACCGTTCTTCTGCATAAGAATAAGAAACTTTCATGGTGATTTTCATTTGTAAAGTTCACTCCAAACTTACGATTTTTTTACACACAGTATTCTTTTGCAACATTCATGCAAAAAAAGTTTTGTGCAGCAACAATCAAATGTTATTTTTGCGACCCGTTCAGAACACATGGGCTTGTAGCTCAGTTGGGAGAGCGCTTGAATGGCATTCAAGAGGTCAGGGGTTCGATTCCCCTTAAGTCCACGCTTCGAAGTCACTTTACAATTGAAATAAAAACGGAATCGTAGCTCAGTTTGGTTAGAGCGCTGCCCTGTCAAGGCAGAGGTCGCGAGTTCGAGCCTCGTCGGTTCCGCATAAAGCCGGAGAAAGTAATTTCTTCGGCTTTTTTTTTGCTAACGCGGGACGGCACCGAACGGCAGGTTATCATTCTTTCCGGTTTCAGCCGTCCAGTATCATCGTACTACAATATACCTGTAAGGCATTGTACACATCAATCTTAATCCATATTGGAAAAGAGGTGGTGAGAAAGACAACCCTTCTCTACCATAGTAATCCGGAGAATAATTATAAAAAATTGGATTATAATTTATATAACCTCCAAACCATATTTCAAATCGTCTTTGTAGAAACACTGAGTTTGACTGCTCAGTTTGAATTTTTGAATTTGATAATCTAATACGAATTAGATCAAAATAAGATTCTATACCAATTGAACCTTTTACTGTATAATGTAAAGTCGTTTGCTCCGTTCTGAAATTATTAGGGTAATCTAATTCATCCTTAAAATTATTGTGAAATACTATTGTGTCAGAGTCAAAGTCCCTCAATACACTAATTTTATATACGCCAGGTGATATTCCAACGGAATTCATTATGATTATATTATCCGATTTATATAAAATATTGCTTAACGAAAAATTCAAATACCATCTGCTTAAATGGCACCAATAAGATGTCCAGTAATTAGAATTTGATTGATTTTCATCTTGGAAATATGCATTACGATCAGTTGTTTCTGTAGGGAAAGTAAAGTCAAGCCCAAAGTATATATTATCTTTTCTAATTTTAGATTTGAATCCCAAGCTAAAATCTGGTGACCACTTAACATTTCCATTAGGTGAATATCTTACCCCGTTTTTAGCTAAAAAATCCTCTGCTCTACTTAAATCATATCCGGCTAAACCTATATCCCCAAAAACGATTGTGCCGATATCTAATGAATCTTCAATATCATGGGATACTGGAAAATCCTGTGTAAAACAGGGTGCCGAATAAAATAAAACAATAAGAATGACAAGGTGTTTCATATTGATTCAAAAATAATTAAGGAATTTTTAAAACTTTGTTTGATACTAACAGACTCTGTAACAATCCACTATTCTACAGTTCATAAGATTCACAACATCAAGTTACTGAATAATTATGTTTAAATGAATTAGGGAATTACGCGACGCACAACGGCTCGGAGCGGACACGTTGCCGCGCAGGCAAGTCGCTTCGGCTGTGGCGGTTAAACCATACGCCAATAAAAAAAACCTGCATAAGTAAACTCATGCAGGTTTCTCTTTCTTGTCGGAGTGGCGGGATTTGAACCCAGCTCTTTGATATAGAAAACAAACGAAAATATTATCAACAAAACGTCATTATTTTCAAAATTTTAGAGATTTGTTTGTATTTTGCTTGCGGTTGGTTGACTATGTTTAACCCAATTTCGTCCCTTATTCGTCCCACGATTCATGAAAGCAAAATCTACATTATCTGCACATAAGAACGTTGTACTCAGGAAGAGAAAAATAGCAAGTGGATACACGCTATATCTCGACATGCACATTAACGGAAAACGACAAAAAGAATACCTTAAGCTGTTTCTTACCGGTGATAGTAGAGTAGATAAAGAAACACTTGCATTAGCAAATACAATTACTGCTCAACGTGTTATTGAGTTACAGAATGATGAGTATGACCGACCTAGTAAAACAAAAGCCAATGCAGACTTTATTGCATACTTCAGACTGCAGTACGAGAAGAGCGGATTAAAACAATACAAGAACACACTTAATCACTTGTTAGCTTTTACCGAAGGTAGTATTCCGTTTAAACGCATTACTCCTGCTTGGTTAGAATCGTTTCAAGAATACTTAGGAAGTAAGGTAAGCAGGAATTCTGTTGCAACATATTATTCATGTGTTAAAGCAACTTTGAATAAAGCAATGAGAGATGGAATCATTAAAAGTAATCCAGCACAGTTGGTAAAAGCAGTTACTACAGTTAGCACTAACAGAACTTACCTTACTATTGAAGAACTTCGTTTATTAAATGCTACCGAATGCCCCAGACCACAAGTGAAGTTAGCTTTTTTGTTTTGTTGCTATACGGGCTTAAGAATAAGTGATGTTAAAAGACTAACGAAACAGAATCTGATACATGGGGAATTGGTTTTTAAGCAACAGAAAACAAAAGAGCCGGTTACGTTACCGCTGTCTAAAAATGCGTTGAAGTATCTACCTGAAAACAAGACTAAAGATTATAACACTCCCCTGTTTGGATTGTTTACCGATGATTGGAAAACAAATAAGTGGCTTAAAGTATGGGCTAAGAATGCTGGAATAACTAAAAACATTACGTTCCATGTTGCACGGCATACATACGCTACATTGAGTTTAACCTATGGTGCGGACCTGTTTACTATTTCTAAATTGTTAGGGCATACCGACATTAAGCATACTCAGATTTACACCAAAGTAATTGATAGTAAAAAAAGACAAGCAGTTGATTTATTACCGGATTTATAATATTTACTAAGGGCTGGAAATGAGATATAGTGATTTGACAAGAACGATTAAAGATTTGATTGGTAAGCCTAATTTGGAACCTGAGTTGAATAGAATACTGAATGGAAATGACAAAAGAATAATTGAAAATCTTACTAACACATTTAGTAATGGTAATCACAACTCAATATGTAATGAGCTGATAGATAATGAGTACTTTAGTAATAATAGATATTTGTCATACATTACACCACCAACCCGAAGCCAACAAGAGAAACAGATAAAGAGTGATTTGCAAAAGGTGATAGCAATAATCGATGATTTCTTATTTGGAGATACTGAAATATACATCTCACAACATACTGCAGAGGTTGATAAACCTATAAACAAATTCATTGAGCCAATATACTACGTATTAAATAATCACAAATACTCTCACCTCACATTAAGCGAATTTCAAAGTTGGTTACAACAAAATCATACATTGCTATGGAACAGCTCAAAACCAAATCTATTTTTATTATTGAAAAAGCTGGATGAATTTAAATGTTTTAACTGCCAACCTTGGGAATTACATACTCATATTGTAACTAAATATTCCCAAGAACAATTCACAGAAAAAGCATACAATGAACAGTTTAGTAAATGTAAATACGAAACAAACAATGGGATTTATGGTAAACGAGCATTTAAGGATGCATTAGATAAAGTAACAGAGTAACAGCATTTCCAGTTTTTCCAGTTTTTCTTCCAGTTTTTCCATAGATAGTTTATTGATGACAGATAGTTTCGCAAAAGGAAATTATAATCATACAATAATAGGAAAAGTTATGGAACAGTTGGAAAACGAAACAAGGGTTGGAGAGCAGGAAAAACCAATCACAATCGAAGAAGCATCTACATTGCTTCATCTACAGCCATCATATATTTACAAGTTAACTTCACAGCGTAAAATTCCACATTGTAAACGTGGGAAAATACTCTACTTTTTTGCATCGGAGTTGATAAGCTGGATACGTTCTTTTGAAGTGAAAACGGAAGAACAGTTATGCCAGCAAGCCGCTACTTACAACCTAACCAAACGTAATTAAAAAACAAAGCCAACTAGCTAGAACTGGTTGGCTATTTTATTAACAAGCTAATGCTTGCGTACTAATGTGTACAAAAGTACAAACTATGCTTGCATTGGCAATAACAAGAAAGGAGATTAATATGAGTAATATACTCACAACATTTCCGCAATTGCTATCAAGCAATTTTCCTGACGATGATTACATCGTCGAACCGCTATTTACACGGGGTGAACTATCCCTTATTGTTGGTGCTCCCGATTCCGGGAAATCTCTTTGGTGCCTTAATTTGTGCATCCAGCTTATGCTACAATCGGAAACGGTATTAGGGTTTCCTGTACCAGGAAAGAAACCTAAAATACTGTATTGCTTTACCGAGGATACACAACGTAAAGTGTGTTCTCGTTCTACTTCTATATTGGATGAATTAAGTGTTGAAAATCCACCCGATTCTTTCCATCAATTGTTCATCAATGATACTGATAACTTTTTATTTGGGCTGGAAGAGCTTATTGGTTCAACAAACTATGATATAATTGTTATTGATGTGTTTACCGACTTATTACCTGTGAAGATTGACATAAAAGACAACACCGGCGTAAGAAATCGGTTAAATGCTGTTAAAGAGTTTGCGCAACGACGTAACTGCCATATAGCTCTTATCCATCACACTGGTAAAGGTAGTTATGGTTACGAACCACATAAGAAGAACGCTTTAGGGGCAACCGCCTGGATTGCAGTACCAAGGGTAGTATTTGAAATTACCAAGAATCCTAAGGAGCATAATGTATTTTGCTTACATGTAACCAAGGGTAACTATCTCCCCGATAGTATTAAAAGTCAGGTGTTCAAGTACCAGCTTGTAAATGATAGTATGTTACTTGAGTAAATCGGTCAGGATCTGTTTAAAGAACTTAAAAGCCAGAATACGCTTATTAATAAAATCAACATTGGATTGATATATGGGACGGATCAACAATTAAAAAAAAGTGAAATACTACTTCGTTGCAATAAGGAATATCCTGAGATGTCAACAAGAACTATTGAGCGATTTCTTGAACGCAAACTTGAACGTGTTAGGCGGGGATTGTATCAACCCCCTACTACCGGTAACATTGATTCCGCCAATGCGCCACAGGTGGATAGTGATTTGGCGGAGGCGGATAGTTACGATATTGATGCCGATTATGATAACAACCCGGGTAACTACGATTATCCTGACGAAGATGATTATTACGATACCAATGAAGAAGAGTATTAACTGGCTACTCTCGTATTGTTGAATCAGTTTTACTACCTAATTACAGATGGCAATAACATTAAATTGTTGTTGCCATTTTTTGCTAACGCGTGACGGCAATGTATGGCACACAGGTACTAACCACTGTATGCCGGAAAGAACCTTTGCTATGGTTTAATTTGTAACACAGCACACGTGTCGTAGTAGGATGCAATTTGTTCAGCACGATGTACTTCGTAGTTCTTATACTTCTTCGAAACCATATCATATAAAAATGTATGTAATGTTTTGTATGCTCTCTTGTTTGTAAGCATTTCGTTAATCTTATCTCTAAACACATTAGTGATGTTTATTTCATACGAAACCGATTGGAACAGTTGCGAAACAAGGTGAGATAAATAATGTACTTTGAATCGCCTGAAGTACTCATCTGTTCGTAGAATAAACTTTCTTACATCGTGTGCATGGCTCAAATCATTTGCCAACCTTGATATATTTCTGTTGATGTTATGGATATCCAAGGTTAATGCTATAAGTGATTCTCTCTGTTCAACAATTATATCAAATCCTATCATCATTTTTGCAAATGTTACCAATGCACCATTAAATGAACTGATGATATTGTTACTACTTTCTGTTATCAGTTCCCAAATTGCATTAGTATTTTTACCAATAGGGTTTTTGTAAAATGCACTGTTTCTCTTTACTACAACTGTAAAAGAATCCAGAGTTAAAAATTCTTCGTTGTTAATATCGGTATGCTGTGAAAACGTAAAAGCACGCTGAACAGCTTTCTTACGTACTAACAAATGGAACCTCATTTTATCATCCATATCGTATCCATTTTGCATTGCTAATACAATGGTGTAATCCGATAGTGCAGTCCGGTGTTCGGTATCCTGAACATCACTAAAGATAAGTGAGTTATTTAAGGCGCTTCTTGCCTGAATAACCATACGTAGTTCATGAATAAACGATTCCGAAAACGTTGATTCATTGTTCTTTGCTGAACTTTTTGGCTTATAGTTTTCTTCATCCGGATCATCATACGTAAAGGGGTGTTTAAACGATTGCAAATACCTCCACAACCAAACATTAAAATCAACTGCGGGGTTGCCTACTAATGCCAAACACCAGTTATCTGGTTCCTTATCCGGATAACATAGTATCTCAACTCCATCATCGCCAAATAGTTCTTTGTATAACTTTTTAAGAACAGTAAGACCTTCTGTGTTTGTTAGTACGCCGGTTGGGTTATGATAATTATGTTGTTCCGGATGATCGTGATATTCAGATTTTCTTACTCCTACAATCTCATGATTATCGGGATTAATAATACACTGGTATTTGTTACTGTTTAAGACCATTCGGGCGTTCTTAAATCGTAACTCCGATTGAACATCTTCGGTTGTTATAGGATAAGAGAAATTGTGATTCATATTAGTCATTGTTGTGTAATAGTTATTCAATTCCAAAGGAACGCTTATCTAATGTTATGTTTCGTTCGTACTCTATTCTAACAATATCATCATTATTTTCTAACGAACCAGATCCAATCAACAGAGCACCTTCTTGAATATTGAATTTACATATATCAAAAACTATCCATGCTATAAATGATAGTGTGTCTTGTAATGCAGTAATAACGTGTTCCGGTGTAAGTGCATCGAAGTATAAAGGGTAACGACCTGAGTTAGTAGATGAAACTTTTAGATAACTCTCGCCTGGGTTACTTTCTACAATGTGTATAGCATGCTTGGGTTTTGGATGTACAAACTCATTCCTACATTTGATTAGTTCTTTCATGTTTGAGTAGCGCACATCCCCTGTATCTAATGACTTTCCTTGCAGGTTAGTAAACACATGAAACTTTTTCAGGGTTGATATTTTCTCAAACTCATTATAAACATCCTTATCAATTTTCAATGACCCAATTAAGGCGTTAGCGGCTGATTCGAGTGCATTATTTATCATTAAGAACGTATAACGGCAATTGGTTAAAGCATACCTGCCTGACATAGTTGGAAAATCGGGACTATCTTGTAGTGCTTGTTTGTGCAAATGTAAGCCAAGGACTAAGGCACTCATGCCTTCAAGAATATATTCGTGATAAGTGTTAATTACCATTTTGATGTAATCTCTTACTGTTAGCAACTATTTTATCAATCCAGCTTTTATATTCATATATTTTAGAGTGGGTAATTTTTACATTCTCATAACCGTTAAGTGTTTTAATCTTTTCTTTTATACATTCAAAAATATCAGTAGAGACTGCCCCCCCAATGTTTATACGCTTTATCATTTTTGGCTCAAACAGTACATTTATTTCACTTTCTTTATTCTTCGATATATACACATACCTGTACTCATTCTCAATAGAATATGGATATCGTTTTGTAAACAAGATGTCATCCAAAATAGTATTGCTTATGTACTTACGGTCTTGCTTGTAAAAATTATCTATATTATTATACTTTAGATACGTTATCTCTTTATATAGAATAAAACCTTTCCTACTTTTTTTTCCTTTTAAAGAATGTACAATTGAATTTAACAATAAGTTTTTATCATACTCGATACAACATCCCAAACCTTTATTTGCAAAGGTATTCCAGTGGTGAATAGTTTCAGCACCTTGATTCAAACAAAGGAACCTTAAGAATTTATTTCCAGACTTTTGTTTATAGTTATCTATGAGAATAGTATCGTTTTTGTCTTGCCAATGTTTGTAGTCTTTGAAAGTTAGTTTATTTGATTTACATATGTTGAATAGGTTATCAATAGAATATTCATACCTTTTCAATGATGTAATTTCTTTACTCATAATAACTCCAAATTGTTAGGGATAATTACGGTTGTAATAATTCTGATAATACTTGTTGTGTGAGTTGTTGATTTAGTTGCTGACTTGCTTTGATGCTTGTTTCAATGTTATCACAATACTTCAGAAGCTTATCTAGGTTATTAACTGTTGCGTTTTGGAAAGAATAAGGTGGCAAAGGGATTGGCAACATATCAAATTGTTCACGGGTAATATTATTCATCGAAGTACTTTTTTTAGTACCAAGCCTATGATAATAACTTTCACCATAAGTTGATATATTCACAATGTGAACAAATGTTTTATTTATGTTTGAAGGAAACAAATACCTGATTGATTTATCACTCAAAATCAGGTTTGAATTGATCAGATTTGTTACAATACAAGATTTACCAGCCAAACCTTTTGAACCGCTAGCTCTACAGAATATTAAATCACCTTTGGAAATTTTTATAGTACTATAATCGTCAACATTATTAGGTAAAGACTTGTTTTCATTTTCTAAAAAAATACCAGTAGTAATTGCACTAGTTTTAATTACTCCTAATTGCCCAAGATTAGCAGGCAATTCGCTAGCCTTAAAACTCTTACCAGCCTGTGAATGTAGTGTAATTTCCCCCAGCCTGCACCAGACCCAATTGGAAGGGATTTCGAAAGGGATTTCTTCGGGTTTGATGGGTGGTAGTGGTTTTTCTTTTTTGATTTTTTTCTCGGCTATGAGTTTTTCTTTTTCGGCTTTGATTTGTTGGAGTAAATCGGCAGCGTGTTCTACCTTTCCGCCATTGGTTGTTTGTGGCGGTAATAACTTCCCTTGTACTGCATCTTGCAATAATGATTGCCGTAGCTTTTTTACAAGTTCAAGTTGATGGTTGAGTTCGGTGTTAACGCTATTTATTTTTGTTTTGAATACTTTAATGTCATTGATTTGTTTTTTCTGCTTTTCTAGTGAAGGCAAAACTATGTCGTGATCTAAAAAAGATTTTTCATCAAGATACTTCCTATGTGTAATACCTGAACTAGCATCCTCACATATTTGATAGAAGTACTTAGAATTAGTGTATTGATTAAACCACTCTATATCAATAATGTTAGTATCAACTTCATAAGCCCAGAAATTACCTGTAATAATAGCATCATTCGCTTCTGCAGGTATGATACCAAAAGCACCATATCTAGCATCTATCTTTGATAGTAAAAAAAGACCTGAACTTACCTTAAACTGTTTCTTGGTACCAATTACTACCCCTTTTACTATGTCTCTTAGTGAAATTCCTTGATGGTTTATTCGTATTGTTATACGTTTATAATCCACATTATCCTGAATGTCAATTGGTATTTTGATTCTTTTTAGAAACTTTTTAATCTGCATATTATATAATGAGAATCTGTCCCGCAATAAAAATGTATTAACTCAATAAAGGTTCGGTGCGGTCTTGCGATAGCAAAAAATTTAATTATTAATAACTTGTTTTAATTGTTGTAGCAATGTATTAGATGTAGCAAAGCTTTGTTCTAATTGTTGCATAAGTTCTGCACTTGTATATGTATGTTGTTCTTCCTGTTTAACAGGGTTTTTAATGTCTAAATCGTAGTTGCGTTCTTTGATTGTATCAATTGATACGTTCCAGCAAACATCGCTTTCGGTGCGGTTGTTCCACCATTGGCGTATTGGCTCGAATTCTTCCACACGTATTGGCTTTGTTTTACTATATGCTTTTTGCCCTTGTGGCATTTTGTGTTCGTAGTACCACACATTGGTAGTTGGCGTTCCTTTATCAAAAAACAACAAGTTGGTAGCCACTGTTGCATAGGGCTGAAAAACAGAGTTTGGTAAACGAATAATAGTGTGCAGATTACACTCGGTTAACAACCGTTCGCGCACACGTTGTTTAACACCTTCGCCGGTTAAACTGCCATCGGGCAATACTATACCAGCTTTACCTTGTTGCTTTAATAAATGAATGATGAGTATCAGAAACAAGTCGGCACTTTCTTTGGTGCGGAACGTTTGCGGGAAATTGTTTTCGTTGTTATTGGCTACGATACCGCCAAATGGCGGGTTGGCAATAATAACATCTACACGGTCTTTTTCGGTATAGTGTGTTAATGGTTGCCCCAAGGCATCGCCAAAGGAAATGTTTGGAACTTCGATATCGTGTAGTATGAGATTAGTAGTAGCAAGCAAATACGGAAGTGGTTTATATTCCCAACCAATGATGTTTTCCTGCATGGTTTTACGTAGCTCTACACTTTTAGTTGATTTGCTAAGGTGGTCTATAGCACACGTTAAAAAACCACCGGTACCACAAGCGGGGTCGAGTATTTTTTGATTGTGTTGCGGATTAACCATTTGTGTAATAAAGGAAGTAATGGCACGTGGTGTATAGAACTCGCCACTTTTGCCGGCACTTTGTAATTCCTTTAACATTGTTTCGTAGAGTTCGCCAAATGCGTGGCGTTCTTTAGCAACATTGAAATTGAGTTCGTTTAGTTTATTAAGCACTTTACGAAGGTTAATACCACTTTTCATGTAGTTGTTGTTGCCTTCGAACACTTCGCGCACAATAAGGGCGCGGCGGTTACCGGTACTAACATCTATATTACGCAAAGCAGGAAACAACTTACGGTCCACAAATTCTAATAATGCATCGCCTGTAATACCTTCGTCGTCGCCTGCCCAATTACCTTTTTCTTTAGTCCAATGAAACTCCTTAGGAATAGGCGAAACATAGGAACTATCCATCATTTCCATTTCGAGGTCTTTATCGGAAAATATCTTTAGGAATAACATCCAGCCCAACTGCTCTAAGCGTTGTGCATCGCCATTTAAGCCGGTGTCCTGCCACATTATATCTCTGATACTTTTTAATATCCCGGAAATATTACTCATACCCATAACCTTTTATACAACTTGTTTATAAATACTATCTTCTACCTGCTGAACAACTTCGAGATACTTATCTTTTCCGCCAAACAACGAAATGATTTCCATAGCGGAACCCATATCACTAAATGGATTAACCTTTAGCACTTCGATTGATTCGAGATTGGTAATACCTTCATCGGCATACTTATCTAATAGGGCATCAATCACCTGGCGTGCTTGTTCGCCATAGGTTGTAAAGTAGTTCCGTTTACGTACATTGTTAACCCGTTCGCGGCGTGTAAGGGGAGGTTGATCGAACGCAACATGACATATAATATCAAACAGGTCCACGTCTTTATCTACCGCCTGAATAAGCGAATCGACCGGAATTCCCTTGGCTTCGAGTTCATCTATAATTGCCTGCTTACGGGTTGATGAATTCCAATAGTTTAGAAAAGCATCTAAGGATGCGTAATCTTGTGTAATGATGTTACGTGTGTAATCTTTGAGACTTGTAGTGATAGGTTTACCATTGTAATCGAACAACATCTCTCTGGAAACCAGTACAGAAACATCAACTCCGTTAACATATACTTTCTCACGGTTTCCGCCTCCGCCAATTTGAGTACCGCCTGTGGCGGTTGGCGGATCTATACTGATAAGAATTTTCCCTGTTTCGGCATCAACGATAGGAGTGTCGTCGTTTTCTTCGTCGGTTATAATTGTTTCGAGAGAATCATTCTCGGTTAGTGGCTTGACACGGATTGGGTCGCCATCAAAATCGGAATCGGCAAACAAATCGGTAGCGTTACGGAAATCGATAATAGTAAAATAGAGTTTACCAAACTCTTCGTTAATACGAGTACCTCTGCCAATTATCTGTTTAAACTTGGTCATGGACTTGATGTTGCTATCTAACACAATCACTTTGCACGTTTGCGCATCAACACCTGTTGTCATAAGCTCGGACGTGGTTGCAATCACGGGAAACTTTTCTTCGGGATTGATAAAGTTATCGAGTTCTCTTTTACCTTCTTCGTTATCGCCCGTAATCTGCATAACATATTTGGGGTGCTGAGAGGCGATATCTGCATTGTGATTTATTAGTGCCATTCTCATGCGTTCGGCGTGGTCGATATCATTACAAAACACAATTGTTTTGGCGTATCTATCATACCCTTTTAAGAACTCGGTTATTTTTTTAGCAACAGTATCAGTTCTTTCATCAATCACAAGATTTCTATCGTAGTCGGTTTTATTATACACCCGGTCTTCAACTACGTTACCTTTCTTATCGGTTTTCCCTTCGGTAGGGCGCCAGCCCTCCAAATCAACATTTAATCCAACCCGTATAACTCTGTACGGGGCTAAGAATCCATCGTCAATCCCCTGTTTTAGTGAGTATGTATAGATTGGTTCGTGAAAATATTCGATGTTGCTAACTTCTTCCGATTCCTTTGGCGTTGCAGTTAGACCGATTTGCGTAGCATTACCAAAGTATTCGAGAATTTCCCGCCAAGCACTATCATCGCGAGCACTACCTCTGTGGCACTCATCCACAACAATTAAATCAAAGAAATCCGGAGAGAACTGTTTGTAGATGTTTTTTTCATCTTCGCTACCTGTCAGACCTTGGTATAATGCAAGATATACTTCATAACTTTTGTCAACCATCCGATGTTTAACAACGGTCATTTTATCTTTAAAGTGCTTAAAGTCGCCGCGTTTAGTTTGGTCAATTAACGAGGTTCTATCTGCAAGAAACAAAATACGTTTCTTAGCACCTGATTTCCATAATCGGTGAATAATCTGAAACGCAGTATATGTTTTACCGGTTCCGGTTGCCATAACAAGCAGAATACGGTTCTGTCCTTTTGCAATTGCTTCAACCGTTCTGTTAACCGCAATTTGTTGGTAATATCTTGGCTTACGCGAAGTTCCATCAAAGTAATAATCTTGTTTGGCAATATGTTCTTCCTGTGGATTAGAAATACCTTTATACAATTTATATTTTTCCCAAAGTACTTCGGGAGAAGGAAAGTCTTGTAAGGATAGTTCTGTTTCGATAGCACCGGAAGTAACTGTACTATCGTGAAATATAAAGCCATTGCCATTGGTACTAAACACCGATGGTATATCTAAAATCTGAGCATAATTTAATGCCTGTTGCATACCGGCATTTATTGAGTGGTTGTTATCCTTTACTTCGATGATTGCTACCGGGATATTTGGTTTGTAGTAAAGAATATAATCGGCGCGTTTCCTATCACCACGCTTGGTAAGATTGCCGCGAACATAAATTCTACCATCGGTAAACGTATTAAAAGTGACTTCCTCACGGAAATGATAATCACGTTTCCAACCGGAATTAATGAGTGCAGGAGTAATGTATTTAGTACAAATATCTCTTTCTGAGAGATCTTTCATAAACTACCTTAATATGAAGGGAACCTTATACATCAAAAATAGGAAAACAAACACCAACCAAACAAACGTATATAACTGGAACAATGGGTGTTAATATGCATAATACTTTTACGGTGCTGGAGATGTTGAAACTGGCGAAACAGGACCAAGCAGTTTATACATTGCGAGGCAAGTGCAGAAGTTATTTGAAAGGCGGGGGCGAGGAGTTCCGTAGATTAAGACTACGGTTGTTGGCTCCGACGAGTAGCACGAGGATAAACGCAGGAGTTGAGTAAACTTGCATACACCCGCACTGCACGAAGTGGCTGTAGGGTTTTATACAATAGAGGTTTGAGCCGAGCATGATAAAATGATTGGGAGTGTTTCCCACGTTTTGATGTTGCTGGAGCGCACAGAAAACACATCTCCCCCAAAAAACGGGCGCGAAAGGTTTGGACGAGTGTGATGGCTGTAGAGAAAAAGAGCGCCACGAGCACCACCGGTGATGAAGCTACGAATTACAGCACACCGCCCCGATGGTGGTGCGAGTATAACAAACATAACAGTGAAGCGAGGAGCTTGCCTATTTAGAAAGCAGTACAGTCCTAACGAGGCACCACGACGAGGCGAACGCCTTATCTCTTTACGATACAACGGCGTGATGTGTTTTCGGTCTCCCCTTTCGGTGAGCTGACGTCCTGATACTCAAAACGTGTAACGATAAAAGAGACTATGTGAGTACAGAATACTACTTTACATACGATAGTAGCTGGAGGTTAGAAGCACACGCAAGAGCGAAGCTTTGTTGTAACTTGGTGTTATTAAACGGAGCAGAAGTTATGAAGAATGTAACGAGTGTATAAATTAGCACATCAACTAAGCGAAGCGATTGCTCTTGGCGAGGGTGTATGTGAGCATTAAACAAGTGATTGAGCGCACCGGAGGTGAGCGAAGCGAACATCGGAAGCGAATGAACGCAGTTTTCTGCGAACAAGCTGGAGGGTCGGGGTTAGCTGGAGGGTGGGGGTTTGCTGGAGGGTGGGAGGTAATTGATTTATACAAATGAAACAACGGTAACCATCGTTATAGATAATGTATCCGAAGTAAGTATTATTGATTATTGGAATGTAAATAATGAGAACAGTAACAGTAAACCACAAAGATGACAGAGGCACAGTTGATTACGTTATATATGAAAATATCACTAAAGATATTTCTATAACTGTAAAATCAATTGTTGATGTTCTACCAGGAGAATATGTACAGAGTGACAATGGTTGGATAGTTCCATTAATTTCCAGATCTGTGATTCAAGATAAATTCCTACGCGGTAGTAATAAAACCAAACTCAGAAAAACACCGTTTCAATATGAGGTATTTAACTTTCCTAAAGACAGAAAGGTATTTAGGACCGATAAACTTGATACAGCAGTTTTCAACTACACACCTAAACATTATAATGGTATAGCAGGAAACGATAAACAATGTAGATTGTATGAATTGAGTTCAAGAAAGATGTTGTGGGTACAATTAGTATCAAACGGTGTTGAACCGGAAGCGACAACAAGAAAGGTTTATCCATCTGAAAGAAACATAAAGTCATTAACAAAACAACTTATTGCCAACCCAAAGATAATCTCACTATTAATAACACAGGATACTACCTTAAGAAGTGAATTAGTTAATCGTGGTATCACATTAGAATTGATAGCAGATGAAATAACCAAGATATTACATGATGAATCTGGGTCTATTACCCAAAAACGCTGGGCTCTTGATACAGTAATTAGTGCCTTCTCAGATGAGTCATGCGGATAGAAATAATTATAAAGCTACTCCAACAACATTAACTTACCCACCCTCTCTACCCCCATACGGGGGGTGCTGATAGACTACTTCATCAATAAATTCACAGGGGTACCTGTGTATATTAACATAGTATTTCCAAGATTAGACGTATAAAAAAAAGGAACCCTTTTGAGGTTCCTTTATCCTTACAGCCGATAAATTTCGTCCCTTATTCGTCCCACGATGGGTCAGGAACTGAGGTTTTATGCGACTTCTGTCGGAGTGGCGGGATTTGAACCCACGACCCCTACTACCCCAAAGTAGTGCGCTACCGGGCTGCGCTACACTCCGTAAGAATTGTCCGTTTTAGACGGGCGCAAAATAACTGTTATGCGCCACCTAATCAAACTACCGGTTACATTTTTGTTATCAGGCGTGGATTTCGTGTGTGTGTATTCGGTGCGCATCACGCTCCTCTTTTACTATATCTCGCAATCGGGTAGCACCACCGGAAACCAACAACATCAATACACCTGCTATAGCAAAGCAAACACGTATGCCGTACTCGCCAATGCTGGAACTTATCCAGCCGCTAAATGGAGGCGACAACAAATTCCCAAACAGCATCGCACTCGATGCTAATCCCATAATTCCACCACGAATATTTTCCGGCGAGAGTTTGCTGAGTGCCGTACTTAAACTTGGTACAATGCCGGCAATAAAAATCCCTATTACAACTCGTAACGCAAACAATAAATAAACGTTTGGTACAAATGCTTGTAGTATCGTAGAAATCCCAACAACAAATGCAGTAACAACAATTGTTTTGCGGTACCCTTTTGCATCGTTTCGTTTTCCCCAGCGCGGTGCAAAAATCAACGTACATAAACCAACAATGCCAACAAATGTACCCGTTGCAATATCAAGCCATTCTTTAGGTGTTCCAAGGTCTTTTAAGTAGAACGGAAAGATGGGCGTAGTAAACACTATCGACATTTGACTGATGACAATCAAGATAAGTACTGTGCGTAAATCAACCGATGTAAATGCCATGCGAACATTCTCCCGAGCGGTGGATGCTTTACTTCGTTGAGTTTCACTTTTGTTCCCTTCAACTAATAAGGTCCATATTAATATCCCGCTAACAATTGCCAATCCACCAACAATCCAAAACACAGAACGCATTCCCCAGGCCCACGAGATTAAGCCACCCATAAACGGACCTAAGATATTCCCTGCCGATTGCGATGATTGCAAAACACCAATTGCATATCCAACGTGTTCTTTAGGCGTTTCTGCACTAACAAACGACAAATTCGCAGCTACAAATCCACTAACAGCACCTTGAACAATTCGCCAAAACAACAACTCCAGAACAGAATGCGAGAACCCCATACAAATCATTGATGCTGCTAATCCAAACACTGCGCGTAGTACAATCATTTTTCTTCCATACTTATCGCCAAGTGCGCTCCAAATGGGCGTTGTAAGGAATGATACCAAAAAGGGACCGGAAAAAACCAGACCACTCCAAAACTGTGCTTCCTGTTGGTTTTGAACACCAAGTTCGGTTATAAATTTAGGCAAAAACGGCACGCACGAACTCATACCAGTCATGGCAAGAAATTGCGCTAACCATAACACATATAAATTACGCCGCCATAATGGTAAGGTCTCCCCGCGTGTTTGTAGTTGTGACATGTATAATAGATGGGTTTTGCTTGTATATCTCACACGACGAATCAGCTGAAGTTTTGACGCACACTTTACAAACAATTTTTTGCTATCGCGTGACCGCACCGAACGTCTGGGTTCCCACAACATTTCCTTGCTGGAAAGAAACAACAATAAATAAATACAGGTCAACTTCGTTTAATTGTGTAAATTAAAACAGAATTATTGGAGTTATTATGAAGTTTGTAATAGATGTTTCAGATGATAAAAGAGATGTAGCTGAAGAGCTGTTTAAGAACATATCATTTATCAAGAACATACAGCTAATTGAGGCAAATGAGGTAACAAACCCTGTATTGCTTCAAAGCATTGAACAGTATGAAAGTAAATCCACAATCCCAACCCCACTGAGTTTAGACGACTTAAAGAAGTTGATATATGCGTGAACTTGTATTTATGCCTCTTGCATGGAAACAATTGGCATGGTGGTTAGAAAATGATATTAAAATGGTTAAGAAGATTTATAAAATTCTGGATAATATATTGAGAACGCCATTTGATGGCTTAGGCCAACCCGAGCCATTGAAATTAAATTATAGTGGGTACTGGTCACGAAGGATTAATCAAGAACATCGAATAGTATATAAAGTTGAAGATGAACAAATAATTGTACATTCAATTCTAGGACATTATCAAAATTAACTAACCTAACCCGGAAGTGTTATCTGTTGATTTGTTGCAAAATCCCAGAGCGTTAATCTGCGTAAACGATAATACGATGTCCAGAAATTACGGAGTGTTTGGAAGTATTCTCTACGGGATCCATCTTTGCGTTGTTGAGCCAGCATCAATTCTGTGGTTTCAATTTTCCCAATAATGTATCTGTTACGTGCAACCTCGTAACCACGAGCTGCAATCTGTTCACCTTTTAAAGCAATTGCAACTTGTTTTTGTAGTTGCAAGAAGTCCTTAACATGAAACTCAACTTCTTGAGTAATCTGGTTCCTCTGTAATGCTGTTTGAACTTCTGTCCGTTGTTGGTTAGCCATTGCTTGTTCTACGTTTGCAGAATTTTTTCCCCAAGTAAGTAATGGCACTTCAACTCCAAGCGATACACGTTGTTGGTCTAACGGACTTTGATATACGCCGGCAAATGTACTTGCCGTTTGGTTGAGTCCGTAACTTGCAGTTAGCGTTGCATTAAATCGGTTATCTGCCTTTGCAGCATCCACTGCTCGTTCCGATTGAAGTGATTGAGCTTCCAAGTTTTTTGTATCACTTCGAAACTTATTGGCATACTCCAATGCCTTTGTAGCATCAACCGTGATGTTTGGAACTTTGTCGGGCGGGATAATAACCAACGGCGAATTCTCAGGCAAGCCAAGTGTAAGTTGTAGCGAACGGAGTGTGCGTTCGGTTTCTAACGAAGTACGTTCAAAATCTGTTTTGGCAGTTATCAATGCCAATTCATTTTGTAGCAAATCATTTTCGGCAATCTTACCAACGTTGTATCTGCCCTTGGCTAACGTAAAAATTGAGTCGTTAATTTCTACATTGAGTTTTGCATTATCAACATTCATTGTTGCAATGTAGTAATCAAAAAACTTCCCAACCGCTTCAACAGATACATCTTCCATTTGTTCAATGTACTCGCGGGTGGCCGCATCAAAACGAAGTTCCTCTAACTCGCGGTTGTTTTGATATTGGTTAAAACCAAAAATCGGCTGACGTACCTGAACTAAAAATGGAAAAGAATTCCACAACTCACTTTTGTTATTGGTGAAATCGATACGGTTATTCAATCCACTCTGTATGGTAATATCTCCACCTGTTAATGGTACCTTCTGAGATAACGATAACGCCCCGTACGAATACGCTAACGATTGTGGTAAGTTTGTGTACGTAGCATTTGGCAACAACACCGGAA
This sequence comes from Bacteroidota bacterium, assembly GCA_019695345.1. Taxonomy (GTDB): domain Bacteria; phylum Bacteroidota; class Ignavibacteria; order Kapaibacteriales; family NICIL-2; genus JAIBAE01. Next base: position 3,618 of record JAIBAE010000006.1, on the reverse strand, counting down.
CAATTGCGCGTTGGTATCCCGGTACATCTACATTCAACGACACTTGTGGCATGAAGTCTGCATTAATAGCTGTGTTTTGTGCGCGGCGACTTTGATAGGTAAAACGTACTACCTTCGCCGCCGGACCTTTCTCGTGGGCAATGCGAATGCAATCTTCTAATGTTAGACGCAACGTATCAGATGCAATACTTACCTGTGAACATACTACCAATAAGGCAATAATTGCCATCATTCTCATGTGCATTACTTTACAACTAAACGAAAATCGTACATCTTGGAGTATGAGCTTTTCTCCGGCATTGCAAGGAAAGTGCATTGGTGCGTGGGTTGGTGCCGTCTGCGAAGCAGAAGATGATAGTAGTAGTAAGCTCATGTTATTCGTATCGTAATGCAACAATGGGATTTAAATCGGCGGCGCGGCGTGCAGGTAGGTAGCCGAACAGAAGTCCTATACCTGCGGCAACTACAAACGAAATTGCAACCGATACCGGAGTAATGATTGTTTTAATGTCTGCGAATTTTTCGATGCTGATACTGAGGATAAACCCAAGAATTATTCCGGCAAACCCACCACCAATGCTTAAAGAAATTGCTTCTGCGAGAAATTGAATAATGATGTCGGTTTTTGTTGCGCCAATTGCCCGGCGCGTTCCAATTTCTTTTGTACGCTCCAGCACCGAAGCCAACATAATATTCATGATACCAATACCACCAACTATTAACGAGATGGAGGCAATTGCACCAAGTACGATGTTAAAAATATCTTTTGTGCGTTGCTCCTGTTTTAAGAGTAACTCCGGTACCACAACTTCAAAATCTACAGAATGATTATGCCTGCGTTCCAGCATAGAACTGATAATTCCTGCTATAGCCGTGCTTTGATTCGATTGCTTTACACGAACAATAATTTTATCAAGTTGGTTGTAGTTCTTTTGTTCTTCGGTTGGTTCTTTTTCTTCATCATCGTTCCGGTTATTACCACGATTGATAGATGCTTTGGTTAACATCGAACGATTTCTGAACCTGCGTAAAACAGTAGTGTACGGCGAATACACATCCAGATTTGGGTCGCGGATACCTAAGTGTTTTAATGTTTGTTGATTAATCTTTTTTTCTTGTAACACACCAACAACAGTTAACCATAAATCGCCACACTTTACCTGTTTACCAATAGCTTCTTCGGTTGCAAAGAACTTGGTTTTTGCTGCCCAACCTATTACGCAAACTGCACTACCATTATGTGTTTGCATAGAATTAAAAAAACTTCCGCTATGCAGATGAAACTCTGTAGCCGTGAAGTACGATGAATCCACGCCAACTAATTTTACGGTACGTTTCATTCCTTCACGAAGGGCTAAACATTCAACCACAATTTCAGGCGAGGCAAATTCTACCGTTGGAATTACATGCGGGATGCTCAACATATCGTTAACGGTTAACCCGGGCGACCACTTCTTTACTTTTGTTTTACCGGACTCTTGTTCCTTTTGTTTTTCTTCGTCTTGTTGTTCCATTACGGGCTTAATGATAATATTATTTGCCCCTAATGCTTTCATCTGTTCAAGTATTTCCAACTCAGCACCCTTCCCAACGGAAAGCATGGCTATTACTGACCCGACACCAAACACAATACCCAACGTAGTTAGCCATGTGCGCAGTTTGTTCTGCATTATTGCTTCGGTAGCAATAGAGATATTTATGGCTACATTTTTCATGGTGTTATTTAAGGAAGTTTACCGAAGCGTTTGCATAATCTGTTGGGAGCGAAAGGAATATCTCGGATGATTCTGAAATCCCTTTTTCAATAATGGCATCATTCTCACTTAACAATCCTACCTTTACTTCTTGTTTTACTACTTTACTTCCATCTTTGCAATAGATATACGTTTTACCATTTTCGGTATGAATACACTCTAACGGCACGCTCAATACATTATCAACGGTTGCTGCAACAATGCGGTTAGATGTTGTCATTGCCGGGCGTAATGTTGTATCTTTTTCAAACACCTCAATGCGAACTTCAAATACTTTCGAGTCCGAGTTTGGGCGTTGTTCACCAATGTTTGCAACAGAAATAACTTTGCCACTTAGTTTCTTGTTAGGTTGCGCATCCAAACTGATGGCAACCCATTGCTCTTTCTTTATTTTCTGTATGTCCACTTCATTAACATACGTGAGCGACTCCATTTTCGTTAAATCCGGTAACGTTGCTACGGTTGGATTCCACGACGACACCTGCGAGCCAACTACCTTCTTGCGGCCATCCCACGAGCGGCCATAAATCACCATTCCGTTAGATGGTGCTTTTACCGTAAACTGCGCCATCAGTGCCGCAAGCTGGTCGTAACGGCGGCGTTCCTTGGATAAATCTGCATTAGCTTGTTGCATTTTAGCAACAGATTGTTTCAATTTGGTTTGGTAATTCTCGGTTGCTTGTTTTAGCTGACGTTCGGAACTTTGGTAACTAATCTCTGCGCGGCGCACACTTGCAGGTGGTTCAAACTTCGATTGCTCTAAATCTAATTTTCGTTCTTCTTGTGTGGATTTAAGGTTGGTAATTTCATCACGGGCGTTAGAAAGCGTCAGTGCGCTATCAAGCGAGGTTTGTGTGTACAGTGCTTCTGCTTTTTGTATGGCTAACTCGGCATCTTTTAACTTACCGGCAATATCGCTTTTATCTAAATCGGCAACCCACTCTCCTTGCTTAACAACCGTACCTTCGGGAATCAACTTAGCAATCTTCATTTGCCAGATTCCCTCGGCTTCAGCGCCTTCCGGACCCTTTATATCAATAGAATTTGTTGCTTGCAGTTCGCCGGTAACTGTTACGCTTACTTCAAACTTACCTTTCTTAGCGTGGATAATCACATCACTCTGCACTGTTTCGCGCGAGCGCAAATACCACCACGTGGTAGCAATTACCAGCACAAACCCAATACCAATCAGCAAGAATTTTTTGTTAAGCATACCAAGCCCCAATTACATAGTCCCCTGTTAACCCTCGCAAGATATAAAACAGATTCCACCCAAGTTGTGAATAGGTTGTTAAAGTTGTTTCTGCTATCGCAGGACGGCACCAAATCTCAATTTTCAAACACCGTTCACCTGCCGGAAAGAACGACCTATTTGTTAATTACGAACTACGGATGTTAGCTATAGAACTTCTTAACCGAAATGGCTAATTACTAATGGAGTCTTATGTTAAGTGGCTGTTACTGAACAACGTATTGTGGGTTGCTAATTTTCATCTGGAAAAATCTTCACCCAAGTACACGATTTTGACTCTAATTTTTCAACATCTAACATTTTATAGTCTAATGTAGCATATCCATTTGCATCATCCCCTACAAAAGTAAAGACTGTTTGATCAGAAAAAATAAATTGTATACATAAGGTATGCATATCAGACAGAGGAATATCATTTACCATTTGAGTTGCATCAATACACACATATATTTCACGAATGGATTTTCCATTTAACAAATAATATTGGGTCATGACTAGATAAGCAATAAATAATTAGCTTAGAAGCCAGTCATGAAGCCATTTACAAGCAAAATTGTCCGTTCAAGAATTTCGAAGGCAAAATTTCTAGAGATTGTACGCTTGTTTTCGTAT
>JAIBAE010000136.1 GCA_019695345.1 Bacteroidota bacterium | reverse complement strand
CGCCCGATGCCAAACAACCCATACCTTAAAAACAACAATGGCACGCAGAACAACAAAAACAAAAAGAAAAAGTAATATACCCCGTATTAATGACGTTTACATCCGCATTTGTGCAAACAGGTGCGGATGTTTTGTTATTAAATGCTTTTTGCTATCGCCGGACGGCAACGAACCGTGGAGTTACAACCAAATCCTCACTTTGCCGGATTAAACCACATGCGCCGCAGAAGGTTAGGCTCGGACTGTGTTGCCGCGCTTAAGCCGCGCTTCGGCATAGGTGGGTACTTAAAACTACTGTATTTTGATTTTTTACATAAATAGTTAGCATAATTTTTGTAGTTTACAGAAGGGGAAAATTAAAGGGGTACATATGGTGCAAAGCCGCATAGTTATGTGGGTTACGTTTGCCGTTCTAACACTATTATTTAATGTTAGTGGTATGGGGCAAACATTAGCCCCGTTTTCGGTGACTGTTGAATCATACCAACAGCATAGTTGTAAGTTCTTTGCTTTTGACGCACAGAACAATCTTATCACCAATCTTAATCAGAGCGATATGTCGGTAACCAATGGTTCAACGCCGTTGCAAGTTACCGGGCTGACTCCTGTTGTTGTTCCTGCCGTTACTCCACGCCTTTCGGTTGTTGTTGCTTTGGATGTAAGTGGTTCTATGAGTGCTGAAAATCCATCGCGCATGAATGTGCTTAAAAATTCCGTACGTGTGTTTCTGAACATGCTTGATACTACACAGCATGAGTGTGCTATTACAACGTTTGACCAATTTGCTTATCTGAATCAGGATTTTACGAATAGCCGAACTGATTTACTTTCTGCTGTCAATGCTTTGCAACCACAGGGCGGAACAAGTTACGATGATGCCTTTATGTCGGATTACGGAGGAGCATTGAAAGTTGCATCTCGCGGACAATTCAAGCGTGTTGTTATCTTATTTACTGACGGTGATGGTTTAGGAACACGCGATTCGATAGTACGATTTGCTAATGCAAATAATATTGTTGTATATACAATTCCGTTTCGCATGTCGGCACCACCTATCCTAGATTACATTGCAACGCAAACCGGCGGAATGATGTTTGGACATTTGTATTATGAGGCAACAAGTTCACAGGCAGAATTAACAGCAGCGTTCAGGGCATCCTTAATGTTAGCACTTGGAATTGAGCCACAAAAGGTAACATGGACAGCAGATAGATACTGTTATCAGGCATGGCGGTATGCTACTATTGCAGTTCCTTCGCGCTCCATTCCGGCAATTGGCAGATATTATATTTTATATTCAAGTCAGATACCGTATGTGGGTCAGAGTCCGTATTCATTAACATACGGTTCTGTAGCACCGGGTTCGTATCTCGATAAAACTGTTCGGCTCTCTGCACCAAATGCACAGATAACAATTGGTAGCTACACAATAACAAATTCACGGTTTACCATTATAGACTGGGGTGGAAGTCCACCACCGTTTGCCATAGATAGTGGGCAATCACGAACTATCACTGTACGTTATACTCCAACCGATACAACATTTCAGTACGGTGAAATTCAGTTTGAATCGAATCTTTGTTATTATCCGTTTATTGGAATGTCTGGTGGGTATCAAACACGATATGTTGCAAACAAGACGTTAAGTGTTGCCTCGCCATATAATGGTAATAATTACAATACCTGTTGGTACACGTATTCAAACTGGACGGGACTTGCAGCTAACGATAGTATCCGTGTTGAATGGAGTTGGGATAATGGAGCAACGTGGTCGTTAGTTCAGGACAACTTTACCGGAAATTTTGAACAGTGGTTTAGATCGCCAAAGCGTGAAGGCACACAGAATAAGTTTAAAATTTCTCACATCAAAATGCAGAATACTCCTGTTGTCTCGTTAAAGAACGGTCATGCAGGTAAAACGAAACAAGTGGTGCTTAATCCACAAAACAACAATCTTGCCGTTGTGTGTTTGCAACCGGAGAATACCTATTTATCCACACGCCGAGCATATGTAATAAACACACAAACCGGAGATACAGTTGCTTCATTGTTAGCACCAAACAGTAAAACAATACAAAGTGTTGCATGGACAAGTGACGGCAATTATATTATAACCGCACAGAATGGTGGTGGCACCGGTCAAATTACTGTCTGGAATGCAAGCACATATCAAGTAGTACGAACAATAACTGAAACAGTACTTATTAATGATATAGCTGTTAATCCGGCAGGAACACGAATTGTAGCGGCAGTAGGTGCATCAAATAATCCGATAAAGCTGTATAATCTTACGACCGGTGCAGTAGTCGCTACCATGTTGTATCATACAAACCAACCTATTTGTGTATCGTTTAGTGCCGATGGAACTCGCATTGCTTCGGGTGATGCAATGGGACGCATTGTTATTTGGAATGCAAGTACGTATGCTCGCATTAATAACATGGATAACCCAACACCATGTATGGTGAATTCGGTGAGTTTTAATCCTATGGTTATAGACATGGTTCTTGCAGCATATCAGTGCGGAGTTTCTGCAACGTGGTCTACAGCAAGTGCCGCGCAGATACGAACATTTGATGGAAGTATTGGTGCTCACATGTACTCTTGTTATAGCCAGGACGGTACTCGTATTATTACCTGTGGTGAAAAAGGTGCAGGAAGTGGACTATATTTGGGTGCATCTATTATTTGGGATGCGTCGTCGGGTGCTACAATAGCAACGTTTGATGGAGCGAACAAACTCAATAGCCATACATTTAGTGCATCATATGCAACGTACTCTACAAACGGATTATACATTTATACTGCAAATACCTATGGTGGAGTAAATGTTTGGACGAGTTCCGGTGCACACTCCAGACAAATGTTAGTACGGCAGGCAAGAGGTGGTGTAGTATCCGCTGATTTTTTCCCGGATGACTTAAAAGTTGTAACAATGGGAGAAGATGGCAGTGTAGCTATACATTCCTCCGAATCACTTGATTCTGTTCGGTATATGTTTGATGCAAATTCAACGGCAAGTAAAGTTAATCAGGTTAAGGTCAGCCCGAATGGAATGTACATTGCTGCTGTTACAACCGATTTAACACTCACGCTGTGGAATGCATCCAACGGCTTGCTTATTACACGAATTCCAAACGCTGGTTACGGTCCGGCATTTCACCCGAACAGCCAAACAGTAGCAGTTGTAAAAGACAGTGTTGTTACAATATACAACACTTCTAACGGTTCTGTAAACAGAACATATACAGTTGCTAATCTTGTTGCCGGGCGCGATGTTGCATATAAGTTTGATGGATTAGCATTGTATATTGGTGGCGGAGTTCCTAACAATGGAATGAGTATCATTGCAATTAATACAAATACGTGGACGGAGATAAATCGCTTTGGTGACCCTAACTTGGTAGGTCGTGAATGTATGAAACTTTCGATATCACCTGGATTGCGTTTAGCCTCTATGTATAGTATTAGTGCTGGCAGGAGCTATATAGTTGATTCTACAATGTGGTTAAATAGAACTATTGTAGATGTAGTACATGGTATAACAAAAAACTCCGGATATGCTGTGGGCTCTCTTATAAGCAATAATCAATTACGTGCATGGCGCGTAAGTGATGGAGCAGCCATTAAAACAATTAATCCTCATCAAGGATTCGCAGTAAATCATGTTGGATTATCGAACAATAGTTCCAGAGCCATTGCTGTTAGTAACGATGGTAATGCCTGGTTGTGGGATTTTGTTGCTACACCTGTACAATCAGATTCATCACATTCTCCATTTACACTTGGAACAGCTGTATTAGTTAAACGAGATACGATAAACTTTGGCCAGGTTATTCGTGGAATGATTAAAGACACGATGATTACAGATATACTGAAAAATGTTGGTTCCTCGTGGACATATATTTATGGTGCAACAGTTAAAGATTTTTGGAACAGGAATGAGAATGAATATCAGATTGTTAAGAAAACAGTTGGTGAATACTTTTACCCAGGACAAACCAGAACATGGGAATTACGCTTTGCCCCAAAGCACAACGGACAGCTTCGCGGGGATTTAATTATTACCACAATGTGTGATACGCTTTACATTGTTTTACTTGGTGAAGCGGTTGACCCTCCTACACAAAATCAAGTTGCAGTAATAGATTTTGGTAAGGTTGAAATTGGAACACAAAAGGATACTACCGTCGTTGCAACTATCAAGAACATGACGGGATTTCCGTTAGCATTTCGTTCTACATCAATTGCAGGCCCGGATGTAATTCAATTCACTATTCTTGATGGTGCTGGGAGTTATACTCTGCAACCAAACGAAGTGCGCCAAATGAAACTTCGTTTTGCACCAACAAAAATTGGCAAAACAAGCTCCCGTATAAAGTATGATTACAATTGGCTTGGTACGCCCGTGTACATACAGTTGGTAGGCGAAGGTGTTGGCATACAACGGGCACGAATCTCCGAACAACCAATTACCATTACATCTCCAATGTGTAGTGAGCCAATACCCGTAGATACAACTATATCAATAGGTAGTTATGGTACCGGTGCATTAGTATTGGATAGCGCAGCTATCATTGGCAATGATGCGCTGAATTATACAGTGCTCAATACATTCCCCGATACAGTTCCGGTTGGTAGTATAAAATCAATCACTGTTCGCTTTACACCAAACAGGGCTGCATTATATAACGATGCCAAGTTGTGGCTATGGACAAAGGCTTCCAACAAACCAAATGGCTTGTTCGAAATAAAATTATACGGTAAACGGGATTCTACATCGCTTGAGTTTGATGGACCAGAAGCAATCATGGCTAACATTCGCCCGTTTGCTTCTAAAGATACTTCAATAGTAATTCATAATACGGGTACGGCACCTATTAGTTTTTCAACACCAATAAATCTTGGCAAGTTTATTATACAGTCGGTAACTCCAAATCCAATACAGGGTCATTTGGATGGTCTTGTAAACATCACATTTACCGGAGGTGATACCTCGCGCACGTATGATACTTTGTTTATTGCGCACGATGGTTGCGGAGCGCCCGATACAATTAAACTACGTGCATATGTTATGTCGCCTAAGCCAACAATTGTTGCAATATCATCTCTTGATGTGCAGACAACACCGTGCTCTGCAACTGCCGATACAACATTTATAATTACCAATGGTGGGTTGTTACCATTAGTACTTAGTTCAGTAACGGTAAACGATACAACCGGACAATTTACCATACTCCATAAACCAACAACAATTGATGTTGGTGGGTTCGACTCGGTTGTTGTGCGCTTTAAACCAACGTCACTTGCTAAGCAAAGTACAATACTTACCATACAATCAAATGCTCAAAACTCCGATAGCGGTTATACAAGAATCCCAATTAGCGGTGTGTTGAATAAAGCTGAATACATTTTCGATACCACGCGTGTTGACTTTATCAATATCGTAGCAAACACACCTGTTACTTCAACAATCACCATTCGTAATACGGGCACTGTACCACTTAACTGGAATGCTCCTATTACCAAAGGTCTGTTCTCCATCACAACGGTAAATCCAAATCCGGTTCCTGTTAATTCATCGTCGCGTGCTGTGGTGCGCTTTGCGGGGGCTGTAAGCGGAACAATAGCCAGAGATACTTTGGTACTAAACGATGTATGTGGTAAACCAACACAGGTGGTAGTTAGCGCAACAGTGCAAACAAACAAACCAATGTTATCGGCAGTTGCGTCGGTATCTGCATCGGTGTTATGTAAGAATACAATCGATACATTTTTTGTTGTAAAGAACCTTGGCGAAGACACGTTGTTTATTCAATCGTTTGCATCAACCGGTACGTCAACAATAACATCAACACAAATATTCCCGCGTGGAGTAGCAGGTGGTAAAACAGATACAATCCGTATCAGTATATCTGCGCCACTAAACGGAATGAACACCGGGGCTGTAACATTACAGTCAAATTCTGTTGCCGATTCCCTTTACACCATTCGCTTTTCTGTAAATGTGTTGCGCCAAAGTTATACGTTCTCTCAGCAGCAAGTAGTTTTTCCAATTACAAAACCAAATACAACGCGCATTGCAACAGTTGGCATTCGTAACACGGGCACATTACCGTTGCAGTTTACCTTGCCAAAAAGTAAAGGGTTATTTACATTCCAAAGTGTAAGCAAAAATCCAATTCCGGTAAACGATTCAGCAATAGCTACTATTCGCTTCGCAGGCGCGCCAATTGGCATTTACCAAGATACCCTTCTTTTGCGC
>JAIBAE010000135.1 GCA_019695345.1 Bacteroidota bacterium | reverse complement strand
ACAGCAGTTCCATCTCCAAAGTTGTAGAAGTAGTTAACAGCACCACATGGTGCAACACCTGTGCTTGTACCTTGGAACATGTATTCACCGCAGGAAGCACCGGGAGAAATTATAGTTGAATCAGGGTTTGTTTTAGAAAGTATTGTAATTGCAGATGCGTTGTTTCCAGGCCAAGAAGGCATATAAGATCCTGCTGTGACAGGGTAATTTGCAGACACAGTCATTGTACCAACCACTAATTTAAAACTACAGCTACCATTCTCAATAATTGAAAGATATGTACTGTGTTCCCTATTTGAACCACCTAAGTATGTACCATAGCGAGCTTGCCCTGTTGGAGTTAACCCATTTATTGCTTGTTCATATTGCCCGGCATTATTCGGTTGGAATGCGCCGTTTGTTATAAAAGCACTTGCAACACCTGGGTATATCCAACTTGAAACATACACATCACCATTACTAAGTGTTCGTAATCCAAAAGGATTTAAATATGTTCCGAGCATTGTTAAATAATCAATACCGGACAAATCACTATTGATACTTGCTACAAACCCTCCGGTGTTCTGCCCATTTTGTAATACATTCGTGTAAGGCATATCACTACCAGCTGTAAATCCATCTACAATAATTTTACCCGTTGCATTATTATACCGTATTTCATTACTGTAATCATCATTTACACTACCATAAATATATGCACCTTGCGGTGTTGGTACCGCACCATCATTCCATACCAAAACAAAACAATCGTAAAGAGTACCAACTGCTTTGCCTGTTGCGAGAGGAAAGTTTTGTGAGCGAGTACCACCGGACATAAAAAACTTTCCATTTGCGTAAGAGATTCTCCCCGTTACATCAAGTCCGTTACCACCATAGTAGGAACAATACAAAACGTCACCAGAAGCAGAGAACTTAGTAATACATAAGTCGGAACTACCACTAACTGTACTTTGATAGGCATTGTTTGTAATTCGTGTAAAATTGCCATCTCTAACATAACAATAAACGACTGCCTCATTTTGAGCATTGATTGTATGCGATATACCTAAATCGCTTGCACGTGGGTAAGTACCGCCAAATTGACTACCACAAACAACTCTTGAATACAACAGTTGAGAACCATCTGCACTTAATCTAGCAACGAATACTGGTGCTCCATCAGTTGTGCTCGCTAACATCTGAGATAAAATTCCGACATCGTTTGAATTTGTCAGAGGGAAATTACTGCTTGCAGAACCTGCTATAAATACACTACCATCACTTCCGACAGCAAGACTAGTAGCCCAATCGTTACTAGAACCACCTAAATATGTTGACCAAATCAACGTTGATAAATCAGGGCTAAACTTAGCGATAAAACCATCATCACTCCCACCACCAAATGTTGTTTGATAAGCTCCTTGTGTTACGGGAATATTTCTGGCACTTCCAGTAAGATATACATACCCTTGTGCATCAGTTACAATATCTCTTATTGTACATGCAGCACCACCTGTACCGCCAAAAAAAGTGCTTTTATAGAGTTTTAAAATATCAACTGATTGGGAATTTGTAATTGTACAGGTTACACAAAACACGAGTATAAATAGAATAGACTTTAACATCTGTTCACCTCAATAATATTGTAAAACAGATGTTATTTTAATACAGGAAAAACTACTGATGAAGTATTATACTCTGTTATGAGTTGAATACAATACATTCCATTATACAAGTCTGAGCAATCTAAGCTATATGAATACTTCCCTTGTTGTATAAAGTGGAGCGGTATTGTTTTAAGTTGATTTCCATGTATATCAAAAATTCGTAATTCTACACTTCCCGGATATTCAATATAGACACCAATTTCGGTTTTGTTAAATGTTACAGGTATTGGTTGTACAACAATGTTTCTGTTTGTAAAGAGAGTGTTATTTGTTAATTGTGGTATCAAATCAGCGGAACGTTTTTGACTAATACCATCTTGTAAATCCATTTCATGACTTTGATTATAACATTCTCTAAATGTTGTATCAGAAACAGAAGTTAATGGTGTATTTCGTTTTTCTAATGTATCTGATTGCGAAGGGAATAGTTGCAACGTATCTAAGGGATAATCATAACAATTTAAGAGTAGAGTATCATCAAGACAATATGCTTCATCAGGTAAGTTTGAACCTGAGTAACTATGTCCAATACTAGTTCCAACTGTCTCAGTTTCAATTATTAACACATCAGTAATTTGTTGGCCTGCATGGATAACTTCGGCAGTTCCTACTGCGGTAAAGTCATGTTCACTGGCATTGGCGTTCAAACACCTAGTAACATCAACCAACGAAGTATTAACAAATTTACCATCAGCATTTCTTGTATCATATGTGCGTTGCCATACGATTAACGAATCACAATCACTGATTCCTGTTAATGTTGGGTTCAATAATTCCATTAAAAATCCTGATGTGTGCCCAGCACTTCTTCTATATACAGTGCCTGCTACAGTAATTGCATGAGTCATTGCTACATCAGTATAGTGGTGGTATGCCCAAATATCGTCTCCATTTGTCATTGAATATTGTTTTGACCAAACAACTGCACCTGTTCCCGGATCAATCGCAAGAACTAACATTCGTGTGGGTGCTAATGGATTTGTAAGGTTAAAAATTGTACCCGTAACAATGTACTCGTATAATAATGGTTTTTCGACTGCAGATATACAGTTAAACTCTACTCTATACCCTGTAGGTGGATTGTATTGGAATTGATAAATTAACGTACCAGTCGCTCGATCAACCTTCGTTACTAAACCACCATATTGTTGATTAGTAAAATCTCGACGTGAACCTACAACTACCAGATCTTCACCATCTTGTAACATACAGTGAACTCTTTCATCCTGCATTGCATCTGTTCCACCAAATACAAACTGCCAATCTGTGTTAAATGTGTTATCATCAACAGCCATCATACCCCAATCGGAAAGGTTTGTACCATTACCAACCGTTGCTGGATCAATTGCGTGAAATGCACAATAATACGTGTCGTTCACCCTATCATAGACCATTGAATTACCTGTTGTAAAGTTTGGCTTGAATGGTCCCCATGTATTAGTATAATTATTCATATCGTAGTCGCTACTATTGGCAACCACATTAATGTTTGTATTGACAGTAAATAAACTTGTTGCGGCAGATGGAGGAGGAGGTGTATTAACCTTTTTGTGGTGACAGATTATAGTAGCATTATCATTATCCAACACGGAAAAGTCTGCACCAAAGCCAATTATACCATTATTTGAACCTGTTGTAGCTATGTGCTTATGTAATGGTGGGAGGGTTCCGGTTAATGGAGATGGTAAGTACGCCAAGCCAATTGGATTGGGATTATTCGATGGATTACCATATGCACCACCAAGTACCCAATAGTTATCACGGCTAAAATTAGGTCTGATCCTCATTCCTATATAGTTATAGAAATCACCTTTATCATCTTCAAATCGTAAATAGAGGCGGGGACCAACAGTTTGACCATACATATCGATAACTCCTGATGTTATTAATATGAATAAACTGAGCATAAATATTGCGGTGTGTTGTATTTTGTGTGCCCACAAAAGTTGTCCGTTGTCCGTTGTCCGTTGTCCGTTGTCCGTTGTCCGTTGTCCGTTGTCCGTTGTCCGTGCAAGAGTGCTCATAACTACTCCAAGAAAAGAAGTTTTATAATAATTATTGCCTTTATTGGCAATTTAATTTCGGAAGTGACGTTGTGAACATACACAGAATTTTTTCAATGGCAAAGCATTTTTCGCTGTAGTTCTTGTTGACCTCACCCAACCCTCTCCGAAGGAGAGGGAGTTGATGTGTTTTGGTTTACAATTGAATGAGAGAAGACAATTCCGAAGTCCTCCCTTGTGGGGAGGGTTTGGGTGGGGTTGAATACCATACTGAAGTATGTATATCAACCGCGATGCTGTAACGCTCTGCCCCGCCCGTGTGACGGCGCTGGCGCGGTCGGTTCGGCAGAGGCGGTTAACCAAAAGTTATTCCCATTCTATGGTGACAGTTATATCGGTGTTGCGGCCTTTGTCGTCGCTACAGGAGATTTTGTTTTCGCCACGTTCTGGTTTGATAAACACGTGCTCGGTTGGTGGTGAGGTGCTGATGAGTTTATCGTTGAGAAACCAATAGACTACTTTTACATCGTTGGCGGTGAGGCACGAAAGCATGAGCGGGTTTTTATCGTTGCGGTTTACGATGTATTGTTTGCCATTAGTTGGCGAGGTGATGGTTGGTGCGTACTCTTGAGTTACACGTTGGCAATCGGAGTTGTGTTCGGGTGGAAGTGTAACGGTGATGTGTTCCTGACGGTAGTACGAGAGTATCTCTGGCGCGTAGTTTCTGAACAAGAGTTTTTTATATCCACTATGCGGCAAGCATGAGGTACAGTATGATTTTTTTTCATCGGCTGATACAAATACTTCTTTCATGTGTGTACATGGTGTTGCAGGCGAGATAGTGGGAATGAAGTAATCGGCAACGGTATTTGTGCAATACTCTCCAGGCGTTAACCCAGACTCAGAACATACAATTCTAAAATCGAGTTCTTGTGGTTGTTTAAACCATTCGCGGTTAAGACTATTATCAATACTATTAAAAATATCAAACAACAATGGTGTTGCACTGGTAGCACCGCTTAAATCGGGTGAACCTTCGCCGGAGAAATTTCCAACCCACACTGCAACAGTATATTTTGTATTGTACCCTATGCTCCAAGCATCGTGCCTTCCGTATGATGTTCCTGTCTTCCATGCAATTTTAGGAACGCGCGCACTTGCCTGATAGGTTACCGGTAAGTCGGGACGTGTTAGTTGTGTAAGGATGTAGGTAATCATATACGTTGCCGCAGGTGATGCCACACGTATGGCTTTGGTTGACGTATCAGTCGGTACCCAATGCAGTGCCTGTACATTGCCGTAGTTTGCAAAGCCGGAATATAGCCGCGCCATTTCTTCAAGGGTTACTCCACAACCACCCAGTGCTAAGGATAGCCCAACATTCTTTGCATCTTTCTTTATGCTTTTAAAGCCGCACGATGACAACTTACTTGCCAACTGCGGGACACCAATTGTATGGAGTGCAGTTACTGCCGGAATGTTAAGTGATTGAGCCAAAGCCTGCTCTACGGTTACTTCGCCCTTAAAGGTTTGATCGTAATTTTCGGGAGCATAGCCATCGTAATTGACAGGTACATCGGATACAATCATTTTTGGAGTCAGTAAACCTTTGTCAATTCCTATTGCGTAAATCATTGGCTTTAATGCAGAACCCGGTGAACGAACTGCCTGTACACCATCTACTTGTCCGGCGTGGAGTTTATCGTTGAATTCCGGAGAGCCGAGGTATGCTTCTACATTGTGGGTTTGGTTGTTTACTACAATTACACTACAATTATAGATGCCAAGCATACGCATACGAGTAATGTAGTTTGATGATAACGTTTGAACGCTAACTTGTGATTGAACATTGAGCGTAGTTGTAATGATTGGTTCTGTTGGATACTTATTGTGCATAAGTAATGCAAAGTGCGGCGCAAGCCGAGGTGCCTCGATACGTTTTAACGAGAGTGGTTCGTTGAGTGCATCGGTGATTTGGTTAACGGGGAAATCTCCTGATTGTTGGTAGCGGTGCAACCAAACATCGCGCTGTGTTCTGATTGCAGGATTCGTTTCACCGATGCGTAACGTAGTTGGGCGATTTGGAATGATTGCTAATGTTGTTGCTTGTGATAATGTGAGTTGCAGCGGCAGTTTGTTGAAGTACAACAATGATGCAGCTTTTACACCTTCTATGTTTCCACCATACGGTATCAAGTTGCAATACATCTGGAAGATTTCATCTTTAGAATAATGCAATTCAAGTTGGAGTGCGCGGAACACCTCGCGGAATTTGTTGAAGTACGTGCGCTCTTTTGGTTCTAACAAGCGTGCAACTTGCATGGTGATAGTAGAAGCACCGGAAGTAATTTTAAAATATCGTATGTTGTTAATAAATGCCCTGCCAACAGCCAGCGGATTGATTCCAATATGCCAATAAAACCATCTATCCTCTTTTGCTATGATTGCCTGTTTTAGTACAGGTGATATTTCGGATGGTTGGATTTTCATGCGCCATTTATCATCATCGGAAAGGAATGAGTATAACACGGTGCCATTTGATGAAGTAATGATTTGCGAGTACCGAATGGTAGTTGGTACAGGAAACAAAACATCAAGCAACGTAAACACAACAATCATTCCCGCAACCATATACACACCAA
>JAIBAE010000054.1 GCA_019695345.1 Bacteroidota bacterium | reverse complement strand
TACTGTTGTTGTTACAAACTTCGTACCTATTAGCACAGGAAGAGGATGTGTTACGCCCACATGGAAAGAAAAATTCCGGTAGTTCCGGAACATCATCGGGGAGTAGTGCACCTATATTTAAAACCTCGACCATTGGTGCTGAAGCAGGGTTAGATTACGGCATGTTTTCGCAGAATTTAACCGGATTCCCTCAGGACTATAACACCATTCTTAAAAGTGGTTCGGGTGTGGGATTTTATCTTTCATTATTTGCTGATGAAAACTTAACAGATGACTTTGGATTACAAGTACGTTTATCCTTAAATCAAAAATCGTATGGAAATAAGGGGCCGGCAATTAGTACGTGCGATAATGGAGGTGTAATAGTTCCTATGGATATCAATTATGAATGGAGTGAAAGTACATTATTTGCGACAGGAAGTGTTTATCTAAGAGCCAATGTTTCTAATAATTTTATGGTGCTTGTAGGACCAACAGTTCATTCCGCAGCTTCAATTAAAACAACAGCTATCTCAAGTATCGTGCAACCGGGAGAGTGTTTTTATAATTTAAATACTCCACAACAATCAAAAACTCAAACTGTTGAAGAAGATAATACTAATAGTGCAAATAGTAATGTATGGTCTTTGGATTTTTCTTTGGCATATAAGATTACTATGGCACCCAAAATGTCGTTGGTACCACGATTAGGGTTCCATTACATGTTATCACCTTACGTAGCTGATGGTATAGATACAACAACAAATAGGTCGGCTACCGATAGATTAATTAATAGCATTCAAGCCGGTTTAGGTTTGTGGATAACGATTTAAGGAGAATACTATGAAAACAATATTAAATTTACTTTGCCTTATTTCGTTTGTTTCTCTTTCATTTTCACAGGCTAATCGTGCTGCAAAACCTGTGGTTACTATATCACCATTTGAATACAATACCCGTGGCGATAATTATCCATCGGCAGTATCACAAAATGGAAAGCAGATTTATTTTACAAGCGAAAGTGGTTCGCAACAAGTTGTGGCTTTTTCTGATATGAAAAACAGTAGATGGCAATCCCCGGATGAATTGGAAAGCGCAGTGAATTCCGGTAAACAAAATGGCTCGGCTGCTTTAACCCCCGATGGACAGTTTATGGTGTTTGCCTCCTATAAACACGATGTTAGTGGAATGGGAAGAACTGACTTATATTCTGTCAGAAAAGTAAATGGAAAATGGTCAGACATACAAAATCTTGGTTCTAATATTAATACTGAACATTTTGATTCTCAGCCCACTCTTTCAAGCGATGGCAATACACTTTACTTTGTAAGTGATAGACCGGGAGTTGGTGGAATGGATATTTATACGTCTAAGCGTGTTAATGGAAATTGGCAAAAGGCTGAGTTAGTTCAAGGAGTAAATACAGCCAACGATGAAGCTACACCTTTCATTTGTTCGGATAATACAACGTTATACTTTGCAAGTAATCGTCCAGGAACAATGGGAGGATTTGATATATACACATCCCGCTTAAAAGGTGGAGCGTTCTCTAAGCCTGAAAATATTGGCGAGCCAATTAACTCAACTTCCGATGAATATGCATACATAGCATTACCAAATTCTCCTGTTGCATATTTTTCAAGTGATAGAACCGGGGGCAGCGGCAGTCTGGATATTTATAAAGCCGAACCGAATCCTGAAATGCCTAACGCAGTAGTTACTATGAAAGGACTGGTGCGCGATGCAAAATCTAACGATCCACTTGGTGCGAACATTATCATCACCGATTTAAAGACCCGTAAAAAAGTTGCGGATATGAAAAGTGATGATATAACCGGTGAATACTTTGTTACGTTAACGGCAGGTCGCTCTTATTCTGTAACAGCTACTAAAGAAGGATATGTGTTCTACTCAGAACGTATTGATGTGCCGATGGAAGAAAAGGGGCACGATGTAGAGAAAGATATTTTTCTTTCGCCTTTTGCTAATGATGCGGAAACAAGGTTACTTGTGTTTTTTGAAACCGGTAAGAGTGAGTTAAATGAAGATTCTTATGCCGATTTAGATAAAGCTGTAGAGCTTCTTAATCAAAATACTGATATCAAAATTCGTATTGAAGGGCATACCGATGATGTAGGCGATGATAATTCAAATATGACGTTATCACAACGCAGAGCCGAATCAGTTAAAACATATATGGTTAAGCAAGGTGCAGATTCAAAACGTGTGACTACCCAGGGTTATGGCGAAACACGTCCAAAGCTTAAAGGTACAACCGAAGAAGCTCGGGCACAAAACCGTCGCGTTGAAATGAAAATTGTGAAATAAGGAAAACGTAATTTTTTAATACAAAGTCAGGCAATACGCCTGACTTTTTTATTCATAGTAGTACATAATGGCAAGATTTAAAGTAACAGTTGAATACGAAGGAACTCGCTTTAGCGGGTGGCAGGTACAAAAAAATGCACGTACCGTTGCTGGCGAAATTCTTGGTGCTGCTAAAACTGTTTTTAATACCGATAAGTTTGAACTAATGGGTGCCGGCCGCACCGATGCAGGTGTTCACGCAATTGCGCAAGTAGCACATCTGGATGTACACACACAACTTGCTCCGCACATCATCCGCCAAAAATTGAACGATAATCTTCCGGCAGATATTAATATCATTGATGTACAAAAAGCAGACGCACGTTTTCATGCACGGCACCACGCTGTTGCACGGAGTTATGTGTATTACATCAGCACACGGCGCACAGCCTTTGGTAAACGTTTTGTGTGGTGGATAAAAGATAAACTCAATCTTGAAGCAATGCAAAAAGCTGCACTGAGTTTTGAAGGTATGAATGACTTTCGCTCGTTTACACGCGACGACCCCAACGAAAAATCAACCAAAGTATTATTAGATGAAGTACGCATAGAAACACACGGACATTTAATTCTCATCCGCATTACCGGCTCGCACTTTTTGTGGAATATGGTACGGCAAATTGTGGGTACATTAGTAGAAGTAGGCAGGGGTAATCTCACCGAAAAAGATATTAAACGAATCTTAAAAACCGATACCAACGAAACAAGAACACTCACTGCTTCGCCATCGGGGTTGTACCTCGAAAAAATTTACTACGAAGGCGATAAACGCGATACCACACTAACACCATTTATACATATCTGATGCTATCGCAAGCCGCACCATTCCTTGTGCGCATAACAATCTTGTTCTTGCGGGAGAGAACGTTGAATGCTTAATGAATGTCAATTGTGTAAAAAACAATTGGCAATATTAAAAGGAAAATGACTTATTTAGCAGTGGATTTACTACAGATTTACTCTCCTTGAGGTTATCATGCGTTACTTTTGTGTATTGTTATTGATAATGTTATCCAGTCATCTTTATTCTCAATCATCTGGTTGGGTTGATTCTATTGGGTTTAAACAACAGCGCTTGAAATTGGGGGAGATTAAGCAAATTGTCTATAGTGTTACTGGGGATACAATATATAGTGTCAGTAAAGAACGCACAAGCGGTTTAGACTCCTTATGGCGATTACATTCGTGGGATGCTAAAAGTGGAGTATTGTTAGATAGCTTTTCAGTTCAAAGCAAGGAAGTCAAAAAAGTTCACTACTTGTCTATATCGCAAGATGTAAAAACCTTTACAATAGTGTATAATGATACGGCTGATAACTATCATTCAAGGATATATACGATAAAAGGAAAACAAATAAGTTATGATTTGCCTTTTACAATACCTATTTCTCCTAGTTATAATGCGGCTGTCTTATCAAAGGTCACAGCTAATTATGATTCAATAAATGGTAGGTTGTGGCTATTTCTTTCAGTAATGAACTACTATTATAATGGAATCCAGATTAAAAACCTTTTGACAGGTGTTGGAGTTAGATATTCTCTACATTCATCCATACATCTCACAGATACAATTTCTACAAGTAGCTGCGTTAATGCCACTAATACATTCCTAGAAGAATTATATAGCTATGTTGAGCATAGTTATTATAATGAAATTCTTAAAACAGAGTCAAAGACAATAGAAGAAGTTAGTTCATATCTTATTGAAGGAACTTCATTATATAAGTATCCGTTATCGAGGTCAGCAGATTTCCAACGAATCAAACTAACAACTAACGGAAAAGATTACCTATGTTGTTTTGATGGAACGTTCTATCACTTTTCTACAAAACCATATTTAAAGCTAAACACACTTTTCACACCAAAATGGATTTTAGGCATAGAAGAAATCTCACAAAACAATACGGCGTTATTGTTTACTGGTTCGGATGTCTATCTCTATCATATACTTGGACAGCAGTTAATAGACTCTTTGCATTTACCGTATAAAGTAGTTGTTTTGAATGGTACATCTAATGGTACAATAGTTTATGGCTCAAACGATGGATATATGAGATTGATGAACTTTCAAAACGTCAATAACTCAATTAAGAATGATTTTAAAGTACTTAAAAATATCACATACATTGATTCAAATGTAACATTCGTTCCTATTGAGAAAGAAAGCCACCAAAGATACATTTGGAATTTTGGAGATGGTACAGTTGATACCAATAGAATCGCTATTCATCACTACACAACATCAGGACTTTACAATATTACACTAATACTTATTGATACTAATGGTAAACTAGATACCATTCAAAAAACAAAGTATGTAAAAATTATCCCGCCATTAGTGCCAAGGTTTTCCGCATCCCCAAGAACCGGTACAGTTCCGTTAACTGTTAACTTCAAAGATGAATCTACAGGTGAGATACTCAGAAGAAAATGGGATTTTGGTGATGGGACTACAGAAACAAATTCTAATCCTTCACATATTTATTATAAGGAAAGTTATAAAAATGTAACATTAACCATCGCTGATACTTTACTAGAAAAATCCATTACATTTAACGCATATATCTATTGTGATACTATTAAGCTAAATCTTTTTACATTTTTTTCGAAGACTATAGACCAAACTAAGAATGTACATGATCTTACCGGAAGATTTGTTTCAAATGACAATAGATATAATTGTGGATTTTTAACAGGTAAAGGTAATTTGTACGTCAGTCTGAGTTCATGTAAGCTTGATATACAACCAAGTAGTACACAAACATATTATACTTTAAACAGTAAACAATCAATCTTTAATTTCTATGATAATCGAGAATCTGCCTCATCATTAGTTTATGCCATCGGCATTGATAATTGTTCTGGAGGTGACTATTATAAGCCAAGAAAAATAATTGGTTTAAATAATGATGGAGTTGTAGCAACGCTAATGGTAAGAGTGCTTGATGGAACTTCTTACTTGCCAAGCAGAATTACAAAAGATGGAAAGGATATTAGAATCAAAGAATATTTTTCTCATGATTTTGATGGATGTTTTTTACCGAGTGGTACTGACACCTACATCTTCAGACAACCAACATTTACATCGTTGCAATTTTATATGCAGGACTCTGTTTTGATGCATAAAGATTCTCTTATTGGTGATGTTATGAGACCAATGCCTATTCGGGATTCTTCAGCTTTAGTTGTTTTTGTAAACCCATTTATCGGTTCGGGTGATACAACCAAATGGTTGCTAGGAAAGGAGTATTCCACGGATGGTACTGTAATATTTGAACGTAAGGTTGAAAAGAAACGACTATTCCGATTAACAGATATAATTGATGCCGGGTATGGCGAATATATTATTTGTGGATATGTTACAGAAAAAGATACAGCTGGAAATAGTATTGCAAAAGGATATGTGGCAAAAGTTGGGGCAGGAAATACAATAGTATGGGAATACGTTTCTCAAGTATGGAAGAGTTTTGTAAAATTTCAGAAACTAAGTTACGGACATTATATGGTGCGTGGACTTCCTTATGATGGGTTTGCGCATGGATTTTTGGCATTTAAAACTAATGGAACAATACTATCCGATAACAGAGTTCAGGGCGTCAGTAGAGATTTTTATATTCGAGATATCATTATCAATACCTTTGGTACAAACCTTTGGTTAATTGGAGAGGAATCCGTTCCTAATGAAGGTTATCGTGCTGCAATTTATACGTGTGATAATCCTGTAAAAGATATAACCAGTGATATCGTTGACAATCCTAAACATAATTCTGTAGATAATGTCATAATGCAACTCACACCTAATCCTGTATCAAACAAATTTACTCTTACCTATCAATCAACTCAAGTACAGAGAACGACTATAACATTTTTCAATTCGATTGGGGAACAGGTATACTCACGTGAAGTAGTTAGTTGTGCTGGTATTAATACTGAAGATTTCACAACTCAATCATTTCTCCCTGCTGTTTATTATGTATGTTTAATAAACGGACAACAAAATTCGATAAAACCATTTGTAGTTGTACCATAAGATTCTTTCCGGCAAGTGGTGGCTGTACGTTAGCCGCCGTAGGGTGCCGTCGGGCGATAGCATAAAAAAAGGATAAAAGATTTCTCTCTTATCCTTTTGTACTACCAAAACAAGCCGTAGTAATGGAGTGAGTTATGGTTTAAAGTGTAAATCAGTTCGTGTTTGTTGGTCATCGTTAGGGAAACATTTTTTAGTTGGGATTGATGTTGGTACATAGCGTTTTAAGTCGGCATCGTACAAACTTTTTTCTATGAACAGCGTAATCAAATCAACCTCGTTTTCGGTTAACCCAAGAGGCTTAAAGTAAGGTGATAGATATTTTACATCCACCTTTGAATTCTGTGCAACGCCTTTGTTTTTGTATTCCACAACTGCGCGCACACTTGTAAACGATGAGCCATGTCCGTAGAATTTTGAATCGGCAAGATTATAGAGTTGAGGAACCTTAAAGCGATACATATCTTCATCTTTAAATGTAAAGCCACCGCGACCTTTATGTGCGGCATCGTTGGTATTAACATTTTTTGCACCGTATGTTCCTGTGGTTAAATCGTTCATACCAAAGGCATGAAATTCCATAGATGATAACGCCGGACCAGTGTGGCAAGAACCGCATTTACCTTTTCCAAAGAATAAGATTGCGCCTTTCTTTTCATCTTCACTCATGGCATTGCTGCTGCCTTTTAAGTATGATTGCCATGGTGATTTACTTGCAAATAGCGTGCGCTCGTATGCTGCAATTGCCAACCCTGCATTTACTGTTGTTATGCGTTTGTTTTCGGGTAATTCCGGATATGCTTCATCGAATAGTTTTTTGTACGTTTCGTTATTGCGAATGAGTACCGTATCTAACCCTAAGCGGTGAACATCTTGTCCGGCAATTGCTTGTGTTTCAAGCCCTTCGTATCCTAAGTAGTTTTTGAACTTTGGTGTATTAACTGCCCACGAGAATTGAGTACCAATGTTTAGGTTTGTTGCGCCGAATTGACCGTTCCACAAAATGTTTGGTTGGTACGCCATATTCATTGCCGATGGTGAACGAATTGGCTGTACATCAATTTCTGTATCGGTATATACTTTGTTGCTAATACGTTTATCGCCATTGGTGCCGAAGCCGTCGCCGCCATCGCCAATACCTTGTGCAACCCCTGCCTGAAACCCAGCTGCAACATGGTGGCAACTTGCACACGAATACGTTAGTTTACATTCCGTGTGTTTTGAGTTTACACCCATGCCTGTTTCGTGGAAGAGCATTTGCCCTAATGCAACTTTTGCTGGTGTTATTGGGTTGCGTGGGTCTTGAGGAATTTTTGCAAGTTCTTCGCTTGATGGCATGATAAAGAAATCAATACCTTTTCCGTTAGCTTCGCCACGGAGAAGGGCATATAATTCATTGTCGGTTTCGTTTGTTGCAAAGGCAGGATGAAATGTATCCTGACAGCTGATTGCAAACAACGAAAGAGTTGTTGTAAGTACTAATAAAAGCGTACGTTGATGTTTCATACTATTACAGGTTGAATATTATGTGATGAACGAATTTCATCAATGTATGAGTTAAGACAAATCGGTACTTTTACTCAAAATGATGCGGTTTGTTCCGTAGAAATGCGGAATATTAATTGGAAATTTCTGAGATTGTTTTCGGAAAAATGGTTTATTTAGTATGTGATAAATGATTTTATCTTGTTGTTAACTGACCTTGGAGTTATTATGCGCACCCTAATAGTATTTCTTCTCTTAATAGCCACATCTTCTTTATACTCACAAACATCCGGTTGGGTTGATTCTGTTGGGTTTAAACAACAGCGTATGAAGTTAGGTGAAATTAAACAGATTGAGTTTAGCGTAACCGGTGATACCATTTATAGTGTGAGTAAAGATTCCCTTTGGCGACTACATACGTGGGATGCAAAGAGTGGAGTGTTATTAACAACTACAATTATTCAAAGTGATAGTTTTAAGACCATCTTTTCTGTTACCATCTCACCGGATTTACATACGTATACTGTAATGACAATGAATGAAGATTCAACCTATCATACTACTGTATGGGGTCTTGCTAAAAAAAATCTAATGTATGATAAGAGCATTAATATACCAACATATTCATATCCCTTCAATTTAGGATTTCTAATACGAGGAGGCAAAGCAATTTTTGATAGTAAACAGTTAAAACTATCACAGTTTATCAATTATGGATATTTCTATTCTAACTCTGATATGACATGGTGGCTATATGATGGAATCTTTGAGATGATTGATTTGTCAAAAACGAGTTATCCAAGCTTGGTGCAAACAAAAGGTAATGTAGCTAACTGGTCTTTTAATATTAACCTACATGAAGTTTTACTAATTCAATACTATGTATCTAAAGACCAAAACCATAGTACATATGCTATACATGATTCGGTAACTGCATTTGATATACTAATTATTGACACAACAAAAAGTATACATAGTATAAATATTCATGCAGATATAGATACAAATAAAGTGTTTTGTAAATCTTCCGATGGTTTGCATTTCATTAGAACCGGAAAGAATGAATTTATTGACGAAGTAAGCACTGCTCAATTAACTTCTACGTATCATACACAATATGAAATCAAAGCAGTACGGCCAATTGAACACTCTTGTAATGTCTTTTTGCAATCCGAAAATATGCTTTATGATTATAATTGTTGCGCTGGTAAAATTACAGATAGTATTCGGTTCTCTGTAAAAGCACTAGGAATTTGTTATTCACCTATTACTAAAAAGCTTCTGTATTTTGCCAATGATGGATATATCCGTTTAATTCAATATTCGAATAATAATGTAAATTCAAAAGCAGATTTTAAAGTAGAAAAAACAAAGGGGTATGTTGATAGTATAATAAGATTTAAACCGATATCTAACATTTTGTATTCAAATTACTACTGGGATTTTGGTGATGGAAATACTGATACAGTAATTTATACAACACATAGATATTCAATGCCGGGAGTCTATACAGTGCGTTTGGTTGTAGTTGAGGATAATGGTAAATCCGATACCATTTTACATACCAACATTTTAGAAATACTACCTATCTTACTTCCTAAATTTTCTGTTTCTCAACAAACAGGTACCGTACCATTTACAGTACGATTTAGCGATGAGTCTGAAGGAAATATCAATTCGTGGAAATGGGATTTTGGAGATGGAACAACTGATACAAGCAGAAATCCTGAACATAGTTTTACGAAGCTACAGTATTATACTATATCGCTTACTATTTCAGATGGAGTTACAATAAAATCCTTAACGAAGTTTGGGTATATAAATGGCGATTCTATAATAGTCCATTTTACAAATGCAAATTTGTTAAGAATTGATAGGACAGAAAATGGAACAAAACGAGGATATAATACAAAATACACTTCTGCTTTACTCTCGCAATTCAATAAATTGTATTTAGTGAAAAACATTTGTGAACAAGGTCTCAAAAGTGATAATAGTTACTATACAGATGAGTCACAAGGTGTAGAAGATTTCTTCGCTGTTACATATAAGAATTATATATCTACACGGATACCGAGTTCTGATTGTAATTACTTTGGTTATACAAATTATGGTTTGATTAGACCGTATAGAGCTGATGATTATAAGGTTATAGGTTGGAATTATTCAGCAGGGTTACCTATAGATGTATTTAAACCATATATATCATCTAAAAATAAATCTAACAATATATATACAAATTTCTCATTTAATTTTGATGGTTGTTTCTTACCCAATAGTGCAGATGTTTATATCTTAAGAAATTCAATTTTTACCTCTTTGCAATTTTATAAACAAGATTCTATTTTAGTTAAAAAGGATTCACTTGTTGGTGATGTAATGCGTCCGATGCCGATACGAGATTCAACTGCTGTAGTTGTGTTTGTCAATATTACCAACGGCACGGAACAAGATAAATTTTGGATTGCAGGACTTGAATATGATACAGATGGTAATAGAACGGGATTCAGATTTTATAAGAAGAAAGTTATATCAAAATTAGTAGATATTATAGATGCCGGTTATGGAGAGTATATTATTTGTGGATATGTGACTGAAAAGGATTCTGCAGGTAAGGATGTAACTAAAGGGTATTTGGCCAAAATAGGTTCCGGCAATTCAATGGTTTGGGAATATGTTTCTCCTGCGTGGCAGAATTTAGTTAAGCTTCAACGCTTAAGTAATGGGTACTATATGGTGCGTGGGATACCATACACTGGTTTTGCAGATGGCTTTCTTGCATTTAAAGCTAATGGTACAATTTTATCTGACAACAGAGTTCAAGGAGTAAATCCAAGTTTCTCTGTGAGCGATATGATTGTTAATACTTTTGGAACAAATGTATGGTTGATAGGACAAGAATATGTAAGTAGCCAAGGTTACCGTGCAGCTATCTATTCCTGTGATAATCCAGTACAAGATATCACAAGTGATATAGAAGAAAATCATGTTCCGTTCAAACAAAGTGAAACTATACAACTTACACCAAATCCGGTAACAGATAATGTAACAGTTACGTTTCAGATGAAATACGATGAAAGTGCTATCGTTACACTTTACAATTCAATTGGAGCACAAGTGTTTACGCGCATTATTAATAGTAGCATTGGTGTTGTCAACGAAACCATTTCCACGCAATCACTATCACCGGGAGTGTTTTATATTTGCGTGAAAAATGGTAACAATATTTCAACCAAACCTATTGTAGTGGTAAGATAAATTAATTTTCTCTCCGGCAAAGTGTGGTTTGTTTATGGTTGTGGTATGGTGCCGTCATGCGAAAGCAAATAATAAAGGATATGAGATTACTCCCATATCCTTTTTGATTTTTAGTAGTAGCCTAGATTATGCTTTTAGGCGGTCTGCAATTTCTTCTGCCTGAGTTAGCAACATATCTATAAAGCTTAAGCCACGATGCCAGAATTTTGGGTCGGTTAAATCGATACCAAATGGCTTTAGTAGGTTCTCCGGTGTATCGTTGCCACCAGCACTGAGTAAGTTGATATAACGCTCTTTAAATGAAGCGTCATCTTCTTTATAGATTTCATACAGTGCAAGCACTAATAACTCACCAAAGGCATAAGCATATACATAGCCGGGCGTGTGTATAAAGTGAGAGATGTATCCCCACCATGTTTTGTAGTTATCGGTAAGTTTAACGCTGTTGCCAAAACTTGGTTGTTGCGTTTGCATCCAAAGTTCGTTAATGCGTTTTGTGCTTAACTCACCTTCGGTTCTTCGAGCCTCGTGTATTGCTTTTTCAAAACGGTTTAATGCAACCTGACGGAACACAGTGTTAGTGATGTCGTTGAGTTTTTCCATTAACAGTGTAAGTTTTTCTTCGTCCGTATGAGCTGTGCGCATCATGGAATCAAATACCAACATCTCGCCAAAAACTGAGGCTGTTTCGGCAATGGTTAATGGTGTGCCACTGTTAAACATTCCTTGCTGACGTGATAGATACTGGTGTACACCATGTCCTAACTCGTGTGCAAGTGTTTTTACATCGCGTGGTGTGCCAGTGTAATTCATAAAAATGTATGGATGCACCGAAGGAACTGTAGATGCAGAGAATGCACCACTTTGTTTACCCGGTGTAACTGCCGCATCAATCCAATTCTTAGCAAAGAATTCTTCAACTATTTCTCCAACGCGCGGGTGAAACTCGGTGTACGCTGTAGCAACAATATCGTGTGCTTCCTGCCATGAGTATTGCTTGGTTGTTGATGTTGCAGGCGCACTTCTATCCCATTCAAAGAAATCCGGTAACCCAAGTAAATTCTTCTTTAGGGTAAAGAAACGTTCGGGTATGTCATACCGTTGCATTACACTTTCTACTAACGTTTCAACTGATTCATCGCTAATCTTGTTTGCTTTGTTACGTGCGGTAACCCATGTTGGGTATCCACGCATTTTATCGTCAAGCATTTTGTCAGCTAACACAGTATTAAATATAAAAGTGCTTGTTAAGGTATCGCGCTCTAAGCCGGAGCCAATTGCTAATGCAGCATCTTTGCGCACATCACGATCGCGACTGCTTAATAACAACATCATTTCTTGCTGAGATAACTTCTCGCCACGATATTCAAAACGTGCTGCTGCACGGTATTGGTCGTAGTACCGAACCCACGCACTAACGCCGGTTAAATCTTTTTCCGAATCTAATTTCTCTTCTAATTCCGTTAACGTGTGGTCTTTAAATGTTCGGTTGTGCTCCATCCAATGTTTGTATTGGGCAAGCACCGGAGAATTCTTTAGCATTTCAAAATGTTCATCAGTCATGTTGCGTAACTCTACGCTAACAAAAATTAAGTGCTGTCTAATGTCAGTAAGTTTTTCGCTGGTTGATTGCATTGCCGAAGCTACTTCAAAATTCTCGGAGTTCGTGGACCATTCCAAACGAACACGCGAACCTAATCTGCCAATGGTCTGAGAGATTGATTCCAACTCCAGAACCATCGAAAGCATCTGAGTATCTGAACATGCTTCAATATTACCATGCCAACGGGCATAAAAATTTGCCGCTTGTTCTTTAATCAATTGCATATCACTTTGGAAAGACTCGTGCTTTACATGTGGATATAAATCCGATAAATCCCAGTGCACAGATTCAGCTCCGGTTAATGCTTTCTCTTCCTGTAAATTTTTCATAGAATATATAGGTTTAATTATATGGTCGTTGTTGACTTTTTACGGTAACGTATTTCATTCGTAATTGTTTTACAAATCATAAGTTTATGCTACCGCAGACCGCTCCGAACCAAAGGCAACAACCTTGCCATGAATGTGCGGAGAAGAACCTTGTAAATAGAAACATCGTTGTTCGTCAAGTTGGATTAATATGCGTAAAACCCTTTACCCGATTTACGCCCTAACTGCCCGGCGGCTACCATTCTGCGTAACAATGGGCACGGACGGTATTTGCTATCGCCCAAACCGTCGTGTAACACTTCCATAATGGCAAGGCAAACATCCAAGCCAATAAAGTCGGCTAAGGTAAGTGGTCCCATTGGGTGTGCCATACCAAGTTTCATTACGGTATCAATATCTTCAACCGATGCAACGTTTTCCATAACGCAATAGATTGCTTCGTTAATCATTGGCATCAAGATTCTGTTAGAGATAAAGCCGGGGTAATCCTGAACTTCTACAGGTGTTTTTTCCAATTTTACAGCCATTGCGCGTACCGTTGCGTACGTTTCATCGCTTGTTGCTTGCCCACGAACCAACTCACACAACTTCATAACAGGAACGGGATTGAAAAAGTGCATGCCAATCACTTTATCCGGACGTTTGGTACAAGCCGCAATCTCTGTGATAGAAATAGAGGAAGTATTAGAAGCAAGAATACACTCAGGTTTGCTTGCTGCATCTATTATTCCAAACAGTTTTTTCTTAATCTCAAAGTTCTCGCTTGCGGCTTCAATAATAATATCTGCACTAGCAGCAGCTTGTTCCAGATTTGTAGAGAGCGTTATACGTCCCAACGTTTCGTTCTTCTGTTCTTCACTCAACGAGCCCTTGGTTACCTGACGTGCAAGATTTTTCTCTATGGTTGATTTACCGCGCTCTAATGCCGCTTCGTTTACATCTACAATTACTACATCGTGCCCAAACTGAGCAGAAACGTGAGCAATACCATTTCCCATTGTTCCAGCGCCAATAACAACTACATTCTTCATAATAATCTCTCGTAATACGTTAAATAAAAATGTTCAGAGTTAATCCTGCAAAAATAGGGGAGTTTACAATTGTGGTAAAGGCGTATTCTATAAAGAATTGGCTTGTTGCCTGTTCTTATAGATTTGGAATGCGGTTTTAATGGCTTCCACAGTGCTTTGCGGGTCAGCAATTCCTTTTCCTGCAATACCAAAACCTGTTCCGTGGTCTGGCGAAGTACGGATTACGGAAACATTTCCCGTTACATTAACCCCACCACCATTTGCCAACAGTTTTAATGGAATCAACCCTTGGTCGTGATACATTGCCAAGATTCCATCGTATGGTTTGTACTCGCCAAAGGCAAAAAAGCCATCAGCAGGAAACGGACCATACGCATCAATCCCGTTTTGTTGTAATTCAACAATTGCGGGGCGAATGATAGTTTCTTCTTCAGTTCCAATCGTTCCATGTTCGCCCGCGTGTGGATTCAAACCTAACAGTGCAATGCGTGGATTTTTTATTCCAAAGTCCGAAATCAACGATTGTTGAAACTGTTCAACTTTGGCTGTTATTGCCATTTGAGAAATGTTGTTTGCAACCTGAGAAAGTGGAATATGAATGGTCACTAAGGCAACGCGAACTGTATCATTGCATAATATCATGAGTGGGTTACTACTGCCACAACGGTGGTTTATCATTTCGGTCTGACCGGGGAATTGCCAACCTGCCAAATACAACGCATGTTTAGAAACAGGTAGCGTAACAAGTGCATCAAACTGTTTAGCTAATACTGCATCAACACTACGTTCCAGCGATTGTTTTGCTAACGCTCCTGCTTCTTCAGTTTCGCTTCCAAACATTACCGGGGAATACTCAGAGCAGTCAACTATTTCTATTGCAACATCGCCAAGGTGTAAAACAGAATCAGAAAGGGTAAATGGGATTGAAAGCTGCATGCAGTACTCTTGTAGAGTTTGCGGGTGTATCGCAAGTGAACAAGAAATACTATTCTGTTGTAAAAAGTTGTTGGCAATTGGTAACGCTTTTGCAAAGCACTCTAAGCCAATTCCGTTGCAGTCGCCCGATGTAAAATGTAGGTTCATTTGTTCGTTATTTGGTTTATTGTTACTCCACTGTTACCGTAGCGAGCGTTCAGCGCGCAAACCCGGTGCGAGCCATTCGTTACAGCATCGCAATGGAAAGAGCATACGTTCCTACTAGCCCTGTACTATCAGTAGATATTACTACCTGTGTGGTACAAAGTTACAAGTTTGTAAAGGATTACTACTTCACTGCGGAGTGTTGAAAAATAGCTGCGGTGCTGTCCCACAAATGAGTTTTATAAAAAGCAGGTTGTAAAGGTAGGGCTGCGATAGCAAAAAAAAGTTTTATAAGATGTGATCCGATTCTGAGCCTTCCTCGTAGTTATTGCCAAACGCTTTTCTAAGATTGTTGTACTATGGTGTAAAACTATGAAGAACATACTTACCGGTTTGTTGACCAAAAAAATGTTATTGATTGTTTCTGCGATTTCTTGTACTACGTTGTTGGTGGTAGCATTTGTGCATATCTACATTGTAACCACACCACGAAGTGATAGCTATGTTAATTCTCAGGTTCAATTAGCCAGATTAGATATACAGGGAACACCCTCGCATGAAGAGACAGAAGCCATTGTATCAATTGTCAAAAAATCAGTTGGAGTACGGAATGCCATTATCAATGAGCACGATAAGACCGTAGTGTATTTATATGATATTGGGCAGAACACTTCAGAGAACATACAACAGTTAGTGAATAGTTACTTACAACAGTCGTTGGGAAATGGAAAACTACATGTTGAGCGATATATTGTTCCGGCAACCATGCAAGGAAGTTGCCCAATGAATGCACGTCAAACCGGATTATTCAGGAGTATTGGTGCCTATATGCATCAGGTTCTGGATTAGGGGATTTTTTATTTACTATTTTAACTGAAAGGATTTTTCATGACAAAAGCATTTCTCTATAGTGTTTGCCTGTTCTGCGGATTGGCACTTGTTTCTTGTTCTAAAGAAGAAACTACAACACCAACTGCGCCTACTCTGTACGAACGTGTTGGTGGGACAACAATGGTTGCCGATCCTGCAAACTCAAGTATGATGATTGAAAAAGGAAGATTGACATTACGTAATGTAGTTGACAGCTCTATTATGGTAATTGCGGCAGATACTCGCCTTGCAAAGTATTTTCCTGTATTGTTTGCTGAACTAGGCGCAGGTAACACAACAGGTTTAAGTAAGTTAAGCAAAAACTTTACTGACTTTATGTGTTATGCAACCGGCTCTAAAACTTATTCATACACAGGTTTGAATATGAAATCTGCTCACGACCCTTCGATTAACTCACGAATATCCATGAAAATCAATGCTTCAGATTTTGATGCTTTTGTTGGAGATATTGGTGTAGGGCTTGCAAAAAACGGTGTAACTTCTGCTAACAATGCACAATTGGTTACTGACTTAGTTGCTTTGCTGAATACAACTAAAGTTGATATTGTTCAGCAATAGTTTGTTTACCGGTTTGATGTAGCAAAGGCATATCTGAGCGATGAGATATGCCTTTCTGTTAATAATGAATTGTTGCTTTATACGACGCTGAACAAGCGGCTCCGCCCGGGTGACGGCGCATAAGGCTTGCTTCGGCAGATGCGGGTAATCCTAATGCCTTGTTAGATTTTACCAGCTTTCTGTTTTACCCGGTAGAAGTTTAACAACATTCCGATTGCCGTCATGTTTACGATAAGTGCTGTTCCACCCGAACTTAAAAACGGGAGTGGAATACCCATAATAGGGAACACACCGATTGCCATACCTATGTTTACAATGGTGTGATAGAGCAACACTGCCGCCAAACCGAATGCAATGGTACTTTCAAATTCGGATTTTACAACACGTGCAATACGCTCTATGCGGAGTATGAGAAAACCGAGTAAACCAAGTACTGTTACCGAACCTATAAAACCAAATTCTTCGCCCGGTACACAAAAGATAAAGTCTGTCCATTGTTCCGGGATGTAGCGTAATTGTGTTTGTGTTCCGTGCAGAAAACCTTTACCGGTTAGCCCGCCACTACCAACTGCCATCATGGATTGGATTACGTGATAGCCCTCATCGCGTGGAAACTTTTCGGGCTCAAACAATGTGCGGATACGTCCTTGCGAGTGGGCAGGTAAGTGATTAAATACTACACCCGTAGAAAATCCAATCCCGATAAACATAACAATAGTAACAGCTGTAATTACGATATTTCTGCGGAAGGCAATGGCACCGGCAGATACAACCGCTAAGATGGCAAACATTGGGTAGCGAATTTGTTGAAGCTCTGCATACATTCCGCTAACGCCAACAAATGGTAAGCACGCAAGTATGTAAAGCATAAATAAATCAGCACCACCCCACAACAACGTTCCCATTAACATTGCCATAAATACCGATGATGTACCTGTGTCTTTTTCTGCAAGTACTAAAAACATTGGTAGAAATACAATACCTGCCATAATACCAAGGTCGCGGATTGATTTTATATTAACCCCTTTACCTTCCAGAAACCTGCCAAGCATGAGTAGCGTTGTCAGTTTGGCAAACTCCGACGGCTGAAACTGAAAACCGCCAATACTTAACCAACATTTCTGTCCGTTAATTGTATGACCAAATATCAAAACCGCCACTAAGAATAACAACGATATTCCATACAACACCGGAGTTGAAAGTTTTAACCAATGGGTTGGCATAAACATGGCAACTACTAACCCAAGCGCACCTACTCCGGTAAACACAAGTTGTTTGGTAAAGAACTTGCTCATTTCGGCATCGTAGGTTGCACTATATATAGAGATTAACCCAATTGCTATAAGTGATAACATTACCAGCAACGTTGGGAAATCGAATATGTCAATATCCTTTTTAGGTAAGGAAACGGAAAAGTCATCGGCTGTGTGTCCGTATGCCATATTGGTTTATGCTGTAAGTAAGGTTAAACAAGTTGAGTATTTTTCAAGAGTTTTGCTGATAATATCATCAGGTAGCGTTGGTGGCGGTGGCTGTTTGTTCCATGTTTGGGTTTCAAGCCAATCGCGGAGAACTTGTTTATCAAAATTCATTTGCGGTTTGCCCGGCTGATATTCGCTTGCCAACCAATATCGCGATGAATCCGGCGTTAATGCTTCATCTATAAGAATAATAGTGCCGTCGTCTTTAATACCAAATTCAAACTTTGTATCTGCCAGAATTATCCCACGAGTAGCGGCATAATTACGGGCAAACGAATACAACGCAATAGATAGCTCACGTACTTTTGTTGCTGTTTCAATACCAACAATTTCAACTGCCTGCTCAAACGAAATATTTTCATCATGACCTTCTTCTGCTTTTGTGGCAGGGGTAAAGATTGGCTCCGGCAATTGCGATGATTCAACCAAGCCACCGGGTAAGGTAATTCCGCACACAGTTTGCGATTGCTGATATTCCTTCCAGCCCGAACCGGCAAGATACCCACGTACAACACATTCAATTGGTAACGGATTGGTTTTAACCGTTAACATCGAGCGACCTTCCAACTGACTGCGGTACTGCTGAACTTCTGCCGGATAGTCATCAACATTGGTACTTATTATATGATTCTCTACTATATCTTTGGTTTGGCTGAACCAAAACGTAGAAAGCTTGGTTAAGATTGCCCCTTTACCCGCAACAGGTTCGTTCATAATCACATCAAACGCCGAAATACGGTCCGAGGCAACAATCAACAAGTATTGTCCTAAATCATAGACATCGCGTACTTTGCCACGCCTAAATAGTTTTAACGTCGGGAAATCAGTCTGAAATAAAGCATTCATGAGAATAAAAATCGGTTGAAAAGCAATTGTGGTGCATTTGGATGGTGAAATGCAGCGCAAAAATACACGCTTGGCACCAAACAGTATATTGAGAATTACTGGTGTATCATAATTTTGTTAGGAGCGAAAGCCGTAAGCACAATTCTGTCAACGGATGTGCTTCTCAGGTTCTTGTGCATTTATCGCTCCATTTGCCAGCTATTTCCAAACGGTGCGGAAGTAACAGCAACCTGATGAGTTTCAATAATGTAACTTGGCAAATGTACTTCAATCTTTTCGTGGCGACGCGATACCTCGCGTCGTATAAGCAAGAAGTTTGCAGTTTAGAACGCAACAATAACAAACCACAACAACCATGATTATCACCTTCGATATTGGCGGTACAACAACCAAGGCAGGTATATCCACCAATGGCTTGGATTTCCACACAGTACTCACCGAAAGTACATGCAAACCGTCGGTTGTTGGGTATCATGAATCTGCTTTACGAATTCACGCAATTGCCACCAAACTCTGTGCAAAACTTGGGGTAGGATTCTCCGAAATCCACGGATTATGTATTGGAATTGCAGGAATCGCCACCCCAGCAGAACGCACGCAATTAATAGATGAACTCTATCGTGTTGCCAATGCACGCTTAGATAGACTTCCTAAAACACATATTGTAAGCGATATTGAATGTGCATATGCCGGAGCATTTGGCAACGTAGATACTCCGGGAATTGTTATACTTAGCGGCACTGGGTCAGTTGCGTATGGAAAAACTGAGAGCACCGAAATATACCGCAGCGGTGGCTACGGCTACCCAATTAGCGATGAAGGAAGCGGAATGTGGATTGCCTACCAAGCAAGTAAAGCAGTCATAGCCCATATGGAAGGTTGTGGTGCCGCAACAAAACTTACCGAGATATTTCAACAGCAGTTTACCATTACAAACACCCGTGAGTTTGCCTTACAGGTAAACAATAACAATCAAATGCTTTCACAAATACCGCCACTGTTGTTCGAGTGTTGTTTAGTTGATACTGTAGCTAACGATATCATTGAGCAAGCAAGTACACATCTTGTGCAGTTAGCAACATCACTCACCAAAAAGTTCACTACACGGCGCAATATTCCTTGTTCAATAGCCGGTAGTGTTGCGACACATCCTAAAATGTCGGCACGAATTGGAGAACGTTGCACAATAAAACCCACATCACTTAAGTTTCAACAACCGGAAGGTAATGGTTTGCATGGTGCACTTATTATTGCAAAAGAAATTTTTGGGTAACCCACTACTGCCGAAGCAACCGCAACTGCGCCGTCACTCAGGCGGGAACAAGCGGTACAGCGGCGCAAAGAGTATTGTATTATTGTCTTTGTATAATAAACTGTGGCTGATAATATGTGTGTAAGTGTTTATTGTTCAAACAATTCGTAAATTACAATCACTATTCTAATTGAATTAATATCCCTGAACCGTTATGAAATTTTTTGAACAGTTTGATAGTAGATTATCTGCCGCAAAAGATGAATCAGACGTGGCTTTTTTTTATGACCTACTCTTATATGGCGAGTTTGTTACAAAGTTAATCACATTATATACAGTTGCATCATTAAATGATGATAGAGAACGTACAAGATATAGATACGAATACCAAATAGTGAGAGCCAATGCTATTGGTGAATATTCAAATATATTAGATGAACTATTAACAGGACCTTCCCTTGGATTAATAAACTCAAGCATTCGTGACAATGAATTGAATGAATTAATTCAGAAGAATACGAATAATACTTGGCAATACCAAGCAATAGAATACCTATATAATTGTTTCGAAATTTTTGAGATAAAAATTGATAAGCAGCCTATAAAAGTTGCACTTAAGACTTGGTTCACATTGTTTTCTCATTTTAGGAATAAGACTAGAGGACATGGAGCACCTACAATAGATAAGAGTTCAAGAGCATGTATAGAGTTACAGAACTCTCTTCAGCTTATTACTGGTCAATTTTCGGCATTTAAAAGAACCTGGGTGTATTTATATCAAAATCTTTCAGGAAAATATAGGGTATCAAGGATATCAACTGGATATCAGAATGAGTTTGAGTTTCTTAAGAGGGAAAAAACACATTCTTACATAAACGGTGTTTATGTATTCCAAGACAAACCAAGGCTAATAAATCTATTATTTTCTAATTCTGAAATGTCTGATTTTTTAATCGCTAATGGCAATTTTAGAAATAATGCATTTGAATCAATTTCCTACATAACAGATGTAAGGCAAGAGCAAGATGGAACAAGCTATTTACAATCCATATCACAACTCCCACAAAGCCATACTGCAGGTACAAATAAGTTAAACACAAAACACCATTGTTATAATAACTTACCTCCATTATCTGAGGATTACATTACACGATCTACGCTAGAGGATAATATTAGGAATTTAATTACGGAGGATAATCGATTTCCTGTTATAACTTTAGTGGGGAGAGGAGGTATTGGTAAAACTACACTAGCGCTGAAAGTTATTAGTGATATGCTTGATGCTGGTAAGTTCGATTTGATTTTATGGTTTAGTTCAAGAGACATAGATTTAATGATTGATGGCCCTAAACCTGTCCAGACTAAAGTTTTGAATGAAACAGATATATCAAAGGAGTTTATTAATCTGTGTGGTGAACTAATTAGTACAGATAAGAAACCGATTGATATCTTTTCTGAAGAACTTACTAACAGTTCCTTTGGTAGAGCACTTTATGTTTTCGATAATTTCGAAACTTTGTCTGATCCATTAACTGTCTATGAATGGATAAATACTCATGTACGTTTGCCAAATAAAGTTCTAATTACATCAAGAATTAATAGAAATTTTAAAGCAGATTATCCTATCGAGATTAGTGGCATGCATGAAGATGAAACTCGAAATTTGATTAGTGTAATATCAAGAAGATTTAATATTGATACATTATTAACAGAACCTTATATTGAAAGTATAATTTATGAATCTGATGGTCATCCTTATATTATTAAAATTTTACTTGGAGAATTAGCTAAGTCTAAAGCATTACGGAAAATTGAGAGGATTGTTGCTGATAGGGAAAATATGCTAACAGCACTATTTAAAAGAACATATGTAACATTAACCGCATCGTCTAAACGAGTCTTTCTAACTCTATGTAGTTGGAACTCACTTATTCCTAGAATTGCATTAGAAGCTGTTTTATGGAGACCAGAAAATGAAGAGAGAATTGAAGTTAATGATGCAATTGAAGAACTTGTTAAAAGCTCATTCATCGAGATAATCGGTGAACAGAATGATGAAATAATTTCTGTTCCCTTAGCCGCCGCGATTTTCGGAAAAAGTGAACTTGAAGTCCATTCGGAAAAAATGAGAATCCTTGAAGACAGAAATTTATTAATGGAGTTTGGAGCGATAGCACAAAGTAATGTTAGTAGTGGATTGACAGATAAAATTGAACGTAAATTTAAGAACGTTGCCAGAAGAGTATCTAATATTGATCAACTTAAGTTAGAATTACCGGTGCTTGAATATATAGCTTCTAAGTTTCCAAAAGCATATATATATATTGTTGAGGTGTTGGAGGAGTTTAGTGAGTATGATTTGGTAAAACAATATCTAAGAGAGTATCTTAAAATAGCAATGCTTCCATTAGAAAAACACAAGTTATGGGTAAAACTTGCAGAAGTTTGTGAGTTGACAAAAGATTGGGAAGGAGAGAGTCATGCATTAACAGAACTAATTAACCTGCCTAATGTTGAATTTCAAGTCATAAGTGAGGTTGCTAACAGAATAAATAACTATTACTTTCATAATCCTTATGCAAAAAAATCTGAAAATTCAGGTCTTATTCTTAAGTCTGTCATTCAGATAATGAGCAATAGGATACACGAAGGGGCTGCAATTGATTATTCTAGACTTGGTTGGCTTCTAGTTAATAACGAACAAAGATCTGATGCCCAAGATATTGTGAAAAAAGGGCTTGATTTAGATTCACATAATCATCATTGCCTAAAATTGAGTTCAGTCTTGAATAATAGATGAATTGAAAGTTGTTTTTAACAAACTAGGCATGATATAATAGTATTCCATTATCATGTTGCCTATAGAGGAACACTAGCAAGTTTACAAACATCTATATTTTAATTTTTTTTAAGAATTTGAAATGAATATTGAACTACTTGCCAAGTTTATATTAGAAGTTAATAACAGTCTAAGCAAGGACAATTGCTTTACATCAATTGCTATTAGAGGTGGATTCGAAGAATATTATAGGGATAAACTATATGAGTCCATGTTCAAAAATGAGTACCAATATGTCGTAAGAGAATACGAACGTGTAGATTTAGTAGGTATAAGCGCAGATAAAAAAGTTACATTTCTACTTGAGCTAAAGCATAATGGTTGTTGGCAAGGTAAGCAGTATGATTCATTACCACACCGAATGTGTCAGGATAGTGTTAAATTATTAAAACATAAATTATACAATAAAAGTATACCACTATTCCAAATTGGAATATTAACCGAGATAAATTCTTACAATCTAAAATTGAAACATTTAGCAAATAAGTACATTAAAATTGATGAGGATTACCTAGCTCAAGGATACTGTGAAAGTCTTCAATCAAATAAGAAAGTGTTTAGAATTTTAAAAAATGAATTTGGTAAAGACAATATTAAGAGCCTTACATTTGAAACACCTCTTTGGAATTCATTTCAAGCTAAAGTGCATATCTTTTTGTGTCAATTGCAGTAGAAGATTTTTTTGATATTAAGATAAATCATTAATTTTTTAACCTCTGAAATTGTCTCTTTCTTCAATCTATTTATTTAGTTTCTCAATCTCAGCACTAAGGTAGAGGTTCAGCATATAAACTATTATGATATGATAAGTCTTAGTTTGAAATCATTCCCCGCGATGCTGAACGCTTGGCTCGCGCCGAGTCTGCGCGCTGGTGCGGTTGCTACGGTAGAAGCGGGTTCACAAAATTTCTGTTTATATAGTACTGTATAAATTCCGGCTTGTAATTCCTCACTCAATCTTATTTTTGCGCACGGCTTGGGGGAGTCTGTAAAAATTCATCAAAAGCCGTATCCACACTCCGTTAGCAGCATTGTAACATTAACATACATCTATGGCAAAGCAAAACTATTCCATTGTTATCATTGAGGATGACCCTCTTGTTGGGGCTACTATTATGGAAATTCTTTCGGGGAAGTACGAGAGAGTTGAACATTTTACCGACCCTTACAAAGCTATTGAAGAACTTGAATCCAGCTCGCCCGATTTAATATTGTTGGATATTTATTTGGGTCATGCCAACGGTCTGGACATTTTAGAACGCCTTCGCGCTGAAGGAATTACCATCCCGGTAATTGTTATGACGGCGTTTACTGATATTAAAATTGCCGTGCGCGCAATGAAAGCCGGAGCCGAAGAATTTATTGTTAAGCCAATTGACCTTGACCAACTTGAAGTTGCCGTTGAACGTGCGTTACGTAACTACGATTTACGCCGCCAAGTAAAGTTAATGACCGAAGAGCTTCAGCGCGAGAAACCAAGCGAGATTATTGGCAAAAGTGATGCAATTACAAAAGCTATGAACATAGCTAAGATTGTTGCGGGCGCAAGCGATACCACGGCGTTGATTTTGGGAGAATCTGGGACGGGTAAAGAATTGATGGCAAGGTTTATTCACCAGAATTCACAACGTGCAAAAGGCCCGTTTATTACTGTTAACTGCGGGGCAATTCCTAAAGATCTTGCCGAGAACGAACTGTTTGGATACGAGCGCGGAGCATTTACCGGCGCAACCGAAAAAGTAAAACAAGGAAGATTTGAGCAAGCTAACAGGGGTACAATTTTACTTGATGAAGTTGGCGAGTTAAGCATGGATATGCAAGTGAAACTATTGCGCGTGTTGCAAGAGCGAAAGTTCTACCGTTTGGGTGGCTCGAAAGAAGTTGCCATTGATGTGCGCATTATTGCAGCTACTAACCGCGACTTGGAAATCCTTTCCGAAGAAGGTCGCTTCCGCGAAGATTTGTATTACCGCTTAAATGTAGCTACGATATTTCTTCCGCCCCTGCGCGAGCGAAAAGATGATATTTTAGTTCTTGCAACCTCGTTTATTAAAGAGTTCAACAATAAATTCCGTAAGAATATTCAGGGCTTCGAGCCGGGTGCGGCTGATATTCTCCAGCAATATCAATGGAAAGGGAACATCCGCGAGTTACGTAATGTGATTGAACGCGCTGTACTGTTAGAGCAAACCAATGCTATTAGTAAAGAGCAACTTTCGTTCCTGCGGTTGGATGCACCGCCACGTAAAAATGCGTTCAGCCAGAAGCCAAACCTATCGTTAACCGGAGCCGAGCTTGAGCAAGGCGAGCATCAGTTAAGTATCAGCAAACAAGGTGCGCCGTTGGGTAACGTCATCCGCGAGTTGCTTGCACAAACCTTTGCATTAGCAGGCGGCAACAACGAACAAGCTGCAAAAATGCTAAGCATAACTCCTGCAAAACTTAAAGAGTTAATGGCAGAAAACGGGATGGAAATTCCTGTTAATGGTGTTGCTGAGTCTTCGGGTAAAACAACTGAGAAGAAGGAAAAAGCACCCGCTAAAAAAGCTAAGAAGTAGTTGCTATCGCAGCCACACCAAATGTTTGCTTTGCTAACAATGGTGCATGTTGGGAGAGAACAGCAAGCAAGAAAAAATGGTTATCGTGATTTGATTAAAAAGGCGTTCCTTGGGGCGTCTTTTTTATGTTGAAGGTGAAGTATGCGTCCACCAAAACGGTTTTTGAAAATTGCCCACCTGACACCGCGCTATTTGGTGTTTTTTGCTGAACATGTGGAACGGATTGGAACAGATTCACCATTTTTGCAGAGATTCAACATTCAGAATGATACGTTATGCAACAGCAACAAGGATATAAACCAAACAACACCGTTAGAATTGTAACAGCGGCATCGTTATTCGATGGACATGATGCGGCAATAAATATCATGCGCCGGATTATTCAGCAGAGTGGGGCAGAGGTGATTCACTTAGGTCACAACCGCTCGGTTAAAGAAGTTGTTGATTGTGCTGTTCAGGAAGATGCGCAGGCAATTGCCATGACATCGTATCAGGGCGGTCACGTTGAGTACTTTAAGTACATGTACGATTTGCTAAATGAACAAGGTGCAGGACATATAAAAATTTTTGGCGGCGGCGGTGGAACTATACTTCCAACAGAAATTGAAGAACTTCATGCGTATGGTATTGCCAGAATCTACTCGCCCGATGATGGCAGAGAAATGGGATTACAAGGAATGATTAACGACCTGATGCAACAGAGTGATTATATTCCTCCTGTTACTCATGCTGCTACCCTAACCGACGATGTAAAAAATGCTAACCCGTTGGCTATTGCACAGGCAATCTCGCAGATTGAACGCGGAGAAGTTGACGGAAGTTATTGGCATACGCTGGTTGAAGAAAGTAATACTACATCTTGTGTGCTTGGTATTACCGGAACGGGCGG
Organism: Bacteroidota bacterium; assembly: GCA_019695345.1. Classification (GTDB taxonomy): domain Bacteria; phylum Bacteroidota; class Ignavibacteria; order Kapaibacteriales; family NICIL-2; genus JAIBAE01. Next base: position 5,106 of record JAIBAE010000054.1, on the reverse strand, counting down.
TGCAGGGAAGTCATCGTTAACCGATGAACTTGTACGCCGCTTCCTTACTGACTTTGAAGATAAACGCATTGCAGTTATTTCTGTTGACCCATCTAAACGCAAAACCGGGGGCGCATTGTTAGGAGATAGAATCCGAATGAATGCCGTACACAACCCGAGGGTTTATATGCGCTCGTTTGCAACACGCGAAGCTAATGTTGCATTAAACAAAAACGTTCGCGCGGCATTGGATGTTTTGCGATATGCTCAATTTGATTTGATTATTGTTGAAACTGCCGGAATTGGTCAGAGTGATTCGCAGATAACTGAGGTTGCAGATGCATCGTTGTATGTTATGACTCCTGAGTACGGTGCAGCAACCCAATTAGAAAAAATAGACATGATTGATTATGCTGATATTATTGCTCTTAACAAATTTGACAAACGCGGAGCGCAAGACGCATTGAAAGATGTGCGTAAACAATATCAGCGTTCACGTTTGTTGTGGGATAAAGACCCAAACACCATGCCCGTGTTCGGAACAATTGCCTCGCAGTTTAACGACCCCGGAACAAACACGTTTTATCGTTCCATCATTGATTTACTTAACGAACGTAAACAATTAGGATGGAGTTCAAGTTATACGATTACTACAGAGATGAGTAAAAAGATTTATATCATCCCACCTGATAGAACAAGGTACCTCTCGGAAATTGTTGAAGAAAATAAACGCTATGATAAACTTTCCGACCAACAAGCAACCGTTGCCAGAAAGCTGTATCAACTTAAAGGTGCCATTGAACAACTTTCCGATTTGTAATGTCAGAAAAAAAACATAATAGATATTCTCAAACCCGCAATCTTCAAACCTGCGGGTTTGTTGTTTTTGGGTACGTAGTTCTTCTGTTACTTTCTTCGTGTTCATCCAGCATCAGATTTAGTTCGGCAAAACAACCATTTAAGTATTCCACCCCGAAAGCTACAACACCACTACAACAAGATTATTCACACGAATGTACAACACCAAGGCAACAGCAATTACTTGCAGAAGCAGAGCGATGGCTTGGAACGCCATATTGTTTTGGAGGTACAGCGGAATCGTGTGTGGATTGCTCCGGATTTATGATAAATGTATATTCAAGCGTTGGGTTAACGCTACCCAGAACCTCAAAAGAAATGTTTGCTAAAGGCAAAAGTGTTTCTGTTAACAATTTGGAATGTGGAGACTTAGTTTTTTTTGATTTTGAAAGAGATGGAACAGTAGGTCATGTAGGGATGTATATTGGTAATGACTTGTTTATTCATTCAAGCACTTCGCAGGGAGTTATTGTTCAGTCGCTACAAAACGAGTATTATCATAAATACATTGTTGGTTACCGACGGTATTAAGTATGTTTTGCTATCGCACGACGGCACCAAAACTTCTGCAAGTTACTCACCTTACCAAGCCGAGAAATTCGTAACCCAAGTATTGTAAGTTGATTACTACATGTTTACAAAATTCAGTTAATTACCTGGTGAAATGTTGTGAGAACTTAACTTGACAATATTGTTAAATCTGGAACTAAATCTAATAGTAAAATCTATCGAAATTAATTTGTGTAACTCCTTGAAAAATAGTTTGGTTATTAAAATATTGAGGCGTAAATTGAAGTACAAAGTATACGATTGTCCGTAATGCCCTTGCATTCACAAAGAATATAAAGAGGCTGACTCAGATAAATCTGTACTTATACTTCCACTACATTGTAAATCATTTTAGTACTTTTTACTCACATTATTATGAGGTATGTATGAAGAATTTTCTTCGTTTTGTGAACCCCATGAATAGAATTCCAATATTGTTTGCTGTTGTTGGGATGCTCTTTATAGGGTCAACGCAAATGTTTTCTCAGCTTGCAAACGTTACTTGTACTCCAAGTTATCAGTATGGCTGTATGAGCTTTAATCAGTTTAACATTAACAGTAGTGCTACGCCTTATACAGGTACTACATGTGGTACCTCGTATACAGGCAATGGTACAAATAGTAATGTTACATTTAATGCATTGCCTGGGCAAACATTAAATTGGCAATCTACATCATTGGGTAACTATCAATATGGTGGTCAATATGATGGATATATGAATATCTATGTTGACTGGAATAACGATGGTGATTTCCTTGATGCAAATGAGTGGGTAACACAATGGTGGTATGCATACATTAGTGCAAATGGAAGTTTTGTAGTTCCATCTACTGTATCAGCTGGTCCAAAACGTATGCGTATTATGTTTGATTATTGGTATTATGCTGATTACTACACAGGATACTACAATAACCCATGTTTCTCAACCTCTAATGGTTATTCCAATTATGGAGACTTTAGAGATTTTACAATAAATATTGGTTTCAATAACGATGCGGCTGTACAATCTCTGTCAACATCCACAGCAGCACCATTTGCACCGGGTAATAACACGATTCAGGCAATTATTAAAAATAATGGCTTGAATACAATTAATTCGATGGATATTAACTATACCATCACTACCTCATCTGGGTCAACCACCTCTGGTACAATTACATATTCAACACCGTTGGCCGGACAGGCTACAGCAACAGTTCCAATACTAACTTATAACTTTCCTGCAGTAGGTGCAGTAACAGCGCAAGTTACAGTTTCAACAGTTAATGGCGGAACAGACGGTAATCCAACCAACAATTCAGGGTCTGGATTGTTTGGAGCAGGATTAAACGGTACTTACACGGTTGGCGGAAGCAGTCCTAACTTTGCAAACATTAAAGAAGCTTGCGATCAGTTAACCGCTGGTGGTACAATAGGAGCGGTCACATTTAATATAAGAACGGGAACTTACACTGAAGCAGCTAACATTGCAAATATTCCGGGTAATACTTCAACTAAACCAATTGTGTTCCAATCGGAAGATGGTAATAAAAATACCTGCGTACTACAATTTAGTGGGTTAACCACACCTACAGCTAACACAGGTGCTCTGTTAAATACTACATCAGTTGGTGGCACACCAACCTTACGTTTAAATAATGCTGATTGGGTTACCTTTAAGAATATGACAATCACAGCGTTAAACTTAACTTATAACACTGCAATTGAATTGTGTGGACCAGCTAGTACAGCAGCTTTAACAACACAAGCATATGGTGGATGTGATTTTGTTACATTTGATAATGTTGTAATTAACGGTCAACAGAACACAGGGGCACTAGCATCTATGTCAGATGTTCTAATTGTTAGTGTTAATGGTACATTAAACAGTAATGTAAAATTCAACAGTTGTACCTTTAATAATGCTGCATGCCAGATGTATATAAACCGTAATTTCTTTACAATTGGTGGTGTGTACATATCTTTATCTTCACCTCCGCCGGCACAATCAAATATGCAGTTGACAAATAACACTTTTAACAACTTTGGGGCTTTCCCATTACGTTTTGATAATACTGCTGATGCTACTGTAACTGGAAATATCTGGAATAGTAATAATACTATTACTCAACGTGGTATTATGTTTACACAAAATGAAGGTAATTTTAGGTTTAGCAAAAATCGGGCTAAAGCACCAGTTGCTTCAGGTCTTGAATTGTTATTCTTTGGTACACGTACCAATAACAGTATTCGTGGTTTAGTTTCAAATAACTTTGTTTGGGTTCCTACCGGTAGTGCAGGTTGGGCTATCAATAACTCTAGTTCATTAAATATGGACTATATGCATAACACGGTTTATACTCTTGCAACAGGTACAACAAATGCTGCTGCATTAAATATCACAGGTTCTGGTGTAACCCCTGTTAATAATATTTTTTATAATGCCGCAGGTGGTCCCGCTGTTAATGTTACATCCGGTGCAGTTACAGGTATGAACTACAATAATCTATACACTTCAGGTGCTACCTTAGGATATTGGAGTGGAACAGGTTATGCTACGTTGGCTGCATGGCGTTCTGCAACAGCTCAAGATGCAGCATCTACATCAGCTGCAGTATTATTCAACAACGTAAGCACTGGAAACTTCGACTTAACAACAGTTGATGCTAACCTTTATGGTTATGGCTCTACATCAAACGGTACGTATGGCTTAGGTATTCGTTCACGCGTACCGGATGATTTTTATGGTACAACCCGTAGCCGTACAGAAGTATTTATGGGGGCTCATCAAATCGTTCCTGTAATTACAATCAATCCTCCTCCACCGGCTACATTATCCGGTTGTGCAAACTCAAACTTTACCATCACCACAAATGCTGCAGTTACCTATAATGCCCAAATGTCATTCCAATGGATGCGTAATGGCTCACCATTATCTGAAGGTGTGAATGGCTTTACAGGAACGAAAACTGCTTCATTAACAATGACAAACGCACAACCTTCACTACATGGCGGAGATTATGCATTAAGTATTACAGCTTCAGGTGGTGCCGACCCAGCAATTACAAACATTATTGCTGTGACCATCAATGCTCCAATTGATATTGTTAAACATCCAGATTCAAGAATACTTTGCCGTAATAATGAAACATCGCTATCTGTAGTAGCAAACGGTACTATTTTAGGTTATCAATGGCAAAAAGATGGACAGAATATCTCTGGTGCAACTGGTCCAATTTATGTGGTTGCAAATGCAGATTTTGTTTCTTCCGGACGTTATCGTTGTATTTTGAGTGGTACTTGCGGTACAACAACAGTAACAACAAACGATGCTGTGATTTATGTTTCTTCCTCTACAATCATTGCACGTGACCCAGGTCAGAAGGGTGCAGCCGAAGGTTCAACAGGATACCTGGATGTAGATGTTGCTGCAAGTGCACAAATTCCGGGTTATAGCCCACAATTCCAATGGTACAAAGGCACAACGATGTTAACTGATAATGGTCGTATCACTGGAACAACAACATCACAATTAACCATCCGTAATATGTCGTTAGCTGATATTACCGCAGATTACCATTGCGTTGCAACCGGCATCTGCGGACAGCAGACCTCGGCAAAAGGTGGCTTCTATGTGTCATCGGTAACAATCCAGAATCAACCAAAGAATCAAGAACTTTGTGTAGGTAAAGATGGTTCGTTATTAGTAGTAGCATCATCCAACATACCCGGAGCAAGCT
>JAIBAE010000053.1 GCA_019695345.1 Bacteroidota bacterium | reverse complement strand
CTGTACCACAACCATTGGTCGTTACACACGTAATCTTTGCTCCGTTCATTACCGTGGTTACCATTGCACCGGGTACTGTTACTGTTGCTGTGGTTGCGCCCGGTACATCTAAACCATTTGCTTTCCACTGGTATGTTAAACTTCCACCGTCTGCGGTCATGCTTACGGTAAAGTCTGTGCCTTCGCATACTGCTACATCTTGTGGATGTGTTGTTACCGTTGGTGCTGCATTTACACTTACTTTCGCTATACCCGAAGTAATTGTTGCCCCACCCGGATTTGCTGTTACTACTACTGTGTAATCGCCTGCTTCTGCTGCCGATGCTCCTTTGATTGATAATACATTGGTTGAAGCACCTTGATATACAGCACTGTTACCTATTGCTTTACCATCTTTTAACCACTGATAGCTATAGCTTGCGCCGGGTATGTTGGATGATGCTACTACTAACAACGAACCATCTTTACCTACACAAAGTTCTTGATTCTTTGGTTGATTCTGGATTGTTACCGATGATACATAGAAGCCACCTTTTGCCGAGGTCTGCTGTCCGCAGATGCCGGTTGCCACACAGTAGTAATCTGCTGTGATGTCTGCTAATGCCATATTACGGATGGTTAATTGTGCTGTGGTTGTTCCGGTGATACGTCCGTTATCGGTTAACATCGTTGTGCCTTTGTACCATTGGAATTGTGGGCTGTAACCAGGTGCCAATGCTGCTGCATTTACATCTACATCCAAATATCCTGTTGAACCTTCGGCTGCACCTTTCTGACCCGGGTCACGTGCTATGATGGTTGGGGATGCTACGTTAACAACTGCATCATCGGTTGTTACGGTTGTTGTTCCGCAGGTTCCCGTCATGATACAACGATAGCGACCGGATACCACATAATCTGCATTCTTTAATACATAGATTGGATTGGTTGCTCCGGTAATTGCTTGTCCGTCTTTTTGCCATTGATAGCCAAGGATGGTACCGTTAGCTACAACTGATAATGATGTCTCATTATTACGGCAAAGTATACGTGATTCTGGTTGGCGTACAATCTGAATTGGTGCATTGATGGTTACGGCAATAATGTTGGTTACAGCCGGGTCTGCACCGCCGGTTGCTGTTATACTCAATACATAATCTCCACCATGTAGTGATGGTTGTGTGTTTGCGATAGTAAGTGTCGATGTCTTTGAACCTGAGATGCCATTTACACCATCAATTAAAGGAGAACCATTACGCATCCATTGGAAACTCATGTTTGCATTGTACGTAACCGTTGCATTTGCAGAAATAGTAAATGTCTGATTTGCACATCCTGATAACGAAGCTGGTGGTGCCGGATTGATGGTAATTACAGGAACAATTTGATGAGCCCCCATATATACTTCAGTTCTATTGCGGCTTGCGCCAAAGAAGTCATCAGGTACTAATGTGCGAATACCCAAACCGTATGTTCCGTTTGATGTTGAACCAAAGCCATAAAGATTTGGATCTGCAACAGTCAAATGGAAATCGTTAGCCGCTATGTTTGCAAAAGCTACCGATACAGATGATGAATTTACATCTAAACCGGTTGCCGCTCTCCATGCGGCAAGATTTGCCTGACTTACACCATTCCAAATACCTAATGTAGCACCTGTTGTATATAAATTATTGTAATTCATTGCACCGGCTAATATTGTAGAGCCGGATACATTATTTGCAACAGGACCGGAGCCGGCATTATATATAATATTATTTATAAGATTAAACCCATTAGATCCGCCTTCGTTTGTGAAAACAGGACTTATAGAAGTAGAGTACAATGTGTTATGATCTAAATCGGTATTGGATGAATTACTGGTACGTACTGCCCAAGCTAAGTTACCGGTCACCTTAATAAAATTATTTGATACCAACGGACGACCAGGATTTGTATTTAACCGTGCTTGTAACAGTAATGCAGGTATGGTTGTTGTCGTGTTACCATTAATCATGATTTGATTTTTTGAGAACACGAAGTTACCAATGTTATTTGCAATATTAACACCGCTACTTAAAATAGTTGATGTACTTGTAATTGTATTACCGGTGATTACAGCAGCATCTGTTATGTTTGATGAAATTGCGTTAGATGCAAAATTGTTGAATGTATTGTTTAAGATACTGATACCCGGCACAAACGGTGTAACCGAACGCCATAAGTATAACGATGCACTTCCATTATTAAACGTACAATTCCTTATTGTTAAGTTCTGCTGTGCAGCAGCATTACTTAAGAAAACAATATCATTCAAGATAAACGATGTTGATGTTCTACCGGTAAACACCATGTTATCAAACACATCATTATCACAACCATCATTTGCATTAGTGGATAAGCCCATTAACTCAACAGCCACAGCCCAGTTAGAACCACCTGTACCTGTAGCTTGTATAGTAAAATTCTTGAATGTAACATAATCTGTATTATTAATTCGAAGAGTTGGAATACCGCCTGTAACACTTGTTGCATTGATTGCAGCTGTTTGAGTTGCCCCACCTGCAAAGGTTACTAAACAAGTATTCTTATTTCCATCTTCCGATTGAAATGTAATTGGTCGTTGTGCAACGTTACCCGGAGGATTTGATAAATAGATATTTTCTGTATAAGTACCAGGACGGATATTAATTGTAACCGGGCCCAAAACACCACCTGCTGAAATTTGATCTGCTGCTTGTTTAGGACCTGTAAAATCAGGACTAGCTCCACCCGCTGTATAAACACCGTTAAGTGCAGCTCCTAATGTAGCAACAGGTGTAGAATTATTTGCTGCATTACCGTCTGTTGTTCCATTTGCGCTAATAATACTTGCCTGAGCTGTAATTGAACCAACCTGTGGAAAAATATAATTACTTACCAAAGTAACACTGGTACTTTGTCCGTTCGAAAGATTACCATTCCATACAACAGGAGTTTGAGCAACGCCATTAATTGAGTATGAAATTGTTGCTGATGTTAGTGCATTACCACCAACATTGGTTAAATTGGTTACAATGTTATACATACCCGGGGCAAATGGTGGGGGCGTTGAAGTAGTTACAATATTCAAAGCACCATCATTGTTAAACCCTGTTGATAATGTATAATCTTCCGACTCACCATAATTTACACTAGCACAAGATGTCATTGTACCACTGTTCATTGTTCTCAAGCGCATCCTAATTTGTCCAGCTGTTCCTGTAGGCACAGTAAATGTACCTGAGAGAGTTACACCAGGACCTAACTGACCACCCGAATAAATACGTTCGTTTCCGGCATCTTCTAATGTTCCATTGTTATTCCAATCTATCCAAATACTCAATTGGTTAGTATAAGAAGTAGTCATTGCCGAGAGTGGCTGAACTTCCCAAGTATATGACGCACCCGGAGAAAGAATAGGAGGTGCAATATTACTATAGTACGTATAGTCAGCCGATCCTGACCCCTGAATAGTACAATCTGTGTTATTACTCAACAAGATAGTACCACCACTATTCTTAATTCTCACAGCTCCAATACCAATATAATATGATGTACATGTAGCTGTGGTTTGGCTGGCGTTTGTCGGACGGCAATACGGTGTAGGATCACTTGTTTGTGCTGTCGCAACATTGTTCGAAAACAATGAAAGAAACAAAACCAAAATAGGTACGGTATATTTAAGTACCCTTCGATTTGTAAATAGGTTCATACAGGTCTCCCTGATTGTGAAATAAAATGTGGGTTAAAAATTCTGAAAATGATATTAAAACTTATGATTCCCCATCATTATTTACTTGGATAAATATCAATGTGACATAATGCACAATGATTATCCAGATTAGCAAACACTAAAATCCTAAAATCTACTATTAACTAAAGTGGAAGGTGCTAAAGTAGAATCTACATTACAATTAAATAACCACACACAGATTATTGAATATAGTATGTAACAAAAATTATGAGTGGAAGGTAAGTTACATAGTATATAAAACATCTCTAACAAGAGACTTTGCAAGGCTTGACGACGTGCAAAATACAATTCAGCAACTAATTCAACAACTACTATTTTACTGGAATCTAAAAAAATCAATTTCTTTTGCAAATAGAATGAAATTTTCTGATGTAAGTTCTCCAGTATAAAAGGGTTATTAGTTGTTGTGTTTTATGAAAATTTGGATAAAAATATCCGTAAATTACTCTGTTCAAAAACTCATCGATAGAATGTTGAGCGATTACGTTGATTGGCTAATCTGTTATTAAGTTGTTTATATAAGTGTTCAAACACGACTAGTTTGCGATGAAGGTTGTGTGGTTAACATCAGGGGTGCGCGCTTGAGGGTTGCTTCAGCAAACGAGATCAACTTTAGTATTTAATACTAATACACAGTAATAGGTACCGTTAGAACTGTTCCGGAAGTGTGAAGTATTGTAACATAATATGAACCCGGAGTTAGAGTATGTAATGAGAGATGCTTGGTGTTGGTTCCTACCTCAAATACCTCGGTTGTGGTTTGGATGTTTTTGCCAAGTAGGTTATACAGTGATACGGTTGCCTCGGTTAATGTTGTGGCAGTGTAATCTATGGATAAAGTGGGAGTTTGAGATTGCACAAGATAGGACGTTTGCGGACTTAAGCGCAATGAGGCTGTTCCAAACAAACGTTTATCTTGGAAGCACGTTGGGTCAACACGCACAATTGCCGGTTGGATGATTCCCACCTTTGGATTGCCATCGGCAAATTGGATGTTTGTTAGTGTTAGTTGTGATTGCATTACACTTGGGCTTAACATTTTGTATTGCAGATTAAGCAAAGTGCTATCGGGTGTAGGTTGTAACAGGCTGGTGCCTTTTAGTAGGTAATCTACAAACATGGTGTCGGTTGAAAACCGTGTAGAGTACAACCGGATTGTTGAGAGTGTGTTAGCACTTGCATTATACGTAGAAACAGGAACAGTTGCCGTATCGAGTAGTGTAGAGTTGTATGCAACAGTAAAGCGTACAGAATCAACTCCGTATTCCTGCGGAACTGCATTAAGCAACTGAATGGGAATTGGCAGAAAGTCGCTGGGCTTGGCTGTTACATCAGTATTCATGCGGACAACAATACTATCGTAGCCCACACCTTGCAACATTTGCTGAGATGCTGTGTAACACGGATTAAGAATTTGGCTGCCATTCCACAAATGAGTACGCAATCGCGTAGGGCGGAAACAAACTTGGTACGAAAAAGAGCTGTCGGGTTGTAATAAGCCAAGCTGTAGTTCAGATTGATTTGCAATAACAAAGTTATTGTTAGCCGGTATAAGCATATCCGGTGTAACATTACCCGCTGCTGTACCCATATTTTTTACGGTAACTGTTGCACAGCGTTCATCGCCAATTTTAACAGAGTCGAACGCTATGGAGGCAGGAGTAATCTTAATGTTTGCTCCACTTGCTTTTCCCGACATAGGTATGATGAATTCTTCTTCAGCACCTAAACGTGCAATAATATCGGCATATGCTGCATCTATTTCTGCTGTTGTTACAGCTGTATAGAGTTTACCACCGGTTTTTGTAGCAATATTTCTAAGAATAGATATGTATGATTGTTCATTTCTATCGGTTATATCAACAATCCCAATTACATATACTTTTACCCCTGCATTGATGGCATCTTGAATACAAGAGTTCTCTGTGTCAACAGCACCACATCCATTGTTAGCACCATCGGAGAGCACAACTAAAACCGGATTTTTTCGGACTGCCAATCTTTTTGATGACAACGATACCCCATTATACAAACATGTACCGTTATGTAATATAAGCGAAGCAATGGAAGTTGAAAGTAACTGCTTGTTTGTTGTAAAGTCTCTATTTACAGTAAATGTATTTGTTCCTGCAAAAGAGAACACAGCGCACGTATCCGGAGTGGTACGAACCGATTTATAAATTGCATCAAGAAACTTGTTGCCTGCCGATTTTGCAGCCGTTAATCTGGTTGTTTTATCTTTATTGCTAACAGGGTCACCCATACTGTTGCTCACATCAAACAGCATCGCAAGATTGAAAGGATCTCTAACATCTGCAAAAACGTGAAGTGTATCTTGTGCAAAAAGTGGTTTTGTTGCATCAAAGCAAACTGAAACAGAAGTACTTTCACTAACACCTAAAGTTTTCGATTTTATAGAACCATTAATATTAAATGGTTTTTGCAAGGTGGAGTCTGTTCGGATATTATCTATAATTTTAGGACTAATGTTTTTGATTGTAACCGTTTTACAAACTCGTACACCACAAGTTGTATCAAACACCAGCGAGTCCGGCGAAAAAGTAAGCCACGTAGATTGAGTAGATACGCCAGTATTATTTCCACCTGCAATGGCTTGCACAGAAAGCGCAATACTCATTACAGCTATAAAAATTCCGGTAAAACGCGTTGCCATAGTACTTCTCCTGACGTTACTTCTGCTAATTTCTACAATTTTTGGTGTATAACAATGTTTTTGCTCTCGCCCGACCGCACCCAACATTTTTATTTCATACATCACCTTCATTTGCGGGAAGTAACAGCCACATAATACCAGCCCTTGGCCGGATAACGTTATCACGTTGTAATGTAAGCTAACGCGTACTTTATGTTACAGTTTATTGATACACAAATCACGGTAAAGGTAGAATATGTGGCTACGGTTCTTTCCGAGGGCAAGCAAAGGGTATGTTGGAATATTGAGATTAGGTGCCCGTTCAGCAAGAAAAAGATAATACTGTGTAATGTTACGCTTTGGTAATGTACATGTTACCAATGCTTAATGTTGGCGTAACATACCCGTAATGTGTACGCGGTAGTTTTGCGATGCTTCTTTGAACTAAGAGCAAAAAAGTGTGTGTTTAACTACCTGTTCATCTAATCTAATGTTTAAGTCTATTTTCTTTCTGTCGGTATTTTGTGTACTTACTGTTGTTGCCCAAACTCAAACCGGAACTATTACCGGTAAGGTTACCGATGGTGAATCGGGCGAGCCAATGCGTAGTGCAACTGTTCAAGTTCTGAACACCAAAAAAGGTGCGTATAGCGATACCAAAGGTCGTTTTACCATTAAAAACGTACCCGTTGGCGAATATCAGGTTCAAGTACGTTTTATTGGATATGCATCGCAAACTGTACCGAACGTTATTGTTAAATCGGGAGAAGCTACAACAGTAAATGTTGTTCTGCACTTTGATAAAAAGAACCAGAAACAAGTTGTTGTAGAAGGCAGAAAAAATAGCGAAAGCCAAGACGCAGTTTTAGTACAACGTAAGAATGCTACAAATGTTAGCGATGGCGTTAGTGCAGAAGAAATGAAACGATTACCAGATTCTGACGCAGGGCAAGCATTAAAGCGCGTTTCGGGGGTAACGGTTGTAGGCGATAAATATGTGTATGTACGCGGTGTTAGCGAGCGATATAATAACACAACATTAAATGGAGCGTCACTTACTTCAACCGAGCCGGATAAAAAAGCTTTCTCGTTTGATATGTTCCCTTCGGACTTGTTAGAAAGTGCAAATGTGATAAAATCGTTTACTGCCGATTTACCCGGAAACTTTGCCGGCGGTTTAGTGCAACTGAAAACGATTGATTTTCCTGATGGTTACTCTGTACGTGTTGGGACTTCGTTTGCGGGTTCGGATAACTTGTTGTTTAGCAAAAATTCGTTTGAAGGGTATTCGGGTGGCGCAAGCGACCGATGGGCTATGGACGATGGCACAAGAGCATTACCAAGTTCTATGCCCGGAAATCGTTCGGAAATGAACACGTTGTTATCGTCAGCTCGTTCGTATTATGCCGGAAATGTTACCGAAGCCACAAAAGCTGCTGCAGAGCGTTGGGAAAGTTTAGGAAAATCATTTAACTCATCTGTTTGGAATAAAACAACACCAACGGTTGCTCCTGCCGGTAGTTTTAGTGTTACTGCAAGCAACCTATACCGATTTGAAGAGAACGAACTTGGATTGATTGCATCGTTAAGTTATGGAAACACATATTCGTTAAGTAAAACAGAGCGTGCCGGACTTTCATCAACAGGTGATTACCTGATGAAAGCAAACGGTACAGAGAATAACCATAGCGTTAACTGGAATGCATTAGTAAATCTTGCCTTTGCCTTAGATAGAAACAACACATTTAGTTTTAAGAACGTTTACAACCAATCTGCCGACGACCAGGTAATAACAAGTAACGCGACAAACTTTGCCCAAGGCAGAGATAAAATGTTGTATGGCGCATGGTATGTACAACGTACACTACAAACTTCTCAGTTACTTGGCGAACACACTTTATCCGGTTTATCAAATCTGCTTGTTAATTGGAGACTTGGTTACTCACGCTCGTTACGCGATGAGCCGGACTTCCGCAGATTAAGTTTCTCACGTTCCATGGGAACAGAAGAGCAATACATATTAGATGTTTCTACATTGCAACAAGGTGATGGAACTTCTGCCGGAAGATTCTATTCACATCTAACCGAAACAGGGTTATCGGGCGCAACAGATTTTACCTTGCCGGTAGATGACATGAAAATCAAATTTGGTGGATTGTACGAACAGAAAGACCGTTCGTTTTCTGCACGCTCGTTTACGTTTATTCAGAGTAGAGTTATATCACGTGGTGAAGTGTTAAGTGACAGCGTATTAGCTTTAACACCGCAACAAATTTTTGCAGCTGATAATTATGGTGCAAATGGCTTAGGTATTTCGGAAGATTCCAAACCAACAGATGCTTACAATGCAATGGAACGCTTATCTGCAGGGTATGCAATGATTGATATGCCTGTCAGCTTTTTATCGGATAATGTACGTTTTGTTGGTGGTGTGCGCGTAGAACATAATCAGCAAAACCTCACATCGCCGTATAGTTTTAAAACAGGAACTAACATAGCAGATAGCTCAATTGTTACAGATTTAGTAACTACCGATGTATTACCCTCAATCAATTTGATATACAAAGTAAACGCCGAATCGAACTTACGTGTAAGTGCATCGCAAACATTAACCAGACCAACGTTACGCGAGTTTGCACCGTTCTCATTTTATGATTTCCAATCATTATCGGTTGTTCGTGGTAATCCAAGACTAAACAGAGCACTGATACAGAATTACGATGTACGCTATGAGTATTTCCCCGCACGTGGCGAAGTGTTATCAGCAAATGTTTTCTACAAACGTTTCCAAAATGCAATCGAAGAAACCATTGTGCCTGTAGCAAGCGAAGTTGAACGCTCGTTTTCTAATGCAAATGGAATTGCAACAAACTATGGAATTGAATTAGAAGCACGGAAACACCTTGCGTTTATTGATTCTACGTTAGAAGGATTAGTAGCAAATGTAAATGTAGCGTTTATTAACTCATCTATTACCGTTCAACAAGGTGCAGTATCGGATACTCGCCAAATGTGGGGGCAATCTCCATACACAGTAAATGTAGGCTTGTATTATATGGTCCCTTCGTGGGGAACAACATTCAACCTTGGTTATAATGTGATTGGTAAAAGAATTGTGAAAGTTGCTCAGCAAGGTGTGTTTGAGTTTTCCGACCCACATGTGTACGAGTTACCACGCGACGTTGTGGATATATCAATCAGTCAACAACTGTTAGAATCATTGGACTTGAGATTGGCTTTCAGAGACATTTTGAACCAACCATTACGTTGGCAACAAGGTGGACAAACTGTGTCATCGGAAGTTCGCGGAAGAAATATGAATTGCAGTCTTAGCTATCGTTTTAAATAAAACCATCAACCTTTATTTTATTCATTGAGGAGAATCATGAGATTTACCTTTACAGTTTTGTGTGCATTATGTGTTTACTTAGCTGTCAGTTTTGCTCAACCATCTACGGTAAAGTTGCTTTCGCCGGCGGGTGGGGAAGCATATAAAGCAGGAACTTCGCAAACGTTACGCTGGGATACAACCGGCACATTGGGTTCACGCTTTATGTTCCAGTTTGCAACGTCTCAAAATGGTCCCTGGACAAATATCTCCCTACCAAAGGGTATTGTAAATGTACTTGATTCTACAGTAATACCATCCGGTCAGGCTGGCGGACGGGGAGCATATAACTTTGGTTTCCGTGTACCTGCAATGCAAACCACTACCGGTTATGTTAGAATGGTGTTGGTTAATTCCGATGGCTCGTATAACATGAATGTTACAAGCATGAATTCTACGCCATTTACTATAACACAAGCTACGCCAACTAAAGTAGATTCAACTATTACAGGTACTATTAATGGTACAGTTACCTTAAGCAATACTAAAATTTATGGACTTGAGGGATTTGTATATGTGTTAAGTGGAGCAACACTTCGTATTGAACCGGGCACCATTGTAGTTGGTGATTTGCCGGGTGTTAATTCTGCCCTGATAATAAATAGAGGTGGTAAAATTTATGCACAAGGTACTCCTCAAAAACCAATCATCTTTACAAGTCGTGCTACACAAGGTCAACGTTCAATGGGTGACTGGGGTGGAATTCTTGTTTGTGGTAAAGCCCGCATTAATAACCCCGGTGGCGAATCAATTATGGAAGGTTTTCCTGATGATTTAGTAAATGCCCGTTACGGTGGAAGTGATGATGAAGACAGCAGTGGAGTAATGAGCTATTGCCGTGTTGAGTTTGGTGGTATAGCACTTTTCCCTAATCAGGAAATCAACGGATTAACGATAGCAGCAGTAGGTAGAAGAACTAAACTTGATCATATCCAAGTATCATACGCCGGAGATGATTCCTACGAGTTTTTTGGCGGTACGGTTGATACTAAATACTTGATTTCTTATGGCGGGATAGACGATGATTTTGATACAGACAACGGATATAGTGGACGTAATCAGTTCTTGTTAGCAAAGCGATTTCGTCAGGTAGCCGATCAATCTTCAAGTCAGATTTTTGAAAGTGATAATGATGCATCAGGTTCACGTAACGAGCCGCTAACAAGAGCATTATATTCAAATGTTACTGCTATTGGTGCTGTGGCTGATACAAGTTGGATTGGCGGTTCAGGCGATAATCAATACAATCGATTATATACAGCTGCTGCAATGATTCGACGTAACTCTCGAATTTCAATATGTAATTCTGTGTTCACAGGTTTTCCTGCAGCTGTTGAGTTTGGCGGACCTAATCCGGGGTTTTCAGCAGATGCTGCTTCGCGTGATTCTTTACAAATTCGTAGCAATACATATATAGGTATTAAAGCAAACTGGCGTAATACAGTTCCGGCAGGAACCACTGGTTTTTCGGCCAATTGGTTAACTGATGCTAATAATGGGAATGTTATTGTCAATCAATCAGGTAATGTAGAAAGCTACAACGGCATTGCAAATTCTTTTGTAGAAGGAACGAACGCATTTAACCCAATACCAAAAAGTGATGCAACGTACATTGGCACTCAGGCAAATCCAACGACAACATTTAAAAAACGTGGTTCAGTTGCAATTGATGACCCATACTTCCAACAGGTATATTACCGTGGTGCTTTTAGCCCCGATGTAACAAACCGTTGGGATTTACCTTGGGCAGAATACGATCCTGTAAATGCAGAATACAAACCACAAACACCTCCTGCTCCATTTAAATGTAAACTGTTATCACCAGTTGGAGGCGAAAAATTCAAAGCAGGAACTTCGCAAACATTAAAATGGGATACAGCCAGTGCAATGGGTAAGAAGTTTGTATTCCAATTTGGAACTTCACAAAGCGGACCGTGGACTAACTTACCGTTACCAGGTAAAAACACCTACGTACTTGACAGCACTACAATTCCAAGTGGAAAAGTTGGAGGTCATGGTGCATATAACTTTGGATTCCGCGTGCCTGCAACACCAACAACATCAGGATACGTTCGTATGGTGTTAATGAATAACGATGGAACTCTCGATGAAACTAATACAAGCACAAACGCAACACCATTCACCATCACTCAGGCGGCAGCAACCCAAGTTGACTCAACGTTATCAGGTAATATTGCTTCAACAATCACCTTAAGTAATAAAAAGATTTATGGCTTACAAGGAATGGTCTATGTTCAAAGCGGTGCCACACTTCGTATTGAACCGGGAACAATTGTTGTTGGCGATGCACCCGGAGTTAACTCTGCTCTTGTTATCAACCGCGGAGCCAAAATTTATGCAGTTGGTACACCAAAACTTCCAATCATTTTTACAAGTCGCGCAACACAAGGTCAACGTGCAATGGGCGATTGGGGTGGAATCTTAATCTGCGGAAATGCACGTATCAACAATCCTGGTGGTGTGTCTATTATGGAAGGTTTCCCCGATGATGTAACGAACGCTCGTTATGGCGGAACAGACGATGAAGATAGTAGTGGTGTGATGAGTTATTGCCGTGTTGAATTTGGTGGTATTGCATTATTCCCAAATCAAGAGATAAACGGATTAACATTAGCTGCTGTTGGCAGAAAAACCAAACTCGACCATATTCAGGTTTCGTACGCAGGTGATGATTCATACGAGTTCTTTGGTGGTACTGTTGATACAAAATACATGATAGCGTACGGTGGAATTGATGATGACTTTGATACCGACAACGGATATAGCGGTCGTAACCAATTCTTACTTGGCAAACGTTTCCGACAGGTTGCAGACCAATCAACAAGCCAAACATTCGAAAGTGATAACGACGCATCAGGATCACGTAACGAGCCATTAACACGCGCAGTATACTCTAACGTAACAGCAATTGGTGCTGTTGCCGATACAAGCTGGACTCCGGGCTCGGGCGATAACAATCAGTACAATCGTTTATTCGGTTCAGCAGCAATGATTCGCCGTAACTCACGCATCTCAATCTTAAATTCAGTATTTGCGGGCTTCCCGGCTGCTGTTGAATTTGGTGGACCAAACCCCGGCTTCACAGCCGATGCAGCATCACGCGATTCACTTCAACTTCGCAACAACACATACATTGGTATTAAAACAAACTGGCGCAATGCCGTTCCTGCCGGTACAACAAGTTTTGCAGCAAACTGGTTAACTGATGCAACTAACGGTAACACTATTATTAATCAGTCCGGCTCTTTGGATAACTACGATGGTTTAACCAATGTTTTTGTAGAAGGCACAAATCAGTTCAATCCAGTTCCAAAAATGGATGCACCATTTGTTGGAACAGAAGCAAACCCAACAACAACATTTACCAAACGTGGTTCGGTTGGTATTGATGACCCATACTTCCAGCATGTATATTATCGTGGTGCATTTAGCCCCGATGTGACAAACCGTTGGGATGCACCGTGGGCAGAGTATGACCCCGTTAATGCAGAATACAAAGCTCAAACCGAAACATCATCTGTAGAAGAAGTTGTATCACCTGTTAATGATGCAAAAGCATTTCCAAATCCTGCATCGGGTGTTGTAACAGTTCGTTACACATTAAACAGCGATGCCGTAGTATCACTTCGTTTCTGCGATGCACTTGGCGTAGTTGCATCAACATTTGCAGAACTTGTTCCGCAACAAACAGGAGTTTACGAATTCCGTATCAACACACAAGATGTTGCTAACGGAGTATATTTTGTTCGCGTGGTTACCGACCGCGGGACAACGACGCTACCTCTCTCAGTTGTGCACTAGTTTCCTACCTTAAAGGCACAACAGCGGGATTGGTTACACACACACGCAACGGGGACGCATGTAGGATGCGTCCCTATTTTTTTTGTGGTAACTATAAGTAATTGTTTCCTTGTAAGAAGCACCATACAACAACTACTACAGAGCAATGCACTGCGTGTGCAGGTTGCTCTACAACAATTAAGCGTTTATCGTGATTCGTGATTAATGGTGTGAGTTACTCAAACGAATTCTCCCGCACATGGAATGTTATTAGGTGTGTTGCGATGCGGTGCGGTCTTGCGCGAATGCGCTGAAAACTTTGTTCCCTGAAGTGTATTGCTCGTATAAATCATGAACAATGCCGTCGGATAGTCCTATCTGCGGTACTAACATTTTACTAATATCGGCGTTCTTCATGACTGTTTGGTAAATGGTTACAGCGGGTATTATAACATCGGCGCGGTCGGGCTTTAAGCCAAGAGTTTCAATGCGTTGTTGAAGTGTATATTGAGTAATGGAATCGGCAAGTTCGTGTAGTTTGGGAAGTGTGAGATACTTGCCATCTTTTTTGCCGGACATCTTAAAGAGTTTGTTGATGTTGCCACCACTGCCAATGGCAATTAACGGAGAATATTTTTTAGTGTTCTCTTTTATCCATGCTGCAAAATCTTTCCACTGTTCCTTTGAGACGCGGTTGTGTAACACGCGAACGGTGCCAATATTAAACGAGCGCGAGAAAATATGTTTCTTGTTGGAAAACAACGTCAGCTCTGTACTGCCACCACCAACATCAACATATAAATACGATTTGTTTTTATCGAGATGTTCTTCAATGTGATTTTGATAGATGAGTTGTGCTTCGGTACTGCCATCAATGATTTCTATAGTTATTCCTGCACGTTGGCGTATTGCCTCTATTACTTCTTGTCCGTTTGTTGCATCGCGCATTGCTGATGTTGCACAGGCGCGGTAGGCAACAGGTTGCTCTACTTCCATAAGTAGTTTAAATGCCTGCATTGTTTTTAGCAGGTCACGCGATTTTGATTCGGAGATGTAGTGGTGCAGAAAAGAATCCTCGCCCAAGCGAATTGGAATGCGAATTAAATCGTACTTTTTGAAAACAGGTACTCCGTTGTGGCGGAACACATTGCAAAACAACAAACGCACGGCATTAGAGCCAATGTCAATTGCGGCAAACTTTAATGGAGTTGTAGGCATAACGTTACACAGTATTTTTCTTCTTCAGGTACGAGTAGATGTCGTTCTGTGCACGATATTGGTTTTTACTTGTAGTAAATTCTTTTACAAAGTGGTTGTTGTTATCACCTTGCTTAATAACTCTGGCTTTAACATTATCGCGCCATTGTAGTTCAAAGATATCATGCAGTTCCTGTTGTAGCTCTTTGCTATACACAGGTGCAGCTACTTCGCTTCTGAAATCTAGATTACGTTGCATCCAATCGGCAGATGAAATATAATACTTTGCATTGCCGTTGTTGGCAAAGATAAACACTCTAGCGTGTTCTAAGAATTTATCTACAATACTTATTGCCGTAATATTGTCGCTAATGCCCGTTACTCCCGGCACCAACGAACAACTTCCACGAATAATTAACCTTATTACAACACCTGCTTGGCTTGCTTCGTACAACTTAGCAATCATTACTTCATCGGTAATACTGTTTAACTTAATATCAATCGATGCTTTACTACCTGCCTTTGCAATTGATATTTCGTTATCAATAAGTGCAAGAAACTTTTTACGCATGTAAAATGGCGATACAAGAAGATGTTTGTAGCTTCCTGTTTTGTAGTTGTTGTTGTAAAATTCAAATATCGTTTTTACTTCGTCGGTAATGCGTTTATCGGTTGTTAGTAAGCTGTGGTCGCCGTATATCTTTGCAGTTGACTCGTTAAAGTTACCCGTACCTATATGCGCGTATTGGACTGTTTTTCCGTTCTCGGCGCGAGTTATTAAAAATAGTTTACTGTGCGCTTTTAGTCCCGGTACGCCATAAATTATTTTGGCTCCTTCTTCTATCAGTTTGTTAGCCGCAACAATGTTGTTTTCTTCATCAAAGCGTGCTTGTAATTCTACAACGCAGGTTACCTTTTTGCCGTTACGTAAGGCACTAACTAACGCATTTACAATGTTGGAGTTTTTAGCAACGCGATACAATGTTATAGAAATACTTTTAACCTTTGGGTCTATGGCAGCTTCGCGTATGGTATGGATAATCAAATCAAATGATTGATACGGATACGTTAAAAGCACATCTTGCTTTTTTATTACACTCAAAAAGCTCTTTGCACCAATAAACTCCTTTGGTATTATTGGGCGTATGCTTGGGAACTTCAACGCCGCCGGACCAATAGGAGGGAAGTTCATAAAGTCCACAAAGTTATGGTAACGTCCGCCCGGTAGAATCGTATCATCCTTTTTTAATTTCAGTTTACGCAACATAAAGTCAAGCGATTCCAACGGTAGTTCTTCATCGTACACTAACCGTGTTGGCTGGCCTTTCTTGCGGCGTTTAAGGGAGTCTTCAATCTTACGCACTAAACTTTTTGTAACATCATCTACAATATCAAGTTCGGCATCGCGGGTAATTTTAATGGTGTATGCTTTTGCCTCGTCAAATTCAAACGCATAAAACAAATCGTTGATACAATAGCGTATAACATCATCAAGCAGAATAATGTGATTCCCCTTTGGCAACACCACAAAGCGCGATTGCACTTTCGTAGAAACCTCAATCAACGCATGACGAACTTTTTCTGTTACTGTTTTCGCTTTACCTTTGCTCTTTGTTACCAATCGTACCAACAGATAGATTGTTCTATCTTTTAACTCGGGGATATTCTTTTTTGTATCTATCAACACAGGCGATAACGTTGGTAACACGTGTTGGCGGAAATACTCTCGTATATACTTCTGCTCACTTTCATCCAACTGTGTTTCGTTAATAATCTGAAGTCCTTGCTTCTCTAATTCGCTACAAATACTATCATAGATTTCGGTAAAGCGTTCTTGTTGTTGTAAAACAATCCGCTGAATTTGCTCCAGTAATTCCTCGGGGTTAAATTCCTTTAACTGGTTATTTTTTCGTTTATACTTTACCATACGCAGTAACGTAGCAACACGTACTCTAAAAAACTCATCGCCATTGCTGGAGTAAATACCTAAAAACTTCATCCGTTCCACAAGCGGAACAGACGTATCTGCTGCTTCCTGTAACACACGCTCGTTAAATAGCAGCCAACTTATATCTCTTGGAACTAATGGTAATGCAGACATATCTATGTGGTGATTGTAGATAAACAGATAACAATGTAGCTAATACGCCACACTCTGCAATGTTAACTGATGGTAATATTACATCCGATAGTACAATGGGTTCCCGCCTCCGCCGTAGCGTGCTTTCTGCGCCGTAACCCGGTCGGGAAAAATCGTTACAGCATCGCGAAGAATAGTTAGTCGAAAATGGACTTTTCGTACACCAAATGTTCTTTCGCGCATGTTGCGGGTTTTAATCAATCTAATGTGTGGTGAGTATTGCGATAGCATAACAAAAGCATAATATTCCCGAAACATTGAGGTAATATACAGAAGGTAAGTTGCAGTATGTTTCACCTTATTTGTTATGGTATGCAACATTACTCACCGTTTGAATTCCAGGCTACTGTTCCGACAACGTTTCAACCGCTGCTTAAACGACTGTTCCGCATTCAAGAACTGGAAACGATGTACCGCCTGACATTACAGCGCGGCACAACAAGTAACTTCCTGACAAACTTGTTACGTGTAATGAATGTTCGTGTACAAACCGACAGGCACGAAGTTATGCGTTTACCAAAACAAGGCGCGTGTGTGGTTGTGGCTAATCATCCATTTGGTGGAATTGAGGGAATTGCCTTAACCGAGCATTTGCTAACACAACGGAGCGATGTAAAAGTGGTAGCTAATTCTGTATTAGCACGCATACCCGAATTACACGAACACATGATTTTTGTTAACCCATTTGGAGGTAAAAATTCCGTTACCGAAAACCTGAGCGGGTTGCGCCAAATGATACGCTGGTTACAACAAGGCGGTATGCTTGTGGTATTTCCCGCAGGCGAAGTTGCTTCGTTTTCTACTTCAACGTTTACGGTACAAGAAGCACAATGGAGCAGTAGTATTGCAAGTATTATTCGTGCTACAAATGCAATGGTAGTGCCGTGTTATATTCACGGTATAAACTCAGTTGCGTTCCAGGTTGCCGGTATGGTTAACTCACGGTTGCGTACTGTATTGTTGGGTAAAGAATTTCTGAATAAACAGAATTCTACATTACAGATTCGATACGGCACAGCGTTAAGCTGTACTAAAGTTAAAATGATAGGTAACGATTCGGAAATTATGAGCGAGTTGCGCAGCAAGAGTTTATTGTTGAAGCATAAACCCGCAGAAGAAAAGATTGATACATTGCCGCAACTATATAGCATGCCTATTGATGATGCAATCCCAACCACAGAATTAGAACAAGAAATTGAAGCACTGCCAGATGATTGTTTGTTTCAACGTCATGCCGAATACGATGTGTACTGCGCTACAGCTCAGCAAATACCAAGTGTGTTAAAAGAGATTGGATGTCTGCGCGAGGTAACATACCGCTTTGCAGGCGAGGGAACAGGCAACGTGCGCGATAACGACACCTACGACCAATGGTATGAGCATTTGTTTATCTGGAATTCACAAACAAAAGAAATAGTTGGCTCCTACAGAATTGGCCGGTGCGATGAAATACTTGCAAAGGTTGGGGTGCATGGTTTATACACCAATACCTTGTTCTCGTTGAAGAAAGGTTTTCTTCAAGAAGTTTCACCGTCGTTAGAGTTGGGGCGTTCGTTTGTTCGTGTGGAGTACCAAAAAAGTTATGTAGCACTTATGTTGTTGTGGAAAGCTATTGGAGAGTATCTTGTTCGCAACCCGCAGTATCGTTTTATGTTTGGTCCGGTAAGTATCAGCAACGATTATTCAAAGCCATCGGTGCGGTTACTTCTTAACTCTCTTATGGTGTTTCATTACAACCGCAAGTTATCAAAAGCAATTATTCCACGCACTCCGCTTCCATCTTCGTACTTCCAGAATTGGGATGGATTGATTCAGCCGCATACACAGTTGCCCATAGATGAGTTGAGTGATGTTATATCCGAACTTGAGCACGACCGTAAAGGTGTGCCTGTGTTAATGCGTCAGTACATGAAACTTGGCGGTGAGATTCTTGCTTTTAACCGCGATGCAAACTTTAACAATTCAATAGATGCGTTTTTAGTTGTGGACTTACATAAAACAAACGAACAACTTCGTGCAAAGTTTATGAACACCAAAAGTAAAACGGAAGAAGTACCTGCATAATATTATTCTTATTGGAAGCACCACGCCTTGTTTAACAAAACAGCAATGCATTGCATGGGCAGTTGGTTTAACAAGTAACTACCATTTATCGTGAAGTATCTTCGCTACGGTGTGCAGTTGAATAGTGGTACATTCTGCTGCACATCGTAGTTGTTGATAAGGGGACTTAGTGTTTATTTTTATACAAGCAACAAACCTCTGAATCCACGTCCTGCATAGTATGATTCTGCACCGTTGTGGTAGGTAAATACGGTGTTGAATCTGCGGTCACAAAATATAGCTCCGCCAAGGTTACGAATTGCATCGGGAGTTTTAATCCAGCTTGATGTTTTTGTATCAAACTCGCCAAGTGTTTGTAAGGTTCGATATTGTTCTTCAGTTAGGATTTCAATACCAATTTCCGAAGCCATATCTATTGCATTATTCTTTGGCTTGTGCTCTTTTCTGGAGTCCAATGCTGCACGGTCGTAGCAAACACTTCGGCGTTCCTTAGGGCTTTCGGCGGCGCAATCAAAGAAAATGTATTCGTTAGTTTTTTTATCAAAGCCAACAACATCAGGTTCACCACCGGTGCGTTCCATTTCAAACAATACCCAAACTTTTTCGGGATTTGATTCGAGTTTTACTTGTACTTCGTTCCACTCAATTCCTTTGTGACGCTTCATATTCTTCTCAAATCGTTCTTGTAAGATTGAGAATAACTCTTGTTGGTCTTCGGCAGGAAGTTTTTTCTTTTTACTCATGGATATTAATATAAAACAAATGTTTGCTATAAATGATTACACGATGTTAGTGCAAGATAAGTAATTGACAGTACTAATTTCTGGCTATTTGGTATCGTTGGATTCATACCTAATGTGTAAATCTAACCATAGTAATTTGCTTTTCGATAAGGATAGATGTAGTACCAGTACCAGATATTGCAATATTAACACGACGATACATATACTATATGTTCTTGATTTGATACAAATCGTTGCTTCTTAGTAAGCCATAATTATGATAGTATAGTACTGTTATGTTAATAAACTAAGAAAGTATAATATAGTATGGTAAGTTTGATGAATTAGATTTAATTAATGATTGCATTCTCGTAAGTTATATGTTATCCAATCATAATTTAAATCAAGAGTTTAATCCTGAATTTCTAATTGTGATATAGATTTCCCGAGCTAATATTCTGTATTGTGATCCAACATAAGTAACAACAATTATAGGAGCTGAAAATGGTAACCGTAATTATACCAACACTAAATGAAGAAGAAAATATAGCTAGCGTTGTATGCTTTGCCAAATCTCAAGAGCATGTTACAGAAGTAATCGTTGTGGATGATAAGTCTCTGGATAAAACAGTTAAAATTGCTTTGGAGAACGGTGCCAAAGTTATTACAAGCACAAAACTTGGTAAAGGTACGTCAATGAAAGATGGGGTTCTTAGTTCCATTAACGACATAATTGTATTTCTTGACGGTGATATTGATCCTTATCCATTTGATACCATAAAGTTGTTAACAGAGCCTATAATAAATGACGAAGTGGATTTTGCTAAATCATCATTTAACAGAAATGCAGGACGAGTAACTGAACTAGTTGCTAAGCCATTATTAAGTATTTTTTTTCCAGATTTACTTCGGTTTAATCAACCATTAAGTGGAATGATAGCCGGAAAAAAGTCTCAACTGTTAGAGCTAGATTTTAGAGATGATTATGGGGTAGACATAGGAATATTGTTAGATATGCATTTAATGAACGCTCGTATTCGAGAGGTAGATATTGGATATATTGAAAACAAAAGTAAGCCTTGGCAAGCTTTGGGAAAGATGAGTAAAGAAGTTGCTCAAACTATTATTGTTAAAGCATCCTTATCAAAAAATCCTAATTATAACTTTGAAGAATTAGGTGTACTCCAAGAAATACGATCTCAAATGGAATTTGCATTTGATAATCAGCTAAGTAAGTTTATCAAACTGGTAATATTTGATATGGACAACACTTTGTTGCAGGGGCGCTTTATAGATACCTGTGCTGACAGATTTAATTTCAAAGAGGAATTGATGAATATACGCTCAAATGAAACAAACGTTGTTACACTAACCAAACAAATAGCTACATTGTTAAAAGGAAAATCAATTAGTGACTTAATAGGTGTAGCTGATAGTATAAGAATAACAGATGGCTCATATGATGTTGTTAAACATTTAAAGGATCAAGGATACATTGTTGGTATTATTTCAGATAGTTATGATTGTATTACCAATCATTTGAAAAATAAGCTAAACATGGACTTCTCATTATCAAATGATCTCGAGTTTTCTAAAAGTATATGCACAGGCGAGGTAAAAGTACCTTCATTTTTTTTTAGTAATAAAAGTAGCCTCTGCAAACATACTGTCTGTAAAACAAATGCAATGCTTAGTTTGATAGATAAATATGGTATAAAAAGAGAAAATACAATAGCTATTGGCGATGGCATGAATGATCTTTGCATGATTAAAGAGTCTGGGTTGGGTATCGCATTTTGCACTAACAATGAATTAATAAATCATCATGCAGATTTGATAATCAACGAGTCAAACTTTTCACAGCTATTGGCCATCGTAAAGTAAAAGGCAATGTTCATGTTTCCTTAAATCTTCCATAGGTATAACAATGTTTAGAAATTTGTTTAATCTACATATTGGTGAGGAAAAGAAAAGTATTGTTTTAGAATATGTTAAAGGAAATGTTTCTTTTACTGGGGCTAATCTTTGGATTTTAGCATGTGCTATTATTATAGCATCAATTGGCCTGAATGTTAACTCAACAGCTGTAATAATTGGTGCTATGTTAATCTCTCCTTTAATGGGCCCAATAGTTGGGGCTGGGTTTGCTTTAGGGACATTTGATTTTACATTGTTAAAAAAATCAATTGCAAATTTGGCAATTGCAACTTTTGTTAGTCTAATAGTTGCAACGTTATACTTCACAGTCAGCCCCTTTAAAGATGCCCAATCTGAGATTCTATCTAGAACTTCACCCAATATATATGATGTACTCATTGCGTTTTTTGGTGGTGTTGTTGGTGTTATTGCAATTACAAGAGTAGAGAAAGGAAACCCAATACCAGGGGTAGCTATTGCAACCGCATTGATGCCACCGTTGTGCACAGCCGGATTTGGAATTGCAACAGGACAGATAAATTACTTTTTGGGAGCGTTGTTTTTATATAGTATTAACTGTGTGTTTATTTGTATAGCTACCTATACAATAGTAAAGTATCTAAAGTATCCTGCCGTAAAACAAATAGATGCCAAACAGGAGAAACAGATACATTTTTTAATATACGGTATAGTTGTGTCGATGCTTTTACCAAGTGTTTATTTTGCTTATACCTTATTAGAAGAGCAGCAATTTCGGAAAAATGCTGAGTTATACATTGAGCGAGAATTTATAGATAAAGGTAATATTCTTGTCTTTAAAAAACTTAACTATGCTTCTTCATCTCAAAGAATTGAAGTAGGGTTCCTTAAAAGACAATACAGTGAAGAGGAGAAAAAAAATCTTAAACAAAGATTGAGTTTGTATAGCTTGGATAATACTGATTTAGATATTAAGGAGAGCGTTAATAATATAGACCAAATCAAGAATGATATACTTAATGA
Source organism: Bacteroidota bacterium (assembly GCA_019695345.1). Lineage (GTDB taxonomy): Bacteria > Bacteroidota > Ignavibacteria > Kapaibacteriales > NICIL-2 > JAIBAE01. Next base: position 9,108 of record JAIBAE010000053.1, on the reverse strand, counting down.
AGTGAGTAAAAAGGAACAACAATTAGCCGAAATTGAAAAAAATCTAAACATGCATACGTTTGATAGTAAACAAATATTCCAAGAAGCAAACTCATTATTCCCAAGTATTTCTGCTATTTCTATTTCTGTCCAAACATTTGCCTATAAGGATAGTACTCAGGAAAAACACGTTCTAATATATAAGTCTACTAGTGAGTTATCAGATAAAGATAGTTTAATGTTTAATACTTGGATTAAACAAAAACTAAATACAAACAATGTTGAAGTATTAAGAAGTAAGTGAAATGAATATTTATCTAGTAGTTACCATATTGATAACATTGTCGGCGGTATTTGCATACTTAAACCAAAAATTTTTAAGATTACCATTTGTTATAGGCTTGTTCCTAATATCAACGGTACTTTCACTAATAGTACTTAGTTCTAAGTATTGGCTTAATGTTCCATTAGATTACATTACAGGGCAAGTTGAATCATTACATATTGAAAAAGTAATCATAGATTATCTTTTAGGTTTTTTGTTGTTTGCTGGTGCACTGCATACCGATTGGAAAAGCATTCAAAAAAATGTTAGAGCTATCTCTGTGTTTGCAGTTGCAGGTGTTATGGTTTCAACAGTTATTATTGCATTCCTAACCTATTTTGTATCGCATCTGTTTAATGTTAGTATTGACTTTATTTCATGTCTTTTATTCGGGGCACTAATTTCACCTACTGACCCTATTGCTGTATTAGGAATATTAACAAAGGCTAATGTTTCTAAGCATATAGAGTCTACAATAGTGGGTGAAAGTTTGTTTAACGATGGGATAGGTGTGGTAGTTTTCTTGGCTTTACTGCAATCAAAAACAAGTGGAGTTTTTAGTGTGGAACTTTTCTCTACTCTATTTTTTCAGGAAGCAATAGGCGGTGTGATTTTGGGAATTATTTTTGGTTATGTACTTCATATGTTGCTAAAATCAATTGATCACTATGAAACAGAAATACTATTGACAATAGCTTTTGTTATGAGTGGGTATTGGGTATGTAATGTTCTACATACATCTGGCGCTTTGGCTATGGTTGTTATGGGGCTAATGACCGGAAACTTTAAACAGAATTTGGCAATGAGTGACACTACTCAAGAATATGTACACAAATTTTGGGAGTTAGTTGATGTTATTCTAAATGCAATACTCTTCTTGCTAATTGGCTTTATATTATTAATAATTGAAATTGAATTTAATCACTTAATGTTTGGACTAATAACAATAATCATAGTACTGGTATCAAGGTTTGTTGTGGTTTATATTCCAATATTCTCAGCTTCTAAGTTTATAGGATTAAAGCCAAGAGATGGTTTGATTCTGACTTGGGGAGGGTTGAGAGGTGGACTTTCTATTGCACTAGTTCTTTCTTTACCTCAAAGTGAGATAAAAAACGTGTTGTTGATTATCACCTATTGCTGTGTGTTGTTTAGTATTATTATTCAAGGACTAACAATACAAAAACTGGCGAAGAGTAATGCTGTTTAACTGAACGGCAAGATATAGACCTTTTGTTTTTCTTGCTTTTTATAACTTCAGTAAAAAAATAATTAGCTCCTAAGAATGCTTCCTTATTTGAATTTTCTGCCGCTATGTTGTTACGAGGTTCTGTCGCGCAAGTATTTAGTGCTTACTTAATTTTCTTGTGCGGGGCGGTCGTGCGATAGCAACAACTACCGCACTACCATAACTTTTTGTGATTGCGTTCCGCTTGGGCTTTGCAAGACTACTACATATACACCACTTGCTACATCCGGTATAGATTGCTGTTCGGTGCGCATATCACTTGCATTGTAAAACATATTCTGAGCAATTACAGTACCCGCAGTGTTATACACCTTAACCGTATGTATTCCTTTTTCGCCCGATGAGACAACGATGTTGATATCGGAGTTTGTAGGATTAGGCGAGAGAAGCATTTGTGCTTTGGAAACAATTTGTAATGCTCTGCCATCCACAAAACAACCTTCGGCAGTTAGAGAACCATTTTTAACATTGATGGATACCGGCTGTGGTGTGGATTCCCATAGCAACTGTGGTGTTAATGTGGTTTTGTTTGGTGTATTGATAAGTACATCTCCAATAATAGATGTAATCACACTACCCGCTGTAGGCGTTACATTAGTTAGTGCAATTTTAACCGTACGTATGTTATTAACTGGGGCATCGGTTGGGTTGCTCCATGTACCAGTGCTAACCCCGGTTGGGATAAATAACCGTGCATCGAACGATGCTGAGATTGTGCAGTTGAAACTTGACATTATTTGGTTGTTTGCAACACCTACTGTAACAGGGATTGATACATTGGTAACACCTGCTTCGAATGTTATATCGGGCATTGATATAAATGAGGTGAAGCGATTATCTACGGAACTTCCTTGCCCTTGTATTGGAATACGAATGGTATCAGGACATGGTGCCGATAAGAGTACTATAAGTGTATCGGAGTAATCTTGTTCTGCAGTTGGTGCAAACTTTAACGTAACTGTAAATGAAGCAGAAGGATTAATAGTTGCCTTAATAGGTGGTTGAGTAGATACGATAGATATTTCCGCTGCATTTGTAACCAGGGAACAAGATTCAACAATTACGTCCTCACCTAACATGTTGGTTACCGTAGTAGTTTGTTGCTGATTGTTATTGATAAGTGTTTTGCTGAATGTTAATGGTGTTGCACCTTGTAAACCATACGCTCTGTTGGATACTGTAAGTGAGTTTGTTGCAGTACAACCATTGGTATCGGTAACAACTACGGAGTATGTTCCTGCTTTAGTAATCGTAATTGTTTCGGTTGTTTCGTTTGATGACCATTTATAGGAAGCAAATCCTGATGTTGCAGACAAGGTTGTTTGTTCATTGCGGCAAAGCTGTTGTTTACCTTGTACACTAACAGAAATTGGAGGAGCTGTTTTAACGGTAAATGGATCGCTTGTTCCCGAACAACCGCCGGATGTAACTTTTACAGTATAGTCGCCCGGTTGAGTTACAGTAATACTTTGTGTTTTTTCGCCATTACTCCAATCGTAACTGGTGTATCCTGCAGGTGCATCAAGTTGTATAGATGAGCCATTCCCACATAATACCGGACTTGTTTTTGAGGAGATACTTGGCTTGATGGTAGATGTGATTGTTACTCCAAATGTTCTGGCAGTAATACAATGTGTTACTGTATCGTTGATAACAACAGTAATGCTATCAGTACCATCGGCATTCCACTGTGCAGTTATTTGATTTGAACCTTTCCCACTGGTTATCACGCCAGATTTCTTAGTGTTCCAGGCATACTGCCAGTTCGGGTTTTTATCTATAGTGTATGTTGCCTGAACATTAGCACACAAGGAATTGGGTCCGTTGATAGACGCTGTAAAGGTATTGATTTTTACGGTAGCTTTATTTGATACACCCGTGCAACCAATACTATCGGTTACTGTTGCATAATATTCGCCTGCGCCAATTACCGTTGTTGTTGGAGTTACATCGCCATTACTCCATTTATATGATTTCCAGTTTCCGGCAATACGGATAGTTGCACTACCGCCTTCGCAGATTGTGGTATCGGGTGCGGAAGCAATTTGTGGTGTTGGTGTGGGTTGTACCGTAATATATACAGAGTCACTGCCTTTGCATCCTGTCTTGTTTCCTGTTAGCGTTACTTTGTACCAACCTTCTTTATTAACAGTAATACGTTGAGATTTATCTCCGGTTGACCATAGATATGTAGCATTAGAAAACGTACCTGCATCAAGCTGAATAGAACCACCTTGGCAAATTACAGCTTTGTTGTTACCTGTTTTGATTTTTGGGTTTGCTATAGAGTCAATTCTAACCTGATACTCAAACACATTTCTACATCCATAAACATCTACAATGTTTGCGTAAAACTTGGTGTCTTTAGTTATCGGTGCCGATACAGTTGAATCGGTTGATGTAAGTGTAAGAACGGAATCGCTGGCAGTCCAAATTATTCTATATGGTTTTGTTCCGCCTGAAACAGAAAGTTTAACATTTGCTGTTTGACCTTTGCAAACAACCGTATCACCTTTAAAGCTTGCTAATGTTGGCGGACTATACCTCAGTTGAATTGAATCTCTGTATACACACTTAACAGAGTCTGTTATGGTAAGATAGAACATAGCAACCGAATCAACAGTAAGTGTTGGAGATTGCACAGTTGAAACAGTATTACCTGCTTTATCGGTCCACTTAAAGACATACGGAGGTATAGCCCCCCTGTAATCCGGAACAACTTTAATTTGCTTGCTTCCACACGACACTGAATCATGAGAGTTATACAGTTTACCACGTGAAATAAACACTTTAACGGTATCTGCTTTTTCACAACCGGATGTATCCCGTACAACCATGATATATTGTGTTGTGCTATCGGGTTGAGCCATTGGGTTTTTTAGATATGGATTGTTTAGCCCATAACTTGGATACCAAACGTATGTTAACGGGCCAAGACCATCAGTTACATCTGTATTTAACTTAGTATTACGCCCCCAACAAATTGAAGTGTCGCTTCCCGGAATGATTGTTAAAAACTGAGGAATTAAAGCAACCGTATTTTTAGCTACTTTACCAGTTGCATCGGTACATGTTAATACAAACTCTTGATATAATGTTGAAGTGGTAACCCACGGCGTTCTATCTGTTGAATCGTTTAGGATGTTTCCCGGACTCCATGAGTATGTATATGGTGGTGTTCCGCAACTTGGTACAGCACCTAAAAATATTTGTTTGTTGATGCTACTGCACGAAAACCAAAAATCATTTCCGGCATGAACTGTAAAGGTTTGAATAGGGTCGAATTTACAAACAAAGCCATCGCTTTGTTTACGTAGAGTTTGGGCTGCACCTGTTGTAACGGGAAATGCTCCGGAACTTGAGGTACCACATATATATAACTGTCCGAGATTATCTTTTGCAATAGAATAACCAAATTCTTTACCTCCGGCACCCAGAAATGAAGAGTATTGTAATACATTGCCGGCAGGACTTAATATAGAAATTACGGCATCGGATTTACCATTAAGTGTTGAATCGGCTGTACAGTTTGTAACCGGATAATTGGTTGAGTAAGAAGTTCCCGTTAAGTAAGCATATCCCGCAGCATCAACTCTGATTTTGTTTAAAACGTCGCTTGCTTTACCACCAAGGTATGTAGAGTAATCAATAGTACCAGTATTGCCATTAAACTTTGTAACAAACCCATCAAACACAATTGTTGGAATCGTATCACTTCTTCCACCGGGGATACTATTAAAGCTTCTATCGTACGCACCAACAGTTGTATATAATCCGGGTGAGGATGTTAAGCCGCAAATGTAGGCATTCCCACTTGCATCTACTCCAATACCATGACCCTCTTCTTCCCATGTTGAACCAAAATATGTTGAATAGAGTAAGTTTGAGCACGTGTTGTTAAGCTTAGAGTAAGTAGCTTCGGATAATTCGGATGTTATATTTTTTTGTACAGCATTATTAGTGCAAGAATAAATTCCATCGAACGAAACACCTGTGATGTGGATATTACCCGAGCCATCTACGGCAATAGCACGTCCTTCCGATAGACCGCCAATGTATGTTGATGAAGTTAGAGTCTGTAAATTCTTAGGCATCACACTGACAATAGTAGAGTATCCGGCAGTAATAGTAGGGCGGTAAGCGCTGGCCGAGGTTGGATACCCTGCCCAAGCAAATCCGGTAACATATACATTATTATTATCTAAGGTAATTGCAGTGAGTTCATCGTAAGGTGAGCCGCCAAGCAATGTAGATGCAACCAACCCATTACCATTGGGGCTTAGTACAGAAATAAAACCTTTGCCGTCCCCGGAAAAAGTACGAAGGTAAGCGCTGGCAGTTGTTGGATATGTACTCGAACCTGTCATGCCGCAAATAAAAATATTTCCGGTAGTTTGATCAACAGCCACAGAGCTACAATGCTCTACAATGTTATCTCCGCCACCTATATACGTAACAAAAATGCAACTACTTCCGTTGGCGGCAACTTTGGCAACAAACGGATCCATAACACCGGATATAACTCTCTTATAAGCACCCGTTGTAGTAGGGAAATCGGTAGTTTGTGTTACACCGCACACAATTGAATTATTGGATGCATCTAAGGCAATATCAAAACAATCTTCTGTTCCCGGTACATTATCTGCAAATTTTCCTCGCCCAATAGGAATCAGCTCACCACCTATAAATGTTGCCCATACAATGGGGTCAATAATCAATGGTTTGTTTTTGTTATAGGCACCGGTTTCAAAGCCAACAGTTCCGTCTTCTTTTCTTATAAAAGAACATGGCACAACTTCCTTCTTTTTGTTTACTATTTGGTATGCAACCAATTTCTGTTGTACAATATCACCTAATACTGTGTGGAGTACAAGTTCACCTTTGCTATTAATCTGAATATCATCCACACCTTCAAATTGTAACGAAACATCTTGTGGGTTTCCGCCTTGCTGAACATTCACGTCATAACGCAAAGCACCATTTTCTATGTAATACCGTAACCCAATATTCTTGTACATATTACTTGTTACCGCTTCTTTGTATTGCGGAACATTGGTAGCCCATTTTGAACGGTCGTTCCCTAACAGATAATTGAATTTGGTTTTCAATCTAGACACGCCACGAGTTGATGTGGAATTGGTGCTATTGCTAAATGTCATACGTACTACTTGTCCGCGCATCCACAAAGAGTCGTACAATGTTCTGTCGTGCTTCAGTCTTTTAGCTTCCGAAGGCACGTCCACCGAATAAAAGTCAAAAACAACACCATTTCCGGTTATCCAGGTAGTTCCTTGTGAAGTTTTAGAGCAGAACAATGCTTCCTTATTCCACTGACCTTTATTTGCAACAAATCTTGTTCCTGTAAGCGATGGCTTAGGTGCTGTCCCCGACCAAACGCACAACGATGAAACAGTAAAAATCAATAGAATATATAGTAAGCAACGTGACATAATTTTCCCCTGAAATAAACCTTTGGCATCTCGTGCGGAATCTACGACTTTTTTACTCAATAAGAGTATGCTTTTTATGGTGTTGCTATCGCAGACTGCACCGAACCTATTTCTATATTCATATAGTTGGTGTTGCGGTACAGAATATTCGATGTAACTACACCCGGAACCACTATTTGATTTATAGAAAAACAACCTTTTATCTTATATCTGTTACGTACAATACATCTTGTTGAATTCAGGAACTGCGATGCTGTACCGTTTGGCTCGCACAGGGTTTGCGAGCTGAAGAATTGTTTCGGCAAACGGCGGGAAATATCAATATTGGAATCTGTATATTAAACCAGAATGTGTTCGTTTTGTACTAATGCAACGACTATTTTAATACAATTTGAATATCTATGAAGATCTTAATACTGTGTTTCAGCCTTCTTTGTACAGTTATACTTTCAGCACAAAATTATAGGCTTACTGTTATTAACGGATTTGGAAGCGGTGTTTATAAAGCCGGCGATACAGTAAGAGTATGGAGTAGGGCAATTCCCAAAGATTCTGTATTTAATGGTTGGATTCAGGATGTGAAAGTGAAATGTATACTAACTCCGCGTGAATGGACTACCGGAATCATTATGCCCGCAACGGATATTACTGTTACAGCAACATTTACTTATGCCGAACCCTTACAATGGAACGAAACCGATATTGATGTAGGATTTGTAAAGAAACATGTGTGGTATTCCATACCGAAAAAAACAATTGCGTTGATAACCCTGCATCATTTTACAAATGGTAGAGGTAAAATCTGGACAGAGCGAACAGAGTACACACAGTTTGCCCATGCTGCAAGAGCTATGGGGTTTGGATTGCTTGCCTATAACTGCGATGAAGTTGATAGCGGTCCTCAGGATAATGATAAAAAAGACCAATGGAAATCTTTTCCCGTTTCTGTAACTCAAAACCCCGACCATAAAGCAACCCGTGCTTTGCTTGATTCGCTTATAGCACGTAATCTTGTAACAGAGCAAACCCCGTTGTTTGCTGTTGGGATGTCTGTAGGTGGCGGATACACATTAAGTGTGGCTATGACTTTAGGATATACGGCATGGGCTAACTACTGTTCCGGCGGACCAATTACCATTGCAGACTCTACAACAATACCCGGAATACAAGCACCTGCAATAAACGATGCCAACGCCGACGATGCACCGATAGGCGAAAACAACAAAAAGGCAAGAGAGGTGTACGAAAAATTGATAGGACGAGGAGTCCGATGCGAGTGGATGCAAAGTCAACCTCAGCCATTGTATCCACAGCGCTTTGCACGTATATCCGGAGTAACCATAGCAAAATCAACCGCAATGCTTAACCAATTACGAGATAAAGGATTTTTGTATCCGAATGACATTCCAAAAATTCAAAGTGATACATTGGAATACGTCATTAAAAACTATCCCGCGGTACTATCGGAATTCAGCACTCTACCGGAAACTCAGTGGAAAGAAGCGTTGTATCAGTACAGAGTAGCTTTTGCCGACCACGAGTTTCATAGTAACTTTACCTATGCAACCTTAGATTTCTTTAAAGGGTATATTCAACAGACGACATCAGTTTTGGAATATCCCAAAATTGAGGAGCTCCAAGTTCTCCCAAATCCGGCACAGGAGTATCTGCATGTCGCTCATGCCAGCCTTAGCGAATATTCATACACAATTTACAACTCACTTGGGTTAGTATTGGAAACAGGTTCACATACTTCCGGGGTATTTCATATCAATACCTCACATTTACCAAATGGATTGTATTATCTGAACATTGTTCATGGTACACTCAAAACCATTACTCCATTTATTATAAGCAGATAGGATTTTCAAATGTTTTTTGCTGCCGCTTGACGGCACCGCACCGTAGTTACCAAAGCCCCAAATTTTGCCGGAATTTAACCGTATTTATAAGATGAAAGCATCCGAAATTTTGATAATTACATTTTATTAAGAAAATGTTTGGCCAATTATTGTGAACAGTTTATTTTGACATAGTTATTAAGGCAACCCTATAAAAATAACCGTCTTCCATAGTTCATTCTGAACCAGAAGAAGTAGATTCTG